>NZ_JALJRP010000004.1:101746-326053 GCF_024519715.1 Pseudomonas sp. Pse35 | reverse complement strand
TGATCCAGGGCGACCGGCACTATGACTACGACGCCTTCGGCAACCTCATCCGCGAACGGCGCGGCAAAGGCCAGCAACTCGTCACCGAATATCACTACGACTGCCAGCATCGGTTAATCAGCATCACAAAGCCGAACGGCGAAACCGCCAGCTATCGCTATGACCCATTTGGACGCCGCATCAGCAAGACCGTAGACGGCAAGACCACCGAGTTTTTCTGGCAAGGCGAAAAGCTGATAGCCGAACACCGTGCAGAGCGCCATCGCAGCTACCTCTACGAACCCGACAGCTTCCGCCCCTTGGCTCTGTTGGAAGGTTTCGGCCCAAAAGAAACCAAGCCCTACCACTACCAACTCGACCACCTCGGCACCCCGCAAGAACTGACCCGCCCCGAGGGCGAAATCGTCTGGTCCGCCCACTACCGCGCCTACGGCCAGATCGCCCGGCTCGACGTGGGCAAAGTCGACAATCCACTACGGTTTCAAGGGCAGTATTTCGATGCGGAAAGCGGCCTGCACTACAACCGCCATCGCTACTACAATCCGGATATTGGTCGCTACCTGACGCCGGACCCGGTGAGGTTGGCGGGTGGGATCAACGGGTACCAATATGTGCCCAACCCTACGGGGTGGGTTGATCCTCTAGGGTTGAGCGCAAATTGTCCTGGCTCAGGAAAGAAAAAACCGATCTGCTCTTTGCCTGCAGAACCGGATATACCTGATGTCTCTCGTAAAGGGGCGTTCAGGCAAGCAAAAAGGGATGCCAATGTACCTATGACTCAAAACCCCGATGTGATGACACACCCGAGCTCAGGAAGAACGACACAGTACAAAATAGAAAAAATGACTGATTTGAATGATGACAATATATTGGATGAAAGCGGTAGAACCATAAATTCAAGGGTTTATCAATTCACGAGAGCAGACGGCTCGAAGGTTCTTATTCAGGACCATTCTGCCGGGCATAAATTCGGCAGACCAGACGGCATAGGTGACCAAAAAGCGCATTTCAATTTGCGACCAATAGACAAGCCTCGAAACGGAACCGTAGACGGCGGCAAGGACCATTACAACTTTAGGAGAAGTCGATGAAATACTGGAACGAACTTGATCATAATATTTTTTTTGAAAAAATTTTTAGCACGCCTGTAGAAATCGGCCAAATTGCTCTTTTTTCTTTGCAAATAGAAAATGATCGACCTTCTGTGGGATTAGGATTCGACATACCCGAATTTCCAGATACTTTGCCAAAAAAATGGGAAGGGAAAGGCTATAACACCTGCAGAATGGGCATCGATTGTCATGGCATTCGCGAATTAAAAATACACAACATCCCCATTAAAGAGGTGTTTCTTGTTGATATCACTAAGCAAAATGATCTTTTTCATTTCCAAGCAAAGAATGAAAATTCTCTAATTGAATTCAAGGCTAAATTCATTTCACTTTGCGATCCGAATGTATACATAAATGGTCCAGACGATTATTTTTTCTAGATAGAGCAAAAATCGCATAATTACTATGAGCCCCATAGCCAGCCCCAATTCGCCACCTCGCCCACCTCCACCTAAACTCTGTCCAAGTTGTTTCAACGGACAGAGGACTCACCACCATGGGCAAACGTCACCCCAATCTCCCCGCCTGGCAATGGCGTCAGTACCCACAGAACCATCAGCACCCAACCAACCTGGCGTTGCACCTGATTGCCGTGCCGCTGTTTATCGTCGGTTTCCTGCTGATCGTGTCGGGCGTGTTCAGCCTCAGTCTGGCCAGCTTCGCCGTCGGTGTCATAGGCATTGTCGCGGGCCTGGCGTTGCAGCGTCACGGCCATAGCCTGGAAGCCCAGGCCAGTGAGCCGTTCAGTGATCGCAAAGATGCGGTGCAGCGCCTGGTGGTCGAGCAGTTCGTGACCTTCCCGCGCTTTGTGCTCAGCGGTGGCTGGTGGCGCGCCTGGCGGCAGCGGCACCACCACTGACCGGCGGTTCAGGCGAACACCACCACGGTCTGGCGGCTGAGGGCGATCAACTCGCCGGTCGGGCTCCACAACGCAGCGGCAGCGTGGCCATAGCCGTCGCGGGCGTGTTCGATGTTGACGTGGTACTGGCACCAGTCGAGCGTAGTCAGGTCTTGCAGCGGCTGGATGAACTCGATGGTCCAGGTCAGGGTGCTGCCCGGCGCGGGCTTTTTCAGGTGTGGCAGCAACGCCGGTGGCCAGGCGTCGACCAGGGCGAGGATATGCGCCTCGGTCAGTGGCTCCTCTTTCACATCCCCCCGCAACCGTACCCAGCCGCCCATGTCGCGGGATTTATTGCCGGTAAACGGCAGGCCACCGACACTCCAGCGCATTGCCAAATGACGCATGAATTCGGGGGTAACACCCTTGATATAGGGCAGTTCCTGGCACTCATCCCAATGTTTGAATACCGGTGGCGGCTCACTTGCCACGTCAATTTCGGAGGGGCGAGAGGCGCCAAAACTGGCCTGGACCAGGGTCGCCACTTCACCGTTCTGCACCACGCGCCCGAGCAACTGGCTGACCGCCTTGCCTTCGCGCAGCACTTCGACTTGATAGCTGGCAGTTACATCCGGCGCTACCGGGCCGACAAAGGTGATGGCCAGCGAGCGCAGCGGTCGGTCCGCCGGCACCTGGGCGCGCAGCGCCTCGTACTGCAAGGCAGCGACCAGCCCGCCAAAGGTGGCCCGGCCCTGGGCCCATTCGGCAGGGATGGTGACATCCAGCGGATTGCTACGGGCAGCGTCGAGCAAATCACTAAAGCGCATGGCGACCTCACATCAAGAAAATCCTGGAGGAATCTTAACCATCGAATTGCACAGGCACAGCGCCCATTCCAGCCAAAAACCGGACCGGTTTAAAAACACTCGGCGCTGAGCGTGTCCAGCACGCGATCGGCCTTGCCTTGCGCCTTGAGCATGGTGCGCTGCCACACTGCTACGCAGGGTTGCAGGTCTGGCTCGTGCCCGGCCTGGGCCAGCCACTGCCAACAGTCGTGCCAGTCACCCAGCGCGCTCTGGGCTTTCTTCAAGTGCGACAGGGCGTCGGTGGGTAATTTGTCCAGCTCGGGATACGCCTCGGCGGCATAGCGCACACGCTTGATCAGCAACCGTAGCCGGTGGCGGTCATGATCGGGGTCCTTCACGGCGCCATCGAGTGCCTGCCATTGCTTGGCCAGGCGTTTCTGGATGCGCGGGCGCAAGCCCTTGAGCAGTTTCTGATGCTGGGACGCGCGGATAAACCGTGGGAACGCATCCAGAATCAGCAGCAAGTGCGCCAACTCCGGGCTTTGCGCCACCTGGCGATAAGCCTCGGGCTGCAGACGCAGGCGTCGATCAGCCGCGTCGTGATGACCGTGCTGATGCAAATACGCCGCCAGCACCTCTCGGTCGCGTAGCGGCGTAGTCAGTTGGCCAACCGTGCTGGCGGCCAATTCAAGCTGTTCGACACCGGGCAGCCCGCGCAAAGGGCGCAACAGGCTGCGCAGGCGGCGTACCGTGGTGCGCAAATCATGCAAGGCTTCATCGTCAGTGACGGCGGCGAGGCGAGCCTGGCAGCTCAGTAACCCTACTTCCAGGCCAATGACCTGAGCGACTAACTGATTGACCAACGCTGACATCCTGCCCTCACTTTCCGATGAAAAATCCTATCCGCCGCAGGGTCATCGCCCGGCGCGAGACTCACGAATGTAGAACCGCGCCTTTTCGGCCTTGTTGGAGCAACCCTCGAACGCTTCAAACTGCTGCTGAGTCTTGGCGCCAGTCAACAGCGACAAAGCCTTGGAGTAGCTGACAGTGCCAGCAAAACCTTCGGCCTTGGCCAGGTCCAGCTCTTTCCAGGCGGCGTCCAATTGCGAGCCACAGCTGTCGCGATACGCGGTTTTCCCGGCACAGCCAGCCAAGGCCAACACGATCACAGGCACACAGATCCAGGCTTTCATTGATGACACCTCAAATATACAAATTCAGTCGTAGCCTGTAGACGTTGCCTACAGGGAAAAGTGCCTTGTCCTTAGCCTGAAATCAGTAGTACCTATTGCCAGAGCATACCCGAGGCTGATCGCCAGCCTGGAAAAATATTGCGCGCTGTCAGCAAGGATTGAAGCAGGCCCCTTGATGGGTGCATTGTGGGCCCCTGTTTTGCGAAGGATCTGGCCATGAAGAAACGTGTTGCCTTAGTGCTGGGCTCCGGTGGGGCCAGGGGCTACGCCCATATCGGGGTGATCGAAGAAATCGAACGACGCGGCTATGACATCGCCTGTATCGCCGGCTGTTCCATGGGCGCCGTGGTGGGTGGAATCTACGCCGCCGGCAAGCTCGACGAGTACCGCAACTGGATCGAAAGCCTGGACTACCTCGACGTATTGCGCCTGGTAGATGTGAGCTTTCGCCTGGGAGCGATTCGCGGTGAGAAGGTGTTCGGGCAAATCCGCAAGATTGTCGGCGATATCAATATCGAGGAGCTGCGCATCCCCTACACCGCCGTCGCCACCGACCTCACCAACCAACAGGAGATCTGGTTTCAGGAAGGCTGCCTGCACCAGGCGATGCGCGCCTCGGCGGCCATCCCCAGCCTGTTCACACCGGTGATGCAGGGCAACCGCATGCTGGTGGACGGCGGCCTGCTCAACCCGCTGCCCATCGTTCCGGTGGTGTCGAGCCATTGCGACTTGATCATTGCGGTCAACCTCAATGCCACCAACCAGAAACACTACCAATTGCCGGTGATCCAGCGCCCGCCGGCGTTCAAGAGCCGCTTCAACAGCCTGGCCAAGTCACTGGGCTCCCACCTGCCATTTCGCCGCAAGCAGGCCGAGCAGTTGATGAAGCTGGAACAAGAAGCCTTGCAGGCCCAGGCCGCCGAAATCAACCCGTGGCTGGAGTCTGCCGAACCCGAAGCCCAGCAACCTGCCGCGGCGCCCGAGAAAGCCGGTGCACCGAAGTCGGCCACCGGCTCGTTCATCATCGACAACGTCGGGCCAGCCTCGTTGCTGGACCTGATCAACCAGAGTTTCGAGGTGATGCAAACCTCATTGGCACAGTACAAGATCGCTGGGTATCCGCCCGATGTGCTGATCAACGTGCCAAAGCGGGTGTGCCGCTTTTTCGAGTTCTATAAAGCGCCGGAATTGATCGCTTTGGGGCGGGAGATTGCCAGTGATACGTTGGATCGGTATGAGAGTGAGCAGAGTTGAGCGTGTAAGTGTTGCGGATGGCCTCATCGCGGGCAAGCCCGGCTCCCACAGGGAAATGCATTTCAGCTGCGGGAGCTGGCTTGCCTGCGATGGCGCCAGCACAGGCACCAAACGCTCAGGCACTTAGCAACCGATACCCCACCCCCGCCTCAGTCACGATAAACCGTGGCTGGGTCGGGTCATCCGCCAGCTTCTGGCGCAAGTGCCCCACCACGATCCGCAGGTAGTGGCTGTCCTCGGTATGGGTTGGCCCCCAGATGTCCTTGAGCAGCTGCTGTTGGGTAATCACCCGCCCCGGGTGGCGTGCCAACTGCGCCAGCACTGCGTATTCCTTGCGGGTCAGCGCCACTTCAGCACCGTCCAGCAAAACGCGGCGATAGGCCAGGTCGACCGTCAGCGGGCCAAAACTCAAGGCGGCTTCCTGGGCCTCTCCGGCCGGTGCCTGGCGCAACAGCGCACGCACACGGGCAAGAAACTCCTGGATGCCGAACGGTTTGGTCACGTAGTCATTGGCGCCACCGTCGAGGGCCTCGACCTTCTGACCTTCGCTGGCCCGCACCGACAGCACCAGCACCGGCACGCTCGACCACTCGCGAAACTCGCGCAGCACCTGTTGGCCGTCCATGTCGGGCAGGCCCAGGTCGAGTACCAGCAGATCCGGTTTGCTCAAGGCCGCTTGGGCCAGGCCTTCGTTGCCGGTGCCGGCTTCGATTACCTTATAGCCTTGGGAAGCCAGGCTGATGCGCAGGAATTTGCGGATCTGCGGTTCGTCATCAATGACAAGAATCGTCGCGGTCTGGCTCATGGTGTCTCATTAAAACCCATTAAAAAATCACCCTCTCTGTAGGAGCGAGCTTGCTCGCGAAAAACCTCTAGGCAACGCGTGCATTCAGGAAGCCATCATTATCGTTAACGACCTTCGCGAGCAAGCTCGCTCCTACAAGGTTTACTCCAAGGCAGGTTGTGTGGGCAGCGGTAAAAACAAGGTGATGCAGGTGCCCCGCCCGTCAATGCCATCGGCCACGCTGATATGCCCACCGTGCGCACCGACCATGCCCTGGCAGATCGCCAAGCCGAGGCCGGTGCCCTGCCCGCCTCGATCACCGCGGGCAGCGGTGTAGAACATGTCGAAGATCTTCGCACGCTCCTCCTCGGGAATCCCTGGCCCTTCATCCGCTACGGCAAAAAACAACTGCTCATCCTGCACGCCCGCGCGCAACTGCAAGCGGCCCTGGGGCGGCGAAAACCGTGCGGCGTTTTCCAACACATTGACCAGGGCCTGCTCAATCAGCGCCGCATGCACATACAACAAGGGCAGTTCCGGCGGCACATCGGTGCTCATCTGCAACGGCGCCAGCACGGCGCGCAATCGCCCAAGGGCACTGCCGACAATATCGCCGGGCGACACCCAATCGCGTGCCAGTTTCAGCGCACCGTGGCCCAGGCGTGTCATGTCCAGCAGATTCTGGATATAACGGTCGAGGCGCTCGGCCTCATCGCGAGTGCCTTCGAGCAATTCGCGGCGATCCTCCAGCGGGATGGCTTCACCCAGGGCCAGCAGGCTGTCAATGCTGCCGCGCATGGACGTCAATGGCGTGCGCAAGTCGTGGGACACCGACGCGAGCAAAGCGCTGCGCAGTTGTTCGGTTTCGCCGTGCAGGCGCGCCGATTCCAGCTCCTGCCCCAGTTGTGCCCGCGCCAGCGCCTGGGCCAGCGGTTGGCTCAACGCGGTGAGTAAGCGACGACGTTGCCCGCTCAATTCCAGGCCAGGCTTGGCACTGACACCCAGCAACCCCAAGGGCCCCTCTTCACCCGACAGCGGCCACCACCACCAACGCCCAAACGGCAAGGTGCCGGTGCCCATGCCGGCCGGCTGATCATGCTGCCAGGCCCAGTCGGCGGCGGCGCGTTCTGCTTCGGTAAGGGTCAACGAGCCACCGGTCTCGACCTTCCAGCCTCCCTGTCCATCGCGATTGACCAGGCACAGGTCGAGTTCGTTCCAACCTTGCAGATGGTGGGCGGCGGCGCTGATGACGGCTTGGCGGTCGGTGGCAGCGGTGAGCTTGCGCGACAGGTCGAGCAGTTCGCTGGTTTCTTCCTGGGTATCGCGCAACGCCTGCAACTGGCGGCGCTGGCGTGCGGCGAGGTTGCCGGTCAACGCTGCCATCAACAGGAAGAACAACAGGGTCAACACGTCTTCTTCGCGCTGGATGGCGAAGGAAAAATTCGGCGGAATAAACAGAAAATCGTAAGTCAAAAACGACAGTGCCGCACACACCAGGGACGGCCCCAGGCTGCTGCGCACCGCCACCAACAGCACGGCGGCAAGAAACACCAGCGAGATGTTCGGCAGCGCCAACGCGCTGGACACGGCCCAGGCCACTGCGGCAGCGGCGAGGGTCGCCACCACCGCCAAGGCGTAATCGAACCACACCAACCCGCGCATCTCCGGCAGGCGTGGCGGTGCAGGCATGTCATCGCTGTCGAGGACGTTGATTTCCAAGCCGCGGGCATTGCGCAACAGGCGTGCCGCCAAGCCGCCACCGAACAGGCGCCGCCGCCAGCGCATCCGTGACTGCCCCACCAGCACTAAACTGGCACGGCGTTCGGCGGCGTGCTGGATGAGGGTCTTGGCCACTTCCCCGGCGCGCAGCAACACCACTTCCCCGCCCAGCCGCTCTGCCAGTTGCTGGGCGTTTTGCAGGCGCAGGCGCGATTGCTCATCCCGCGCACGGCCGTTGTCGATGTGCACCAGGCTCCAGGGCAAATGCCGACGCTGGGCCACGCGGCAGGCATGGCGCACCAGTCGTTCGGCTTGCGCATCGCCATCCACACCGACCAACAGGCGCCCACGCACTGCCGGCGCGGCCTGACCGAGTTGGCGGTAGCCCTGGGCCAGGTCATCGTCGACGTGGGCGGCGGCAGTTTGCATGGCCAGCTCGCGCAGGGCCATGAGGTTGGTCTGGGTGAAAAACGCATCGATGGCCGCACGCGCCTGCTCCGGCACATACACCTTGCCGTCACGCAGACGCTCAAGCAGCTCGCGGGATGGCAAGTCGATCAGCAGCAGTTCGTCGGCCTCTTGCAGCACCCAGTCCGGCAAGGTTTCGCGCACTTGCACGCCAGTGATGCCACGCACCTGGTCATTGAGGCTTTCCAGGTGCTGGACGTTGACCGTGGTGAATACGTTGATGCCGGCCGCGAGCAGTTCCTGGATGTCTTGCCAGCGTTTTTCATGACGGCTGCCAGGGGCGTTGCTGTGGGCCAGTTCATCGACCAGCACCAGTTTTGGCTTGGCGGCGAGCAGGCCGTCGAGGTCCATTTCTTCGAGCATCACGCCACGGTATTCGCTGCGCAACAACGGTTGTTGCGGCAGGCCGCTGAGCAAGGCTTCGGTCTCGGCGCGGCCATGGGTTTCGACCACCCCAGCGATCAGGCGCACGCCTTGGCGCAGTTGGGTATGGGCCGCCTGGAGCATGGCGTAGGTCTTGCCGACACCGGGCGCGGCGCCGAGGAAAACTTTGAGCCGGCCACGGCCGTCCCGGGGCAGATCGGCTAACAGGGCATCGGCGCGGCCGGCGTCGCTCATGCTCGGGGGTTCCTTCAGGTATTGATAGAGAGTCTTCAAGGCCGCCATCGCGGGCAAGCCCGGCTCCCACAGTGGAATGCATTCCAAATGTGGGAGCCGGGCTTGCCCGCGATGGCGATCGCCTGGCTTACAACGCTTCCAAAGCCATGTTCAAGGCCAGTACGTTTACTACAGGCGGGCCTACCAGAGGGCTTTCGATGTGCTCATCCAGCAACCGCTGCAAGGTCGACACCGGCATATTTCGCGCCGCCGCCACTCGCGCCAGTTGATAGGCAATCGCCTGCGGTGGCAAGTGTGGATCAAGGCCGCTGCCGGAGGTTGTCAGCGAGGCCAATGGCACCGGGCCCTGGCCCGGTACTGACTGCTTGCTGGCCTCTTCGACTATGCGAGTGGCCAAGGCCGGATTGCTCGGGCCCAGGTTACTGGCACTGCTGGACACTGTGGCAAAAGCACCGGCTGACGGGCGTGGGTGAAACCAGCGGTCACCAGTAAAGTCCTGGGCGATCAGGATGGAGCCACGCACCTTGCCGCTGGCGTCGCGCACCAGGCTGCCATTGGCTTGATCGGGGAAGGCCACTTGGGCCACGCCAGTGACTACCAGCGGGTAGGCCACGCCGGTGATCAGGGTCATGAGTACCAGCAAGCTCAGGGCTGGGCGGATGATGTTGGACATTTCAGACTCCTCAATTCAGTGGTGCGGTGGGACGCGGAGCGTCCGGGGTGGCATTCCCACGCGGAGCGTGGGAACGATCAGCGGAGCGTGGGAACGATCAGCGGCCAGGTCAAACCAGGTGCAGCGCGGTCAGTAACATGTCGATGGCCTTGATCCCCACGAACGGCACCAACAGTCCGCCCAGCCCGTAGATCAGCAGATTGCGCCGCAACAACGCCGCCGCACTCGCGGCCTGCACGCGCACGCCGCGCAGGGCCAAAGGGATCAGCACCACGATAATCAGCGCGTTGAACACGATGGCCGATAGGATCGCGCTCTGCGGGCTCTGCAAGTGCATGATGTTGAGCACGCCCAGTTGCGGGTAGATCGAGGCGAACAGCGCCGGCAGGATCGCGAAGTACTTGGCCACGTCGTTGGCGATGGAAAAGGTCGTCAGCGCGCCGCGAGTCACCAGCAACTCCTTGCCGATCTGCACCACGTCCAGCAGCTTGGTCGGGTCGCTGTCGAGGTCGACCATGTTGGCGGCTTCGCGCGCAGCCTGGGTGCCGTCGTTCATCGCCATGCCGACGTCAGCCTGGGCCAGCGCCGGGGCGTCGTTGGCGCCGTCGCCGCACATCGCAACCAGGCGACCATCGTTCTGCTCATGGCGAATACGCGCGAGTTTCTTCTCTGGCGTGGCTTCGGCCAGCACATCGTCCACACCCGCTTCAGCGGCAATCGCGGCGGCGGTCAGCGGGTTGTCGCCAGTGACCATCACGGTGCGAATCCCCAACTTGCGCAACTCGGCAAAACGCTCACGAATACCTGGCTTGACCACGTCTTTGAGATGGATCGCCCCCAGTAACTTGCCATCGGCGCACACCAGCAAGGGCGTGCCGCCGCTTTGGGCGATCTTGTCGATTTCCCGCGACAACGCAGGCAGCAGGTCGCTACGTTGCTGGCCGATAAACGCCAGCAGCGAGTCCACCGCGCCTTTACGGAACACACGGCCCTGATAGTCGACACCGGACAAACGGGTCTCGGCGCTGAAGGGCACGGCGGTCAACGCATCCAGGCTCGGCTCGGCCTGGGGGTGCAAGGCGCGCAGGTATTCAACGATGGACTTGCCTTCCGCCGTGTCATCGGCCAGGGACGCCAGCAACGCGCCTTCGGCCAATTCGCGGCCACTGACACCAGGTGCAGCGACCACGGCCGAGCAACGACGGTTGCCGAAGGTGATGGTGCCGGTCTTGTCCAGCAGTAACACATGCACGTCCCCCGCCGCTTCCACGGCGCGGCCGGACTTGGCAATCACGTTGAGGCGTACCAGGCGGTCCATGCCGGCAATCCCGATGGCCGACAACAGGCCGCCAATGGTGGTGGGAATCAGCGTCACCAGCAGTGCGACCAGGAACACCAGCGGCAAGCTGCCATTGGCAAAGTGGGCGAACGGCTGCAGGGTCACGACCACCAGCAGAAAGATCAGGGTCAGGCCGATCAGCAGGATATCCAGCGCGACTTCGTTGGGGGTTTTCTGGCGTTTGGCGCCTTCCACCAGCGCGATCATGCGGTCCAGGGTGGACTCGCCCGGGTTGGCGGTGATGCGGATGAGCAGCCAGTCCGACACCAGCCGCGTGTTGCCGGTGACGGCCGAACGGTCGCCGCCAGACTCGCGGATCACCGGGGCGGATTCGCCGGTGATCGCTGCTTCGTTGACTGCCGCAATACCTTCGACGACCTCGCCGTCACCGGGGATCATTTCCCCGGCGGCAACACGAACTACATCGCCTTTGCGCAGGCTGGTGGCCGGCACCACCTTGAAGCTGCCATCGGCTTCCTGGCGTCGGGCGCTCAAGCCTTCGCTGCCAGCCTTGAGGCTGTCGGCGCGGGCCTTTCCGCGGCCTTCGGCCAGGGCTTCGGCGAAGTTGGCGAACAGCACGGTGAACCACAGCCACACGGCGATTTGCACCGCTACAAAAGTGGGCACGGTGGTGTCGGGCACAAAGCACAACACGGTGGTGAGGATGGCGGTCAGCTCCACCACCAGCATCACTGGCGAGCGTTGCAGTTGGCGTGGGTCCAGCTTGACGAACGCCTGGACCAGCGCCGGGCGCCACAGGGCCGAGATGGCGGTTTTGGCAGGCTCCAGGGGTTTGACCGGGGCCGCGTTTTTTGCAGGCATATTCATTTTCATATCCCTTAACTAGAAGCCCATGCTCAAGTGTTCAGCGATGGGGCCCAACGCCAGCGTCGGCAGGAAAGTCAGGCCGCCCACCAGCAAAATGGTCACGGTCAACAAGGTCACGAACAGCGCGCCATGGGTGGGGAAGCTGTTCTGGCCAATCGGTGCGGTCTTCTTCATCGCCAGGCTGCCGGCCAGGGCCAGTACCGGGAGGATGTAGCCAAAGCGGCCGATCAACATGCCCAGGCCGAGCATCAGGTTATGGAATGGGGTATTGGCGCCGAGGCCGGCAAACGCCGAACCGTTGTTGGCACTGGCCGAGGTATAGGCGTAGAGCAACTGGCTGAAGCCATGGGGGCCAGGGTTGCTGATGGCACCTGCCGGGCCGGGCAGGCTGGCGGCGATGGCACTCAAGACCAATACGCCGACCGGCATAACCAGCAGAGTCACCACCAGCAATTGCACTTCCTTGGCCTGGAGTTTCTTGCCCAGGTATTCGGGGGTGCGGCCGATCATCAAGCCGGCGAGGAACACCGCGATCAACACGTTGAGCAACATGCCGTACATACCGGCACCCACGCCGCCGAAGATCACTTCGCCGACCATCATGTTCACCAGCGCGACCATCCCACTCAGGGGGCTGAGGCTGTCCTGCATGCCATTGACCGAACCGTTGGACGCCGCAGTGGTGGTCACCGACCACAGCACGGTACCGGTGGTGCCGAAGCGTGTTTCCTTGCCTTCCAACGGTGCGGTTTGCTCCACCGCCGGGTTGTTCAGGGTTGGATTGGGCTGGTACTCGGACCACAGCGACGTCGCGCCGCCGATCAGGAACAACGCCAGCATGCACGCGAGGATCGCCCGGCTCTGACGCAGGTCTTTGACGTAATGGCCGAAGGTAAACACCAACGCTACCGGGATCAGGATGATCGAGGCCACTTCAAACAGGTTGGCCCAGGCTGTCGGGTCTTCAAACGGATGCGCCGAGTTCACGCCGAAGAAGCCACCGCCGTTGGTGCCCAGTTGCTTGATCGCAATCTGGCTCGCGGCCGGCCCCAGGGGAATCACCTGATCCACGCCTTGCAGCGTGACCGCATCAACATAGTGGGCGAAGGTTTGCGGTACGCCCTGCCACACCAGAAACAGCGCGAGCACCAGGCACAACGGCAGCAGGCCGTAGAGGGTGGCGCGGGTCATGTCGACCCAGAAGTTGCCCAGGGTCTGGGCAGATTTGCGCCCGATCCCACGGCACAAGGCGACCAGGACGGCGAGACCGGTCGCCGCACTGACGAAGTTCTGCACCGTGAGGCCGGCCATCTGACTTAGATAACTTAGGGACGCTTCGCCGCTGTAGTTCTGCCAGTTGGTATTGGTCATGAAACTGACGGCGGTGTTGAACGCCAGGGTCCATTCCTGGCCCGGCAGTTTTTGCGGGTTCAGTGGCAGGGAGCCCTGGAATAACAGGATCGAGAACAACAACAAGAAGCCCGCCAGGTTGAATGCGAGCAAGGCCAGCATGTATTTCTGCCAGCTCTGCTCCTGCTGCGCATCCACGCCCGAGAGGCGATAACAGGCTTTCTCGACAGGCCCCAGTACCGGGGTGAGGCAAGTGCGCTGGCCTTCCATCACCTTGTAGTAGAACCGCCCCAAAAAGGGTGCCGGCACCAGTACCACGGCAAAGAAGGCGATGATCAGCCAATAGTCATAACTGTGCATAGCCCGCTCCTAGTTCCGATCCGCGCGTAACAGCGCAACCAGCAGATAAATGAACAGCGCCACGGCCAATAGCAGTGACACTCCGTCCAGAACGCTCATGGAAATTTCCCCGTCTTGCGGCGATTGCCGCGTGTGGGGGCATTGTCCGCAGGAGCGGTGTAAAGGAACGAGAGCGAGGGGCCGGGTGGGGCGTAAAGATGGCGTAAAGAGTGGGTTTAGCGGGGTTTACAGCGGGGTTTGCCGTGGCTGGGGGGGCCTCTTCGCGGGCAAGCCCGGCTCCCACATTCGACTGCGTTCTTTCAGTTAAAACTCGGTCAAGTGTGGGAGCGGGCTTGCCCGCGAAAGCGCCCGCCAAGGCACCACCGCACTTATGTGGTGCAACTCATGCCGCATTCAAACGCCAAACCGTCCCTTCGGCGACATAGGCATTGCTTTACGACATAGTTCTGAGGCTTGGCATAGCCACTGCAACACCTTGAATCATTCCAAACAGTTCAAGGAGCGCAGCACAATGAACACACAACTCAAACCCACATTGGGTACCTTGCATCTATGGGGCATTGCCGTGGGGCTGGTGATCTCCGGCGAGTATTTCGGCTGGAGCTACGGCTGGGGCGTCGCCGGTACCTTGGGCTTTCTGGTGACCTCGTTGATGGTCGCCGCGATGTACACCTGCTTCATCTTCAGCTTCACCGAACTGACCACTGCGATTCCCCACGCAGGAGGCCCCTTTGCCTACAGCCGTCGCGCCTTCGGTGAGAAAGGCGGCTTGATTGCCGGCTTGGCCACCTTGATCGAGTTCGTCTTCGCCCCGCCCGCGATTGCCCTGGCCATTGGTGCGTACCTGAACGTGCAGTTCCCGGCACTCGACCCCAAGCACGCCGCCGTCGGCGCTTATATCGTGTTCATGGGCCTGAATATCCTCGGGGTGAAACTCGCCGCCACCTTTGAGTTGGTCGTCTGCGTGCTCGCCGTCGCCGAACTGCTGGTGTTCATGGGGGTGGTCGCACCGGCGTTCAGCTTCAGCCACTTCGCCCTCAACGGCTGGGCCGGTTCCGACACCTTCGGCGCCCCGGCAATTGCCGGGATGTTTGCCGCCATCCCCTTCGCCATCTGGTTCTTCCTCGCCATCGAAGGCGCGGCCATGGCCGCCGAAGAAGCCAAGGACCCCAAGCGCACCATTCCAAAAGCCTACATCAGCGGCATCCTCACCCTGGTGATCCTGGCCATGGGCGTGATGTTCTTCGCCGGTGGTGTGGGTGACTGGCGCACCCTCTCGAACATCAACGACCCACTGCCCCAAGCGATGAAAACCGTGGTGGGTGACAGCTCCGGCTGGTTGCACATGCTGGTATGGATTGGCCTGTTCGGCCTGGTGGCAAGCTTCCACGGCATCATCCTCGGCTACTCGCGCCAGTTCTTCGCCCTGGCCCGTGCCGGTTACCTGCCGTCTTTCCTGGCCAAACTCTCACGTTTCCAGACACCGCACCGGGCCATCCTCGCCGGCGGCGTGGTGGGTATCGCCGCCATCTACAGCGACGGCCTGATCAACCTGGGCGGCATGACCCTGACCGCCGCGATGATTACCATGGCGGTGTTCGGTGCCATCGTCATGTACATCATGAGCATGCTCAGCCTGTTCAAACTGCGTAAGACCGAGCCGTTGCTGGAACGCACCTTCCGCGCGCCGGGCTACCCCATCGTGCCGGGTATTGCGCTGGTGCTGGCGGTGGTATGCCTGGTGGCAATGGCCTGGTTCAATGCCTTGATCGGGCTGATCTTCCTGGGCTTCATGGCGGTGGGCTTCATCTACTTCCAGCTGACCGCACAAGACCGTGTCGATGCGCCGGCAGATGCGATGTTGACCGGACAATAGCGCCTATGAGGCAGAACGGGCCTACACTGAACTACTCAGAAAGCCCGTGACTCAAAGCAGTCATTACCGTGGGAAACTTTCCCACGGACATCTGCCTCAAGGAGAGCCTTATGCCGTGGTATGCGTGGTTGATTATGGTAGTCGCGATCGGGTCGATCGTCGGAGGGCTGATGATGCTGCGCGACAGCGCCAACAAAGTCGAACTCACCGACGAACAACGCAAACGCGTGGCCGAGCGCAATGCGCAGGCGGATGCCAAGGATGCGCAAGACAGATAAATCGCGTGTAACCCCGTGGCGAGGGAGCTTGCTCCCGCTGGGCTGCGAAGCAGCCCCCTACTCCCACTTCGCCTTGGCAATATGCAACCCATGTTGCCCCTTATAGGCGGCACGCTCCGGCTGGCTCCAGCCACTGAGCAACTCATCCTCCAGCCTATAGATCTCAACCCCTAACGGACGACACACCGTCAACGGGTCCTGCGCCTCCGGCCCCCACATGGGCAGCGACAAATCCCCGCCAGGGCACGTCGACAACGCACACAGCAAATCAATCTCGGCAAAGAACTCCAGGTAATCGCCCTTCTGCGCCGGACAGGCCTTCATAAAGTACATGTCATCGTGATTGAGCCCGGTGCACTGGAAAATATTCAACACGTCATGCACATCGAACTCCGTCAGTCCGTGGGGCAATACCGCACGGGTCAGGTTCGAGTGGCAATGGTGATGAAAGTCCTCACCGGTCAACATACGGTTCACATAGGGGTCGCACCGCGTGCCCAACAAATCATGCAAACGCCCACCGTGCTCATCAATGCCGTAGCTGGCCAGGCTGTCATCGGTGATCGTGACCAAGGGCCTTAAAAAGGGCAGGTTCGACCACAACCGATCATGGGTGCTGACATGAGCGCCTTGCAGCTGACGAGTGCGCGCAGCCCACAAACGTTCGCGCGGATCGTTGGCGTTCCAGACATTAAAGTCCCCCACCTGCGGCCCCACCGGCGTGGTCACACGAAACACATGCCCGGCCGGCACCTTCCACGCCCTCCCCGTGCGGATCGGCACCTCGAACTGTTCGATCAACGTGCGCTGGCTTTTCTGATCACGAATACGCTCATAGAACGCCGTATCCACCTGCAACGCCGAACCTTTGCTGACCTGGTACGCGGCCGGGTAGTCTTTGTACATGGGGCATGTCCTCTATCAAGGGTGATCAAACAGGGCGAGGGAAAGGTGTTCTGAATCGTCCAGGTACAGGCTCATCGCCTCGCTGGCGGCCTGGGTTTGGTTGCGGGTTAGCAGTGTGTATATCTCATGGTCACGCTCCAGCCAGGGCGACTGGAAACGCTGCTCGTCAGGCGCGGCGCAGAACACCAGGCGCAACTGGGCAATCACCTGGGCGAAAAAACCGTCGAACAATGGGCTGCCCTTCAAGGCGACGATCTGTTGGTGGAACATAAGACTGTGGGTGGCCACGGCTCGCCAATCTTCGCGCTCCCGGGCCAAGTGGGTGGCGTCAATGGCGCTTTGCATACGTGTCGATTGAACGTCCGTCAGCGGCCGGCTGTGGGCAATCGCCTGCAACTCCAGGGTGCGGCGGACGACGAAGAGGTCACTTACTTCTGCCCGCTCCAGGCGCCGAACCATCACGCCCTTATTGCGGATATAGCGAGTAAGGCCCTCCTGGCCCAGACGATGCAGCGCCTCTCGAATCGTATTGCGTGATGAGTTGTAGGCCTTGACCAGATCAACCTCGACCAGCGGCATGCCTGGCAATAGCCGTCCACCGATAATGTCGGCGCGAAGCTCCAGGGCGATCTGATCGGCTAAAGACAAAGTGAGAGTCATCGTTACCTCAAGATTGTTGAACAATCACTAAGTAAGAGGTAACCACGTTTCGTGCCAATGCTGCCTGCGAATTACCAGGCGCTAGGTCCGATAAAGAAAAGGCCGGTCAATGACTGGCCTTCTGCGTTTTTATTACATCTTCAATCAATAACCAACCTGTCGCGATTCTTCTCCAGCAGTGCCTTGCCGATGCCTTTTACTTCCAGTAACTCATCCACCGCGGTGAACGGGCCGTTGCTTTCGCGATAGGCGATGATTGCCTTCGCCTTGGAAGCACCAATGCCGAATAGATCGCGACGCAGGGTCTCGGCGTCGGCGGCGTTGAGGTTGACCTTGGTGGATTGCTCGGTCTTGGTCATCTGGGTGGAGATAGGGGCTGGGGGTTCCGGCTTGATGGACGGCGCGGCGGTGGTGGCGACGGAGAGGCTGGTGAGGAAGGCGAAGATGAGGGATGAGATGTACAGGTTTTGCATTGGTGACGCTCCATGATATCGGTAAGAGAAAAAAGCAGCTTTTCCGAAGCTGCTTTTCTAACTTAGGCGATGGGTGGAGGGTGTCAAAATTGGGGGTATTACAAAGTATTAGAGAGCTGATTGAAGTCGCGTGCGGTTACGAATATCTAGCAACTTTCCAAATGGCCATCGATAACATCAAGGTCAGCAGAGAGCCCTGCAGACCCAGCATTACCGATGGACGTCGAGCGGAACAAAGAAGCACGACGCTGGAGCGCCGCACACTTCATATCGCGGCTTTTGTCTGTTCGGAGTAGGCAACCGGCGGGGCGTTGGTTTGCTCCTCCCGCTTTTTGCGCATGAATCTTTTTTCTACATGAACAAAAGTAAAGGTCGACAACGCAACGATGATCGGAATGGTCATGAAATTCACAGCCCAAAAAGTTACTTTATCAAGAGCAGCAAGATCGAGGAATACAGATAATAGCTTGAAGGACAAAAACAACACTGGCAAGTGGAGCAAATAAACACTGTAGCTAATATCACTGAGCCTGTTCAGGAACTGATAATGCAAAAAACGCGGATTGGAAATAGTAATACTTATGAAAAATATTGTGGCCAGAGCAAATCTCAACGCTCCGTAGCCAGGAACTTCAACCAGTCCGCACATCCAAATAAAAATAGATATAGCAACTATCATGAATGTGAATTTTATAGCTTTATTTGTAATACTTTTTTATGAATAACTGCTGCACCCATGCCTGACAGAAAGTATGCCCAGCACACCACGGCAGAAGTCCCCAGGTCAATGGCAGCAATCAGTATGGCCACCGTCATGATAACGGACCGATAGGGAGATCGGTAAAAAATTGCCACCATGGGTAGCACTGCATAAAAACGCCACTCATGAACCAACGTCCATGTTACGGAACTCAGAGGAACAAGAGATACGCCTCCAATTTTCATTGGATTGTCTATAAAATTAAACGTTACTAACCCTGCGATAGTGGTAATGGACTCTTTATTCAGAAATTCAAACCCTGAAAACGAAGCCGCAATAATAAACACTAAGAGTGATGTCAGATAGTAAAGCGGAGCCACCCTTCTGATTCTGGATACAAAAAAATCGCCCCAATCAATATCTTTACTCTTGATCACCTTGTCAAAAAAAAGAAAACCCGTTATGCAGAAAAAAATCTGCACACCAAAAGATCCGAGGTTTGGGTAAATTTGTCCCCACGCAGAAAAAACAGTATTTTTTACACCCAGATTTATTAGCACAAACGGGGCATGATTAACAAAAACAAATATAGCCGCTAGACCACGCAGGCCATTAATAAACTTGTACTCATGCTTAACTTCTGCACTTTCGATTTTCGAGCTAAATATCGAAGAAAAAGCAACAAACAATAGTATTATTGACAGCGTGAGCGTGATGACTTCAAGCGAATATTCAGTTTTCATTTATAAAGTTACTCATGCAATATCTTCCTGTTCGGGCTACGTCGGAGAAGCTCCATGGATGTTCAGGCGCGCGGGCTCTCCGTTCGCTTATCACGAGGTAGCGCGCATGGGAATATCACGATGCGTTACCCCGAGAGATTGTATTCTGTAAGCGTCATGCATGGGAAGAAAATGTAGAGCACTAAGACTCGTTGAATAGGCCCAGTTTCTGCCGTTTTCAGTAAACGCACGTTGTGGCCGACGGTGACGTGTCAACGAGTCGGCCATTTAACAGACGTTGGTTAATGCAAATACGCCATACATTTATTTAGTCATATAAAAGCACGAATATCTATAACGCAGAGATAACAGCACAGCCGTACTGTTATCTCCGACTAACATCTAAATCACAGCTCCAACCTTCTCTGCTGATAAGACCAGTCAACAATTTCGCCATCGGGAGTATAGCCGCTCACCGTTTCGCGCAACAATTGACGCACTTTACTGTAATCATGATTTTCAATAGCGCACAACAACTCCGTCAATCTCGGCCTCAATATGCCCCAAGACAAATAATCTTCGTTAGCGCTCATGATCATTGGGTGTTGCGTGGCATCGACATTATCGCCGATGAGTAATTCTTCGTAGAGTTTTTCCCCAGGCCGAAGCCCTGTAAACTCAATAGCGATATCGCCGAGCGGCTTTTTTTCTGAACGAACACTCAGGCCTGACAGGTGAATCATTTTCTCCGCCAATTCTGTGATTTTAACCGGCTCCCCCATATCCAATACAAAAACATCGCCTCCCTGGCCCATTGAGCCTGCCTGAATAACAAGTTGAGCCGCCTCAGGGATGGTCATGAAGTATCGAGTGATTTTCGGGTGAGTAACTGTTAACGGACCACCTGATTTAATTTGCTTGTGAAATAGCGGAATTACGGAACCAGAAGATCCCAAAACATTTCCAAAACGAACCATTGTGAAGCGAGTGTGATTTAGAGTAGGAACTGCATCATTGAAAAGCGCAGGTTCCAATTCACGACTGAGCGCCTGCAGCGTCATCTCCGCAAGCCGCTTGGTGCTTCCCATCACATTGGTAGGGCGTACCGCCTTATCAGTCGAAATAAGTACAAAATTAGCAACCTGTGAAACAATAGCTGCTTGAGCAGTATTTAACGTGCCAATAACATTATTCAGAAAACCTTCCGAAATATTATGCTCTACCATCGGCACATGTTTATAAGCAGCTGCATGATAGACTGTATTTACGTGCCAGGTTTTCATTACATCAACTAATTTATCCTGATGACGTATAGAACCCAGGATCGGAAGCAGTTTCACCCCTAACGAATCCCTTAATACTCGTGCCTCCAGCTCAGACATAATGCTATATAAATTGTATTCACTATGCTCAAAGAGAATCAGGGTCGTTGGTTGCAACTCGAGGATCTGGCGACACAGCTCAGATCCAATTGATCCCCCTGCGCCGGTAACCAGCACCACTTGGCCCCGTATGCAATGTTCCAGCAGATCTTCTTGTGCCGGTACAGGATCGCGCCCTAATAGATCGGCAATATCCACCTCTTGGATATCATCCACTTTGACCCGCCCACTGGCCAGGTCCATGAAGCCGGGAACACTACGCACGTGTAAAGGAAAACCTTCTAGAAATCCAAGAATTTCCCGACGACGTCCACGCGTCGATGAAGGTATCGCTAATAGAATTTCTTGAGCTCCTGTGGCATCGATCATTCGTTGGATATGTTTGGGCTTATAAACTTGAAGACCCGAGATCACCCGATCTGAAATAGTTGAGTCATCGTCAATAAACGCTACAGGCCTCATCAAGCGGCCCATGCGTAATGCGGCGACTAGCTGATTTCCCGCAGACCCGGCACCGTAGATAGCCACGCGTGGCAAACCATCGTCACGGTTAGTGAAAGGCACATGTTGAGCAGCGGTAAACCAGTCTCCCAAGAAGAATTGACGCAGTGCTAATCTCAATCCTCCTATCATGATGAGACTTAGCCACCAATAGTTAAAGATGATAGAACGCGGAACGACATTTTGGTGATTACTGTACCAATAAACAACCACACCAATAATTAGCGAAGAAAGGCTCACGGCCTTGACTATAGCGATTAACGCATCATTTCCAAAATAACGTAAAACTGCACGGTACATACCAAAATGTATAAACAGCGGTATAGTCACGATTGGCGCTGTCAAAAACAGCCAGGTGTGCAGCACAAACGGATTGATCATTTCATCGAGACCTATTCGCACGACAAAAGCCAACCAAAGCGCAAACCAGACTAGGAAAACATCAGTAACCACTTGTAAAATACGTTTATACCTGCGCGGGAGGCTTAATAAGCGCGCTCTCAGTGAGTTCATATTTTCCAAACCTCTCGCAGTTCTAACAATCCAAAATCCAAATATAAGCCCATCACTATTACGCTCTCGCCACTCCTAACTCTAACAACTTACCTCTTTGACTCCGGCCTTGAACTTCAGAGCTAGGGTAACGAGCGGGACATAGGCGATCAACATACCAACAGCACCATCAACTCTGTCAAATGCGACGAGCCACGCTATCGGTGCGAGCCAGACTAAGTTTATCAAAATCACACATAGCGTGACGGGGATGTGGGCATTAAAGGTACGCGAGGCGTATTGATAAGCGTGGCTGCGATGTGCCTCATATACTTTTTCACCACGTACTAGCCTACGCAGCAATGTGAATGTGGCGTCAACGATAAATACGCCTAGCAGGATCAGCCAGACCCATAGGAGCGTAGAGGAAAAAGAAACAGCTTTAAGCGAAATGATGGCCAGCGTAATACCCAGAAAGCCACTCCCCGCGTCGCCCATGAAAATTCGCGCCTTTGGAAAGTTCCAATAAAAAAAGCCTGCCGTCGCCAACGCTAAAAAGATAGGTGGCCATAACAACTCCTCATACCCCAACAACCAATAGATTAGAGCAGCAGAAGAGCACGCGCAGATAGCTTCAGCACTCGCCAAGCCGTCTATACCGTCCATGAAGTTGTAAAGATTCAACATCCACACAGCATATAAAACAGCTAACGCAGCGCCAACCCAGCCTAGGTTGACTTGTAATCCAAAAATCGTAACCGACGGTAACCCGCCAATCCAATATAACGCCCATACCGCTGCGAGGAAATGTCCTAACAAGCGCCAGCGAGCAGGTATGTGCCCATGGTCATCTAAAAATCCCAAAGCGGCTACCGTTAAACCCGCCAGGAATGATGCGAGAAAAAAAGCGTTATCAATCAAATCAAAAGAACGCATTAAACCAAGGGATATCAGAAACCCCACCACAATTGCGAGCCCGCCGCCGCGCGGGGTCGGTACCGAGTGTGAACTTCTGCTGTTAGGAATATCTAATACATTGCGCTGGAGGGCATAACGACGTAATAATCCTGTAAAAAAAATAGAACTTCCTATTGAAACAATCGCTATCCAGAACGTCATGTGCCAATCCCTACCTGCAATAATTTCGAAGTGAATCACTTTAATAAATGGAATTTTTGGCCTGCTTCGACCAAAGCTTCATCGGTCTTTTTCGCAGGAACCCAATTCAATAGTGTTTTAGATTTGGCAGTATCGACAACCAATGATCTACACAGCTGCGTGTATAACGAACGCTTCCCGAGCGCGCTGGCGACTGAACGCAATACAGGGTCAGGAAGGCTAAACAACCTTTCTTTTCGTTTCATGCCCGACGCGAGGAGCTTGATAATTTCGCTAATGGAAAAATCATCTCCATCAGAAACTAAAAACAGTTCGTTTGCAGCCAATGGATGCTCAATACAAAGCTCAACGAAATCCACCAGATTATCCAGCGCTATCATACTGCGCTTATTTTTCACGGCGGCGAAGGGCAACGGTAATCCCGACGCGATCAGCTTCAGAAGACGATTAAAATTGCCCGGTGCTTCCGCGGCATACACTAAAGGGGGTCGGATGACTGTCAACTCCATCGACTCTCCAGCAAGTAATTCTGCCAGCTCGCGCTCTGCCTTTAATTTCGAGCGCGCATAGTCTGCATGCGGCCGGGGCTCATCATTTTCCGTAAAAGCGGACTTATGCGTTTCTGCACCATTTACGCCAATAGAGCTAATGAATATAAACCGACGGACACCTGCTTTTATCGATTGCTTTGCTAAATTAATGGCACCTTCGACATTTATCCGTTCAAACTCCGTAACTGGATCCTCGCTTCCCGCATTCAACACGTGCGCGCGCGCAGCCAGATGGATAACGGTATCAACGCCTTGCAGGGCACGATTCCAATCAGTATTACCGTCTACCTCACCAGTCGAAAACATCTGAATATCAGATGGCACATCAGTAGAGGGCCTGCGGTAAGTGCCGACAACTGAATATTTGGCTGAACTGACGAGGTGCCCGGATAACGCCCGCCCAATAAAGCCATTCGCACCAGTAATAAGGATTTTCATTTAGTCCTGTCTAACACTTTCTGGTAAATTTTCAGAATTTTATCCAACATAATATCGAAAGTAAAATTTGTGCGATATCTGTATTGACCTGAAATGCCCTGCTTTTTTCGAAGCTCTGCGGATTTAATCAGTTGCGTCAATGCGTCGACCAGCCCTTGCTGATCCCCACGGTCTACCACGAAACCGTTATCACCATTCGCAACCAACTCAGACACCCCCCCTACGTTAGAGGCGATGACCGCAAGTCCACTGCGCATAGCTTCCAATATAGTCAGCGGTAACCCTTCCCAATCAGAAATCAAGATGAAAACGTCAGATCGCGAAAGCCTGATCGGAACGTCGTCACAAGCCCCTGAAAAAACTACTTTTTCAGCAATTCCCAGCTGTGCTGCCAATTTCCGGGCGCTTTCCAGTGTGGGGCCGTCGCCCACCAATTCGAGCTCCCAATTTTTGGTTTCCACTTTAGCAAGTGCTTCCAATAGGAATTTTTGGTTTTTAGGTACTTCGAACCTTGCAACCATGATCAAGCGTATTTGATCAGATTGTGTAAAGCTGACTCTATTGGAGCCCACCTCAGGCATGCCATTGTGGATGGTCAGAACAGTCTCTTCATCGCCCACTTTAGCCTTCAGAGCAAGTTGCCTGTCAAACTCAGAAACCGTAAGGATCTGGTCTGAAAAACGAGCCATTACTCTCTCAATATTACGGTACACGAAACGACGTTTCTCAGATACTCCTTCCGTAAAAGCCCAACCATGTGCTGTAAAGACCGCTGGCAAACCCAGACTTTTAGCGGCCAGCCGGCCTAGAATGCCAGCCTTGGAAGAATGCACATGGACGAGATCAGGTTTTAGCTTGGAAAGCATTGCTCGCAACTCAAAAAAGGCGCGAATATCTTTTCCAGGGCTGATTTCACGAACAAGATATTTCAATGAGTGGCACGACAGCCCCAAGTCCCGCGCTCGAGTATTAAAGACGCCCTCCCCGCCCACGAGGACATCGACGCTATGACCTGCTTTTGATGAGCCAAGCGCTAAATCAAGAAGATGCACACTGGCGCCGCCAATAACGTCCGAACGGGTGATGACATAAACAATTTTCACACTGCGCACCTTTTCAAAATCATTACCCAGGCCCAACTTTCCGGCTCAACCGAGTGACTATTTCTTGTCGATATACACATGCTAAAAAATACCGTTCAAGAATTGCCCGTGATCAAAATCATCAGGTCCGTGGTTGGGCATACAACTCCTCCCATCTACTAACCACAGACTCTAAGGAGAAGTTATCAACCACTCTTGATCTTGCAGAGATGACGAGTGACCTTTTCTGCTCGGGGGACAGACTAAGTGCTGAGATAATACCTTGACGTAGCGCTTCGGGGTTGAATGGCTCTACAAGATAGCCGCTGTCACCCAATACTTCTTTCACCCCACCGCAGTCTGTTGCGACCACTAACGTTTCGCATGACATCGCTTCGGCCACGACAAGCCCAAAGCCTTCCCATGCAGAAGACAAAATATACACGTCAGCAGCACAGTAGAATGAAGGAACGTCGTCACGACTCCCGAAAAATTTTATTTTCCCGTTTAAATTGGCCTTGTTAACATATAGCGCGAGATCAGCAGCCAAAGGGCCATCGCCTACTATCCACAAACATATATTTTCGTGATCATTTAAAACCAGCTTGAACGCATCTAACAGGCAAGGATAGTTTTTTGCTTCAACAAGACGTCCAACAGCCAAGAGAACTCTGGTAGAAGAGTCCACAGACTCTCTGGCACGAACTTCATTACGTACATGCTTATCAAATACAAAACGCCCGGTATCTATTCCATTGGGTACAAAGACCATACGCCCAGCAGATGAAGCGCCTTTTGCAATGAGTATATCAACCGCCTCTTGGCTTACATTCGTTGTAAGATCAGCTAAAAAATCCGTCAACCGGTAGGCCAGCATCTTCAGCTTGCCTCCTTCATTGGAACTATGTGCCGTACAAATCAGCTTGGGAATTTTGATAAATAAACGAATCATCCGCGCTATTAAGTTCGCGTGCACCATGTGGCTATGTATTACCCCGGGTTTAAATCGTCTAATCAATTTAACCAGATTATTAACCGCACGCATCATTCCGAATATGGTTTTATTACCATTTAGAGCAACCACCGTAACATTCGGATCTTCAGGAAGCACATCCGCGTCGCCCGTCAAATAAGCAATTACAACGTTATGCCCTCGTGCGCTCATCCGATCAGCAAGATTAACGACTTGCCTCTCGGCCCCGCCCATGCCCAACCCAGTAATAAAATATATAATATTCATCTAGGCCTTCCTAGAAACATATACAAAACGCACTGCACAGATCTGATTAAATTTTTAAACTTATAAAATACGGTCTTCTCACGCAAAAATTGCGACCAATAATAAATAAAAAACCCTTTAGGATTAGCCCTTAGATGGCGCGAAAAATTACGACTGTATCCATCCTCAAGGTAATCGCACAGATAAATAATTTTTCGTGTAAAAAATACGATATCGCCCGCATCTCCTATTTTATTCCAAATATATAGCTCGGGAACAAATTTCTCGCCCTTAAATATCGGAAAAGGAAATTTCGACATTACATCAGTTCTAAATATATAAGCCAAGTCACCTGCGAACAATTTTCCGGCCTCCGTCGGCGTAGAGACCAAGCTTTGCTCGGCTGTCTTTAAATCATTACCGAGTAACTCACCGCTGAAATACGCCTTACGATAGCACAAGCCCACTGTGCTATCCGTCGCTTTTGTGATGGACGCTATTATCGTTTCAACTGCGTCAGGCACCAGTGCATCATCGCTGTCTACAATGAAGATCCAATTTTTTTTCGCTGCTGCTATCCCGCTATTAATAGCCGCGTGCTTTCCAGCATTATTCTGCCTGATGGATGTCAGGTTAAAACCCAAATTTTCTTCCTTTAATTTTTCAACGAAATCCTGAGTCCCATCTAAACTCCCATCGTCTATTAGCACCCATTCAAACTCTTTTGAGCTTTGTTCAAGCAAGCTCTTGAGCAAACGAGGCAGAGTGTTATAACGATTATATGTTGCCGTTAAAATTGTTATCACTCAGTACGCTCCTCAAGATAAGTGACTGGTTTATATCGATAAGATAATATAAGAAACGTAACACACAGCATGAGTTCCGCCAGAATAAATCCAAAAACGATGCCGTTGACGTAATAGCTAATCGATAACACACTTGCCAGAATAATTGACACTACCGAGAATAATAGCATTGCAGAGCTCGCCACCTTATCCATACCACGAGGTATAAGCATGCATAAACCCAACGCTTGATTAGCCATTCTGAAGGGGATTATCCATACAAAAATCTGCAAAGTTGTCGTCGCCTGCTCGAAATCCGCCCCCAGTATTTTATTTATTAGAAACCCTCCTGCCAAAGAAATAAACAATGCACTTACCCCCCCCAGCAAGAACATCAGCCCGACAATAATCCAAGAAAGTCTGGATGCGTTTTTTTCAGAGTGAAGGTACTGCCTATTCAAATAAGGAAAAAAACCTATAAGTACCGGATTTATAAAACCCACAAATCCTCGTATAATTTTTTCAGCAGGAACATATCCTGAAACAGCGACTTTTCCACAAAGCAGTCCTACAAGAGCAGGCCCAGCGCTAAGCAAGATATTATTTGAGCTCTTATAGATGAAAACATGAAATCCTTTTCGAATCTGAAGCCATCCACCTAACAAGCTGAACCGAACGCGGCATCCATTTCGATAACATAAATAGTTCCCGAGCAACGTATTTGCCAAAGCAAATGTCGCTAAAATAGACAACGCCACCAAAGCATCAGTTGAATCCCGAACAAAAATAAACAAACATGAAAGGCTTGCAACACGCAACGCCACCTCCAAAAAGACGACAAGCGCAATCTTCTCGAGCCCTTGAAAAAACCAAAAAGGGCTAAATCCAAACGCTACAAAATACAAAAAACCCAAGCCTATCACTTCAGGCTCAAAGGCTGGCGAATTGAAAGACAAGTAAAAAAGCAGCGCAACGAAACTTATAATCGACGTAATTATTAGCTTTGCAGATAGGACTTCGCCAAACACCCGGGACAGTAACGAAATGTCAGTCTTAGCTAAGGACACTTGTCTGGCGGCGCTTAACGAAAAACCGTACTCCACAACAAGCGAAGATAGCAGAGCGACCGATTGAATCAAAACTACCTTGCCGTATTCCTGCACACCCAACGAGCGCGCCAGCACGGGAATTTCCAAGATAGGCACCAAATAACCAAAGAGCTGTACAAAAAAAAGTAGGCCCATGTTTTTAAATACGGTAAACACTTTAACACCCTACCTTCTGGCCATACCCGACATTGATCAAACCGGCATCATCATACTTATAAATACGAGAAAGCCAAGACACCATCAAAATCCAATAGCCCCACTCTGACATTTCAGTACTCAGCGGGTGAAAGAGCATGATAAAAATATAACAAAGCACACCTAAAATTGCGGCAAACTTAAAGAAAACATTATTATTTAGATCGAAACCCTGCACCAGTGACAACAAGAAAAACACAAACGGCATCAACATTAGAAACAAGAGTGCCAACTCACCCAGAACTCCTACGTCACCAAGCATGCCTAAATATACATTATGGATAACAATATTTTCTCCACCCACCACGCTAAATGAACTGCCGAATCCGCACCCGAATGGAAAGCATTTTTGAACGTTCGATATTCCGTCCCGTATCATCGCCGCCCTAACGGGGTCACCCTCAAACAAACGATTCAAGACCAATAATGAATCATGATTCGTCAGATCAACATTTGAAGAGAGCAGTACACAAATTCCTGCAATCAAGCAAAGTATTGCGACCAGCAAAGTTCTGATGGGAAATACCAAAAAACGCAAAAGAAAAAAGGAAAAGATGACAATCGCAAACCATAGAAAACCGGTTCGACTGGAGTCAGCCAACAATATATACACCGACGCCATTAAAACGCAGCCCGCAAAAATTGCACCTCTCATACGAGCCGTGAGTAACTTTGCAATGATATAGGGTGCAAAGAAAGCACAGACTTTCCACATTACACCAGGGTAGGCAAACTCACTGCCTTGTCGGCCATCGCCCAATTGAACATAGAATCCATCAAAAAAGAATTTCGACATTACAAATACGACGAGACCCACCATAATCGAAATCGAAGCGATCTTATAAAAATCGTTCAATTCCAGCAAACCCGAACAACTGTATATCACCAGAAATAATATATAGATAGCTATAAACTTGACGCCTTGATAAGCCGTATAGGCATCCGAGTTAATTACAGCAGAGATCATAAAAGCAAGTGTTATCAAAGCAAAACCGAGAGTGATAGAACTTACTTCCGACGACAACTTCAATCTACCGCCACTGCCATAAACCCCAAATACTAATACCCCTCCCCACAACAACCAGTAATTAAGCGAGCCAATAATATTCCTAGTGTCACCCAAGGTCACGAGTACGCTGGCTGCCAGCACGGCCAGAAAGGCGTAGCGTTTATTAGTTTTCATATCGACCTCAGAATAAGCTCAGTTGGAGCATGCGCCAGTTGCCAATCGAGCCATTCTCAGGTACCGATTAGGTGAAAGGGGCCACTGGAAAGGCCATAGGCCCGGCAGCGATAAAAACAATTTTACACTGCAATCGACGCTTCTATCTAGAATCTTCTGCCAAGTCAATTCTCAGAACACAAATATCAGATGGCAATTTGCCTTGACGATAAGGATCTCGGCTTTCACGCCCGCCCACCACTGAAACTCACCGTGGTGAACAACTCTCTGTACTAGAAGTTGAAGAAATCACTAAAGTTTCGACTCACGCAACGTGTGCTTTATTACCCGGAAGAAAGCGATTGCGCATCCAATAACCAAGCCTAGCAATAAACCACCGATTATGAGCAAGGGGCGGTTAGGGCTTACTTGGGAAGTAGGCTCTAGCGCTTCTTTATCAATGGCTACAAGCCTAAGGTTACTCATATCCTTATTCACACTCAGCAATCGTGCTTTCTCTGCGCGCAATGGCTGCACATCAGTCAGAAATAACTCATCGTTCACACGACTCTTCAAGACTTCAATCTCTCGATTGGACTCCAGCAGCTTTAGCTCTTTGGCAATTTGAGAAATCCGTCGCTCAGTGAAGTCATTAGACTTCCGCTGTAGCAAGACCGTACGCTCAGCTTCAAGCGCATTGACCCCCATAAAATACAACGGAATTTGCTGATTGTTAATTTCTGTTCGCATGCTGACAGACCCAGAATGTGCATCGTCACCGACAGAGGTCGGTGAAGCAGGCATCATAATGTTCAATTTCTTAGCAATTGTTATGGCCTCATTGAGCTCTGCAATTCGATTCGAATTTAAACTATGAAGTTGCGTCCGGAGCCCTTGAAGCTCGTCTTGTAGCTGAGCTCGGCGAATTCTATCTGACTCAGAAAGTGATGCAATTCTTGCTTCCTTCCATGTGTCATAGCTTGAACGGGCTGCGGCCAACCTGCCGTCGATCTCCTTTAAACGGTTATTGATAATAACTGTCAAATCCGCCGATATATGATCACGCTCATTTTCTATTGCATAGTCCACAAATCCATTGAGTATTGAAACCCCATCGATCCCTTTGGGATAGTTCAGCTCAAGCTTCAAATAAGAACTGAGCGAATCAACTTTATCTTTATCAGACAACATCAAACTTATAGATTTTTTATTGAACTCTTCAAACGCCTGCTGAAGATTACGTCCAGGTCGCACAAATCCCTCGAAGAGCTTTTGATGGGATCTAAAAAACTCCATACGAATCTCGTACGACTCTAAGGCCATACCGACCCGCACCAAGGCCTCACCAGGAGGTAAAACGTAAACTTCCGAGCGATTAAGTGCATCCAATTCATTAATCGCAGCAGGCCGAAGCACACTGCTCACTTTGTATTCTGGCGTGACCGAAAATGCATATGCCGCAAAAATCGATGCAATCAGTGCACTCGCGGAGAAAATGATTGTTTTTTGACGCCAAATATTTGTTATAAGCGCCAACGAATCAATTTTTTTATGCTGGGGGATGAGGACGGAGCGTAAGCTACTACTCACAACAAAAACCTGCCTTCAGAGAGAAACTGCGGGCTCGTTATGCAAAACAGATTGTGTCTTTTCTTATTTTAATTGGATGACCGCTAAAACCCAGCTTCGTTGCTAAATTTTGAGCGCACAAAATGCCCGTTATCGAGAACAGATTCCATTCTGCCATCTCTTTGGCATATTACAAGTCTTGATATGTATGTAGGATGATTCTGGGTTTTCCGTGGGAACTGTCGCAACCCACCAGCCTAGGTCGCTACGCAGCTCAAAGCGCTTAACATAATTGGGTTTCTGACAAACGGTCACCAACACCGCTGATCCCCATCACAACTGCCAACCAAGACTTAAACCTTAAGCCACCGCCTTACCCCGACGCCTACGCCTACGCACAACCATCCCCAACACCGGCCCAATCAACATCCCCAAAATCAAAGCCACCACCACAAACACCGCCACCGGCATCTGCGCAGTACTCCACCCCAGGAATGACAGCGCAACACCCTGCTGGTTCTCCAGCACAAATGCCAGAACCACCAAAGCCGCAAGCACCGCAATCAACACCGCAACAACGCGCTTAACCCCACGCATGCCCTTCTCCTTACTCAAAAAAACTCAGACGCCTTCTTCCTCTTCTTCGTTCACCCGATCGCGCAATTCCTTGCCCGGTTTGAAGTGGGGAACGAATTTGCCGTCGAGGCTGACGGATTGGCCGGTTTTTGGGTTGCGGCCTACGCGCGGTGCGCGGTAGTGCAGGGAGAAGCTGCCGAAGCCGCGGATTTCGATGCGATCTCCGGTGGCCAGGCATTGGGACATTTGCTCAAGCATGGTCTTGATAGCCAGCTCCACATCCTTGGATGAGAGCAGCCCTTGATGGGTGACAATTCGTTCGATCAACTCCGACTTCGTCATATTTTTCCCTTCTTTTTCAAGCAGCTAGGAAAAGCGCTCCGAAGGTTTTAGCATGAGTTGATGAATTTGAACAGCCCATGTGTCAACTTATGTGGGGCTGAATAAACACGCTCAGCGAGCGGTCAACCCCTTACTTACAGATCACCAACATGGTCCGCGTCACCGCGCCAGCAGGGTTCCAGCCGAACAGGTAGTCGCCCTCTTCGTCCTCCGCATCACTGGAGCGGGTAATGACCTTATAGCCCTGCATCTTGCACTCACGGGCGGCGCGTTTTTCGCATTTTTCCCACTTATTACCCAAGCCAGAGCAGTCGATCTCGATGCCGCTGACGCCACGCTTGGCGTGGGTCTTGGCGCTGGTAGAGGAGCAGCCTGCAAGCGCCAGCAAAGCGAATACTACGATAATTCTGTTCATTCAAACCCTTATTGAGTCAGCAACGCGAAATAGCCGTTTTTAAAACTATAGTCAGTTCTGACATTGGGCTGAACACCTTCGTTCGGTGCAGTTGCTTCATCAAATTTCAGGCACAAAAAAGGGCGACCGAGGTCGCCCTTTTTCTACAGCTTTACAGAACTTAGTTCTGCTTAGCCATTGCCTGGCGCAGCAGTGCCGCCATGGTGGTGTCAGCAGCAGCTTCCGGAGCAGCTTCTTTCAGGCTCTGGATAGCTTCTTTCTCTTCCACTTCGTCCTTCGACTTGATGGAGAGCTGAATCACGCGGCTCTTGCGGTCAACGCTGATGATCTTGGCTTCTACTTCCTGGCCTTCTTTCAGAACGTTGCGCGCGTCTTCAACGCGGTCACGGCTGATTTCGGAGGCTTTCAGAGTCGCTTCGATATCGTCGGCCAGAACGATGATGGCGCCTTTGGCGTCAACTTCTTTCACAGTGCCTTTAACGATGGCGCCTTTGTCGTTCTCTTGAACGTACTCGGAGAACGGATCGCTTTCCAGTTGCTTAATACCCAGGGAGATGCGCTCGCGCTCTGGGTCAACCGACAGGATAACGGTGTCCAGCTCGTCGCCCTTCTTGAAACGACGAACAGCTTCTTCGCCAACTTCGTTCCAGGAGATGTCGGACAGGTGAACCAGGCCGTCGATGCCGCCGTCCAGACCAATGAAGATACCGAAATCGGTGATCGACTTGATGGTGCCGGAGATTTTATCGCCCTTGTTGAACTGGCCAGAGAAATCTTCCCATGGGTTAGATTTGCACTGCTTGATGCCCAGGGAGATACGACGACGCTCTTCGTCGATGTCCAGAACCATAACTTCCACTTCGTCGCCGACTTGTACGACTTTCGAAGGGTGGATGTTCTTGTTGGTCCAGTCCATTTCGGAAACGTGTACCAGGCCTTCCACGCCTTCTTCCAGCTCTGCGAAGCAGCCGTAGTCGGTCAGGTTGGTAACACGCGCGGTTACGCGAGTGCTTTCTGGGTAACGAGCCTTGATAGCAACCCATGGATCTTCGCCCAGCTGCTTCAAGCCCAGGGAAACGCGGTTACGCTCACGATCGTACTTCAGAACCTTGACATCGATCTCGTCGCCAACGTTGACGATTTCGGAAGGATGCTTGATACGCTTCCAAGCCATGTCGGTAATGTGCAGCAGGCCATCGACGCCACCCAGATCGACGAATGCGCCGTAATCGGTGAGGTTCTTGACGATACCTTTGACTTGTTGGCCTTCCTGCAGGGATTCCAGCAGAGCTTCACGCTCGGCGGAGTTCTCTGCTTCCAGCACGCTGCGACGGGAAACGACAACGTTGTTGCGCTTCTGGTCGAGCTTGATGACTTTGAATTCGAGTTCTTTGCCTTCCAGGTGCGTGGTGTCGCGCACTGGACGAACGTCGACCAAAGAACCTGGCAGGAACGCACGGATGCCGTTAACGTCGACAGTGAAGCCGCCTTTAACCTTACCGTTGATAACGCCCTTGACCACTTCTTCAGCTGCGAAGGCTGCTTCGAGAACAATCCAGCATTCAGCGCGCTTGGCTTTTTCACGGGACAGCTTGGTTTCACCGAAACCGTCTTCAACCGAGTCCAGAGCAACGTGAACTTCGTCACCGACATTGATAGTCAGGTCACCAGCATCGTTGTAGAACTGTTCCAGCGGGATCAGAGCTTCAGACTTCAGACCAGCGTGAACGGTTACCCAGCGAGCTTGGTAATCGATATCAACGATAACACCGGTGATGATGGAGCCTGCCTGAAGGTTCAGGGTTTTTAGGCTTTCTTCAAAGAGTTCCGCAAAGCTTTCGCTCATTTTAATTCCTGTTGATAAGGGCGAAGAATACGCCCATCTCCACACCCCAGACGGTGTGGGTCAGTTTCAGTTAAAAGAAGCCACCGCAGGACTATGACTGGTCCCCTGCGGCCTTCTTGATCACCCGGCGATATCGCGAATGGCGATTTCACTCATGATGCGTTCCAGCACCTGCTCGATGGACAGCTCCGTGGAATCCAGCTGTATGGCGTCAGCCGCCGGTTTGAGCGGGGCTACCGCACGCTGGGTATCACGCTCATCGCGTGCACGGATCTCATCTAGCAGACTCGACAGACTAACACCATCGACTTTGCCCTTCAACTGCAAGTAACGGCGGCGTGCCCGCTCCTCGGCGCTGGCGGTCAGGAAAATCTTCAGCGGCGCCTCGGGAAACACCACCGTGCCCATGTCGCGGCCATCGGCCACCAGGCCCGGCGCCTCCTGGAATGCGCGCTGGCGCTGCAGCAGCGCCTCGCGCACGGCGGGCAGCGCAGCCACTTGGGAGGCGCCCGCGCCGATACTCTCGGTGCGAATCACATCGCTGACTTCATCACCTTCCAGAATGATGCGCTGCAACTGACCCTCGGTCGCCGCAATGAACTGCACATCCAGATGGGCGGCAAGCTTCGTCAGCAATTCTTCGTTGGTCAGGTCAACACCATGGTTGTGCGCAGCAAACGCCAGCAGGCGGTACAGCGCGCCAGAATCCAGCAGGCACCAACCCAGGCGCTTGGCCAGAATGCCAGCGATTGTGCCTTTGCCCGAGCCACTAGGCCCGTCGATGGTAATCACCGGTGCTTTGATATTCACAATTGAGCCTCTTGGGCAACACGGATGCCGACTTGGGCACACAGTGTCAGAAAGTTCGGAAAAGACGTAGCAACATTGGCGCAGTCAAGGATACGAATAGGCGCCATCGCCCGCAGGGAAGCCACACTGAACGCCATGGCAATCCGGTGATCGCCATGGGCATGCACTTCACCGCCGCCCATCGGGCCACCGTCAATGATAATCCCATCAGGCGTGGGTTCACACTTCACGCCCAGGGCCAACAGACCGTCGGCCATCACCTGGATACGATCGGACTCCTTGAGCCGCAACTCCTCGGCACCGCGCAAAACGGTGCGACCTTGAGCGCAGGCTGCGGCAATAAACAGCACAGGGAACTCATCAATCGCCAACGGCACCAGGGCCTCTGGAATTTCGATGCCCTTGAGCGCGGCGGCACGCACGCGTAAATCCGCAACCGGCTCGCCGCCCACCTCGCGCTGATTTTCGAGGGCGATATCAGCCCCCATCAGCCGCAGGATATCGATTACCCCGGTGCGGGTCGGGTTGATACCGACATGCTCCAGCAGCAGCTCGGAGCCCTCGGCAATCGAGGCCGCCACCAGGAAAAACGCCGAAGACGAAATATCCCCCGGCACTTCAATACGCGTAGCGGTCAACCCATGCCCCGACGCCAGCGACGCCGTCGCGCCCTGCACCGCCACCGGGTAACCAAAGCCGCGCAGCATGCGCTCGGTATGGTCGCGGGTCGGTGCTGGCTCGGTCACCGAGGTTTTACCCTCAGCGTACAACCCCGCCAACAACAGGCAGGATTTCACCTGGGCACTGGCCATGGGCAGTACATAGTTCAAGCCTTTGAGCGACTGCCCACCACGAATGCTCAGTGGCGGACGCCCGTCCGGCCCCGTCTCGATGATTGCGCCCATTTCCCGCAGCGGCTTGGCTACGCGGTTCATCGGGCGCTTGGACAGCGAGGCATCGCCGGTCAGCACGCTGTCGAAGCGCTGCGCCGCCAATACACCGGCCAACAGGCGCATCGATGTGCCGGAATTACCCACATAGATCGGCCCCGGCGCAGCCTTCAGGCCATGCAGGCCGACACCGTGAATGGTCACGCGCCCATGGTGCGGGCCCTCGATCACCACGCCCATGTCGCGAAAGGCCTGCAAGGTCGCCAGGGCATCTTCACCCTCAAGGAAGCCCTCCACCTCGGTCACACCTTCGGCCAACGACCCCAGCATGATCGAGCGATGAGAGATCGACTTGTCACCCGGCACGCGGATGCGCCCGCTCAAGCGGCCACCCGGGCTGGCGATGAAGGTCAAGTCATCGGTGCTCACTGCGGTTTCCATGTAGGCCCGGCGCGCGAGGATCTTGCTGAAATGTTCACGCGCCACCCGCGCACGGGTGAACACGCCCAGCAGTTGATGGCCGTCTCCCGCATCCACCGCGTCGCGCAAGGCGTCGAGGTCACTGCGGAAGGTGTCCAGAGTGCGCAACACCGCTTCGCGATTGGCGAGGAAGATGTCGTGCCACATCACCGGATCGCTGCCGGCAATACGCGTGAAATCGCGGAAGCCGCCGGCGGCGTAACGGAAAATCTCGAGGTTCTCGTTGCGCTTGGCCAGCGAATCCACCAGGCCAAATGCCAACAGATGCGGCAAGTGGCTGGTCGCTGCCAACACTTCGTCGTGACGCTCGACCTGCATATGCTCTACATCCGCGCCCAGCTCGCGCCAGAGACGATCCACCACTGCCAACGCCGTGGGATCGGTTTGCGCAAGCGGCGTCAGGATGACCTTATGCCGACGGAACAGCTGCGCATTGGATGCCTCCACCCCGCTCTGCTCGGACCCAGCGATTGGATGGCCCGGCACAAAGCGCGGCGGCATCCCACCAAACGCCAATCGTGCCGCACGCACCACGTTGCCTTTGGCGCTGCCCACATCGGTAAGAATCGCTTGCCCGAGGTCCATACCAGCCAGTACCGCCAGCAATTTCTCCATGGCAAGGATCGGCACGGCGAGCTGGATCACATCCGCGCCCTGGCACGCAACGGCCAGGTCCGCTTCACAGCGGTCCACCACGCCCAACTCCACCGCCAACTTGCGCGACTGCGGGTCGAGGTCCACGCCCACCACTTCGCCACACAGCCCGCTTTCACGCAGGCCCTTGGCGAAGGAGCCACCGATCAACCCCAGGCCGACCACCACCAGGCGACCGATCATAGGCACAGCAGGTTGCAATGCAGTGACATCAACCACGGGCCAGAACCTTGGCCAACGCCTCAAGGAAGCGGCTGTTCTCAGCCGGCAAACCGATGGTGATACGCAGATGGTTCGGCATGCCATAGTTGGCCACCGGGCGCACGATCACGCCCTCGCGCAGCAAGCCCTGGAACACCGGCGCAGCCACCTGGCCGAGGTCGACGCAGATGAAGTTGCCCTTGGACGGAATCCAGCCCAGGCCCAGCTCACGAAAGCCTTCCTGCAATTGCAGCATGCCGCTTTCGTTGAGACGACGGCCTTCTTCCAGGTATTCGGCATCCTTCACCGCCGCACAGGCGGCCGCCAGGGCCAGGCTGTTGACGTTGAACGGCTGGCGCACGCGGTTCAGCACATCGGCTACCACGGGGGTGGACAAGCCATAACCGACCCGCAACGACGCCAGGCCATAAGCCTTGGAGAACGTACGCGACACCAGCAGGTTCGGGTAGGCCGCGAGGAAATCCAGGCCATCGGGCAGGTCGCTGCCTTCGGCGTACTCGATGTAGGCTTCGTCCAGCACGACCAGCACATGCCCCGGCACGTCCTGCAGGAATTCGTTCAGTGCCTGCTCGTCAAACCAGGTGCCGGTCGGGTTGTTCGGGTTGGCGATAAACACCACGCGAGTCTGGGCATCGATGGCCGCCAGCATCGCCGGCAAGTCATGGCCCCAGTCCTTGGCAGGAATCACGCGAGCATCCGCCCCCACCGCCTGAGTCACGATCGGGTAGACCGCAAACGCGTGCTCGCTGAACACCGCATTCAAGCCTGGCGCCAGGTAAGCACGGGCGACCAGCTCAAGGATGTCGTTGGAGCCATTGCCCAGGGTCACCTGGTTCAGCTCGACCCGGCATTTGTCCGCCAGCAAAGACTTGAGCGCAAAACCGTTGCCATCGGGATAACGGGTCAGTTCGGCCAGCTCTTCACGAATCGCCGCCAACACTTTGGGGCTCGGGCCCAGCGGGTTTTCGTTACTCGCCAGCTTGACGATTTTGGACGGGTCCAGATTCAACTCGCGGGCCAGTTCGTCCACAGGCTTGCCTGGAACGTAAGGCGAGAGTTGTTGCACGCCCGGCTGCGCCAGGGCGAGGAAGTTGCCACTCATGTCAAAGCCTCACAAAACCGCTTTCGGGTAAGAGCCCAGCACCTTGAGTGCCACGGCTTCCTGACTGATTTTCTCCAGCACGCCCTTGACCAGAGGGTCGCGGTGATGGCCCATGAAGTCGATAAAGAATACGTAGGTCCACTTACCGCTGCGCGAAGGACGAGTCTCGATGCGCGTCAGGTCAATCCCGTTGTCGTGGAATGGCACCAGCAGCTCATGCAGCGCGCCGGGCTTGTTGCTCATGGAGACGATGATCGAGGTCTTGTCGTCGCCGGTCGGCGGCACTTCCTGGCTGCCGATCATCAAAAAGCGCGTGGAGTTATCCGGGCGATCTTCGATCTTTTCGGCCAGGCGCGTCAGGCCGTACAGGCCGGCAGCCATATCGCCGGCAATCGCCGCCGAGTTCCACTCACCCTTGACCCGCTTGGCCGCCTCGGCGTTGCTGGACACCGCAACGCGCTCTACATTCGGGTAATGGGCGTCCAACCACTTGCGGCACTGGGCCAGGGACTGGGCGTGGGAATAGATACGGCTGATGCTGTCAGTCTTGGTGTTTTCACCCACCAGCAGGTGGTGGTGGATACGCAGCTCCACCTCACCGCAGATGACCATGTCGTGCTCAAGGAAGCTGTCCAGCGTGTGGTTGACCGCGCCTTCGGTGGAGTTTTCCACCGGCACCACGCCAAAATTCACCGCACCGGCCGCGACTTCACGGAAGACTTCGTCGATGGCCGCCATCGGCTTGCTGATCACCGCATGGCCGAAGTGCTTCATGGCTGCCGCCTGGGTGAAGGTGCCTTCAGGGCCGAGGTAAGCCACTTTCAGCGGCTGCTCCAGCGCCAGGCACGAGGACATGATTTCACGGAACAACCGCGCCATCTCTTCGTTGCCCAACGGGCCCTTGTTGCGTTCCATCACACGCTTGAGCACCTGGGCTTCACGCTCGGGCCGGTAGAACACCGGCACTTCGCCTTCCGCCAGGGATGCCATTTTCACCCGGGCCACTTCCTGGGCGCAGCGCGCGCGCTCACTGATCAGTTCAAGGACCTTCTCGTCCAGACTGTCAATGCGTACGCGCAGGGCCTTGAGTTCTTGCTCAGACATTAGCCGTGTTCCTTCTCGAACTCTGCCATGTAGGCAACCAGCGCATTGATGGCGTGGATGTCAACGGCGTTATAAATGGAGGCGCGCATGCCACCCACCGAGCGGTGGCCCTTGAGGTTCAGCAGGCCGCGCGCGTCGGCGCCGGCCAGGAACGGTTTGTCCAGGCGGTCGTCGGCCAGGCGGAACGGCACGTTCATCCACGAGCGGTCGCTGAGGTTGATCGGGTTGCTGTACAGGCCGCTGGCGTCGATAAAGTCGTACAGGACGCGCTTCTTCTCTTCATTGAGCTTGCCCATGGCCGCCACGCCGCCCTGCTCCTTGAGCCATTCGAACACCAGGCCCGACAGGTACCAGGCAAACGCCGGCGGGGTGTTGTACATCGAGCCGTTATCGGCCGCGACCTTGTAGTTGAGCATGGTCGGGCACACCGAGCGGGCGCGACCCAGCAGGTCTTCGCGGATGATATTGACCAGGATGCCGCTCGGGCCGATGTTCTTCTGCGCGCCGGCGTAGATCATGCCGTACTTGGACACGTCGATCGGGCGCGAGAGGATGTCCGAGGACATGTCGCACACCAGCGGAACGTCACCGACTTGCGGCACCCAATCAAATTCCAGGCCACCGATGGTTTCGTTCGCGACGTAGTGAACGTAGGCCGCGTCCTTGGTCAGCTTCCACTCGTTCTGACCGGGAATGGCGAAGTAGTCGTAGGGCTTGGCGGTGCCTGCCACATTGACATGCCCGTAGCGCGAGGCTTCTTCGATAGCCTTCTGACCCCAGATACCGGTGTCGATATAGTCGGCAGTCCCGCCTTCTGGCAGCAGGTTCAGCGGTAACTGGGCGAACTGCTGGCTCGCGCCGCCTTGCAGGAACAACACTTTGTAGTCGGAGGGGATGTCCAGCAAGTCGCGCAGATCCTGCTCGGCCTTGGTGGCGATGGACACAAACTCATCGCTGCGATGGCTCATTTCCATCACGGAGAGGCCTTTTCCATGCCAGTCGAGGAGTTCACCCTGCGCACGCTGCAGGACTGCTTCAGGAAGCGCCGCGGGACCGGCACAGAAGTTATAGGCTCTCTTGCTCACATCCAATCTCACTCTGATCTGGTGGGGCTGCAATCATGTCAGCAACGCCCTCGTTCTGGAGCGGACATCTGTGGGAGCTGGCTTGCCTGCGATAGCAGCGCCGCGGTATCACTGAATGACCGAGGCGCCTGTATCGCAGGCAAGCCAGCTCCCACATGGACCGCGTCCAGGCAAAGGGCGCTGTATTTCATACGGGACAAACAACAAGGGGGCGAATCTTCATCCGCCCCCTGTGTGTCCGCTTATTCCTGCGGTTCTTCTTCGTCTGCGGCAGCGTCGAGGGTTGGCTCGTCAACGTTGTCATCGCCAGCTGCGATCACCTCGCCTTCAAATTCCTCACCTTCGAGCTCTTCACCTTCGACTTCCGAAGGCTCCTGCACACGCTCCAGGCCGACCAGTTTTTCGTCCTTGGCCAGCTTGATCAGGGTCACGCCCTGGGTGTTACGGCCCAGGCTCGACACTTCCGCCACACGGGTACGCACCAAGGTGCCCTGGTCGGAAATCAGCATGATCTCCTCGCCATCGAGCACCTGCACCGCGCCGACCAGACGGCCGTTGCGGTCGTTGCTGACCATGGCAATCACGCCCTGGCCGCCACGCTTGTACTCCGGGAACTCACTGATGGCGGTACGCTTGCCATAACCACGCTCGGACGCGGTGAGGATCTGGCTGCCTTCTTCCGGGATCAGCATCGAAATCAGCTTCTGCCCTTCCGGCAGGCGCATGCCGCGTACACCCCGGGCGGTACGGCCCATGGCACGCACGTCGGACTCCTTGAAACGTGTGACCTTGCCGCCGTCGGAGAACAGCATGACTTCGCGCTCGCCATCAGTGATGGCTGCGGAAATCAGCACGTCGCCTTCATCCAGCTCCAGGGCGATCAGGCCCACGCTGCGTTGACGGCTGAAGGATTCCAACGGGGTCTTCTTCACGGTGCCTTTGGCGGTGGCCATGAAGATGAAGTGGCCTTCGGTGTATTCCTCGACCGGCAGCATGGTAGTGATGTATTCATCACTGTCCAGGGGCAGCAGGTTGACCAACGGACGGCCACGGGCAGCGCGGGAGGCTTCCGGGATTTCGTAAGTCTTGAGCCAGTACACCTTGCCCTTGCTGGAGAACAGCAGCAGCGTGGTGTGGCTGTTGGCGACCAGCAGGTGAGCGATGTAGTCCTCATCCTTCACGCCGGTAGCCGATTTACCTTTACCGCCACGACGCTGGGCCTGATAAGCAGCCAGCGGCTGGGTCTTGGCATAGCCGCCGTGGGAGATGGTCACCACGCGCTCTTCTTCCGGGATCATGTCACCCAGGGTCAGGTCCAGGCGCGCATCGAGGATTTCGGTGCGGCGCACGTCGCCGTATTCGGCGCGGATCACTTCCAGTTCTTCGCGGATCACTTCCATCAGGCGCACGGCGCTGCTGAGGATGCGGATCAACTCGCCGATCTGGTTGAGGATCTCCTGGTACTCGGCCAGCAGCTTCTCGTGTTCAAGGCCGGTGAGGCGGTGCAGACGCAGTTCCAGGATGGCCTGGGCCTGCTCTGGCGACAGGAAGTACTTGCCTTCACGCAGACCGTATTGCGGGTCCAGGGTCTCCGGGCGGCACGAGTCGGCGCCAGCGCGCTCAACCATCGCGACCACGGCGCTGGATTCCCAAGGCGTGCTGATCAGCGCTTCCTTGGCTTCCGACGGGGTTGGCGAGGCCTTGATCAGGGCGATCACCGGATCGATGTTCGACAACGCAACCGCCTGGCCTTCTAGGATATGGCCGCGCTCGCGGGCCTTGCGCAGTTCGAACACGGTACGGCGGGTCACTACTTCGCGACGGTGACGCACGAAGGCTTCCAGCAGGTCCTTGAGGTTCAGGATGCGCGGGCGGCCGTCGATCAGGGCAACCACGTTGATACCAAACACGCTTTGCAGCTGGGTCTGAGCGTAGAGGTTGTTGAGGATCACCTCAGGCACTTCGCCGCGGCGCAGCTCGATGACCACGCGCATACCGTCCTTGTCGGACTCGTCGCGCAGCTCGGTGATGCCTTCCAGCTTCTTCTCTTTAACCAGCTCGGCGATCTTCTCGATCAGGCGTGCCTTGTTCAGTTGGTAAGGGAGCTCGGTGATGACGATCTGCTGGCGGCCACCGACCTTGTCGATATCTTCGATCATCGAGCGGGCACGCATGTAAATGCGCCCGCGGCCAGTGCGGTAGGCTTCGATGATGCCAGCGCGACCGTTGATGATCGCGGCGGTCGGGAAGTCCGGGCCGGGGATGTATTGCATCAGCTCATCGACGGTCAGCTCAGGGTTGTCGATAAGGGCCAGGCAACCGTCGATGACTTCACCGAGGTTGTGCGGCGGGATGTTGGTGGCCATGCCCACGGCGATACCGCTGGAACCGTTGACCAGCAGGTTGGGAATCTTGGTGGGCATGACAGCCGGGATCATTTCGGTGCCGTCGTAGTTCGGCACCCAGTCCACGGTTTCTTTATGCAGGTCGGCCAGCAGCTCGTGCGCCAGCTTGGTCATGCGCACTTCGGTGTATCGCATGGCTGCGGCGTTGTCGCCGTCCACCGAACCGAAGTTGCCCTGGCCGTCTACCAGCAGGTAGCGCAAGGAAAACGGCTGCGCCATCCGAACGATGGTGTCGTACACCGCAGTGTCGCCGTGAGGGTGATACTTACCGATCACGTCACCGACAACACGGGCAGATTTCTTGTACGGCTTGTTCCAGTCGTTACCCAGCTCGCTCATCGCGAACAGCACACGCCGGTGCACGGGCTTCAAGCCATCGCGCGCATCAGGCAGTGCCCGACCGACAATTACGCTCATCGCGTAGTCGAGGTAGGACTGTTTCAGCTCGTCTTCGATATTGACCGGGAGGATTTCTTTGGCCAGTTCGCCCATGAGAAGCCTGATTCCTTTTTCGGGTGAAACCTCGTCACATCCATTCGGGACGAACGAAGCTCGCCGCTGCCGGCACGGTGCCTGACAACGACTTACGACAAATCAACGAGTTATGACACGGATCTGCACGTTATAGGCAACCCCTCGGGGCAGCCCTGGAAACCGCCGGATGTTATCACAATCGCCGCCACGCACCTATCCCCCTGATGCGCATGGAGGCTAGTAATTTGACGGATGACAGGCTTGAAGGGGACGAGAGGGGCTCAGAGGCGCGATGGTGGTATTTTTTGAGGATGGATCCAGCAGTTTTATTGACCTTAACGGCCAATCGCAGGCAAGCCAGCTCCCACCTTTGATTTGTGAATACAGTTAAAGGTGGGAGCTGGCTTGCCTGCGATGGCGCCCCCACAGGCACCCACACACTCAATGCAGCCGCTTACGGCACATCAACTTGGCCAGTTTGGCAGTGTCTGGCCGCTCGACAATGCCTTTTTCGGTGACGATCACGTCAATCAGGTCCGCAGGCGTCACATCAAATACAGGGTTAAGCGCCGCGATATCCAACCGCTGCCCATCAACCTCAAGCAACTCACCCATATCGCGCTGCTCCAGCGCAACATCCTCCCCCGTAGCCATCATCAAATCGAGGGTCGAACTTGACGCCACCACCATAAAGCGCACGCCATGGTGCATGGCACAGACGGCCAGTTGATAAGTGCCGATCTTGCTGACCACATCGCCATTGGCCGCAACACAGTCAGCACCCACCACCACCCAGGTCACGCCTTTGGTCTTGAGGATATGCGCGCCCGCGGAGTCGGCATTCACCGCCACCGGGATGCCCTGGCTCGCCAACTCCCACGCCGTCAGACGCGAGCCTTGCAGCCATGGACGGGTTTCATTGACATAGACCTGCTCGACCAACCCCTCCAGATACGCCGCGTGAATCACCCCGAGGGCTGTGCCAACGCCGCCGGAAGCCAACGCGCCGGCATTGCCATGGGTAAGGATCGCCTGGGCATTGCCCTGATGCTTGCGAATCCGCTCCATACCCAGCTGGGCCATGACCACATTGGCTTCCCGGTCACTCTCATGGATCGCGACGGCTTCGGCCTCCAGCACCACCAGCGGGTCGGCGTGCTGCTTGAGGCGATCCAGGCGGTCGCGCATGCGCTGCAAGGCCCAGAACAAATTCGATGCGGTCGGCCGGGTGTGGGCCAGCAAGGCGTAGTCTTCTTCCCACGCGGCCTGCCAGTCACCGCCCTCGGCGATGCGCTCGCGGGCGGCGAGCACCAAGCCATAGGCAGCGCAGATGCCGATGGCCGGTGCGCCCCGCACCACCATGGTGCGAATGGCGTCAGCCACCGCTTCAACGGTACCGCAGGCCACCCAGTGCTCCCGGGACGGCAAAACACGCTGGTCGAGCAGGTGCAGCGCGCCATCACGCCATTCGATGGCCTTCACGTTCTCTGCAGCCAACAGTCGGTCGCGCATCCCTTACCCCGCACTCATGAACAAAAGCCGCCGATTATAGCGATCCGCCAGCCGGGACGCTCGGGTATACTTCGCCCTTCTTTTATAGCTGCCTGGGAAGAAGCCTGCGATGACCTCCACTGCCGCCCCGCTCGACTTGTTGCTGCTGCCGACCTGGCTGGTACCCGTCGAGCCCGCTGGGGTGGTGCTCAAGGAGCACGGCCTGGGTATCCGCGATGGCTGCATTGCCTTTATCGGGCCACGGGACGCGGCGTTGAAGCTGGCGGCGCAAGAGGTGCGTGAACTGCCCGGCATGCTGCTCAGCCCCGGCCTGGTCAATGCACACGGCCATGCAGCCATGAGCCTGTTCCGCGGCCTGGCCGACGATTTGCCACTGATGACCTGGCTGGAAAAGCACATCTGGCCCGCCGAAGCCAAGTGGGTCGATGAAGCGTTCGTGCGTGACGGTACCAACCTGGCCATTGCCGAGCAGATCAAGGGCGGCATCACCTGCTTCTCGGACATGTATTTCTACCCCAAGGTCGCCAGTGACTGCGTGCACAACAGCGGTATGCGTGCGCAGATCGCACTGCCGATCCTCGACTTCCCGATCCCCGGCGCAAGCAGTGCCGACGAGGCGATTCGCCAGGGTATCGAGCTGTTCGGCGACCTCAAGCACCACCCGCGCATCAAAATCACCTTCGGCCCCCACGCGCCCTACACTGTGTGCGATGCCAACCTGGAAAAGATCCGGGTGATCGCCGAAGAGCTGGACGCCGTGATCCATATGCATGTTCACGAAACCGCCTTTGAAGTGCAGCAAGCCGTCGAGCAGACCGGCGAGCGGCCATTGGCGCGCCTGGCTCGCCTTGGCCTGCTGGGCCCGCGCTTTCAGGCCGTGCACATGACCCAAATCAGCGAAGACGACCTGGCTTTACTGGTAGAAAGTAACACCAGCGTCATTCACTGCCCGGAATCGAACCTGAAACTGGCCAGCGGCTTTTGCCCGGTGGAGCGCTTGTGGCAGGCTGGCGTCAACGTGGCCATCGGCACCGACGGCGCTGCCAGCAACAATGACCTGGATTTGCTCGGCGAAACCCGCACGGCGGCGATGCTGGCCAAGGCCGTGGCCGGCTCGGCCACTGCGCTGGATGCCCACCGCGCCCTGCGCATGGCCACACTCAACGGCGCCAGGGCGATGGGCCTGGACAGCCAGATTGGCTCCCTGGAAGTCGGCAAGGCGGCAGACATCGTCGCTTTTGATCTTTCCGGGCTGGCGCAACAACCGATCTACGATCCGGTCTCACAGCTTATATATGCCACCGGGCGCGATTGCGTGAAACACCTTTGGGTTGCCGGCAAGCCATTGCTCGACGACCGGCAATTGACCCGCATGGATGAACAACAGTTGACCGCCACGGCCATTGCCTGGGGCCAACGCATCAGCGGGCACAGCGAATAACGACGCGGCTGAAGCCTTGGGTTCAGCCGCGACACACCGACTTATCAGATTCAGAGGATTCACCATGAGCAACGTCGATCACGCCGAAATCGCCAAGTTTGAAGCCCTGGCTCACCGCTGGTGGGACCGCGAGAGCGAATTCAAACCCCTGCACGATATCAACCCACTGCGGGTCAACTGGATTGACGAGCGCGTCAACCTGGCCGGCAAGAAGGTGCTGGACGTCGGTTGCGGCGGCGGCATCCTCAGCGAAGCCATGGCCCAGCGCGGCGCCACCGTCATGGGCATCGACATGGGTGAAGCGCCGCTGGCCGTGGCCCAGTTGCACCAGCTCGAATCCGGGGTGAGCGTGGAGTACCGCCAGATCACCGCCGAAGCCCTGGCCGAGGAAATGCCCGAGCAGTTCGACGTGGTCACCTGCCTGGAAATGCTCGAACACGTGCCAGACCCGTCCTCGGTGATCCGTGCGTGCTTCCGTATGGTCAAGCCCGGCGGCCAGGTGTTCTTCTCCACCATCAACCGCAACCCCAAGGCTTACCTGTTCGCGATCATCGGCGCCGAATACATCATGAAGCTGCTGCCGCGTGGCACCCATGATTTCAAGAAATTCATCCGCCCTTCCGAGCTGGGTGCGTGGAGCCGCCAGGCTGGGCTGACCGTCAAGGACATCATCGGCCTGACCTACAACCCGCTGACCAAGCACTACAAGCTGGCCAACGACGTTGACGTCAACTACATGATCCAGACCCTGCGCGAGGAGTAAGCCTGTGAAGTTGCGAGCGGTTCTCTTCGACATGGACGGTACCCTGCTGGACACCGCGCCGGACTTTATCGCCATCTGCCAGGCCATGCGCGCCGACCGAGGCCTGGCGCCGATCAACCCGCAGCACATCCGCGATGAAATCTCCGGCGGTGCCCGAGCGATGGTTGCCGTGACCTTCTCGATGGATCCTGAATCCCCAGGCTTTGAAGAGCTGCGCCAGGAATTCCTGGAGCGCTACCTCAAGGACTGCGCGGTGCACAGCAAACTGTTCGACGGCATGGCCGAACTGCTGGAAGACATCGAGAAAGCCAAGCTGATCTGGGGCGTGGTCACCAACAAGCCGGTGCGCTTTGCCGAACCGATCATGCAGCGCCTGGGCCTGGCCGAACGCTCGGCCGTGCTGATCTGCCCGGACCATGTGAAAAACAGCAAGCCGGACCCGGAGCCGATGATCCTGGCGTGCAAGATGCTCGACCTGGACCCGGCCAGCGTGCTGTTCGTGGGCGATGACCTGCGCGACATCGAATCCGGCCGCGACGCCGGTACGCGCACGGCGGCGGTCACTTATGGCTATATCCACCCGGATGACAACCCACGCCACTGGGGCGCGGATGTGGTGGTGGATCACCCGCTGGAATTGCGCAAGGTGCTGGATAACGCGCTGTGCAGTTGCTGATTGTTCGAAGATCTCAACAACACTGAGATCAATGTGGGAGCTGGCTTGCCTGCGATAGCGGCCTGCCAGCCAGCACATCTGGCGGCAGTTAGTCCGCCATCGCAGGCAAGCCAGCTCCCACAGGAAATGGATTCCACTTCAAGTGGTGTATCACCTTGAATTTTGTCGAGGCTATTTATGTTTGATTACTCTGCACCGCCAGAACTGCTCAAAGGCCGGACCATCCTGGTAACCGGCGCCGGTCGCGGGATTGGCGCGGCAGCGGCGAAGACCTATGCCGCCCATGGCGCCACCGTGTTGTTGCTGGGCAAGACCGAAGCCAACCTGGCCCAGGTGTATGACGAGATCGAAGCCGCGGGCCACCCACAGCCGGTGGTAATCCCGTTCAACCTGGAGACCGCCCTGCCCCATCAATACGATGAGCTGGCAGCGATGATCGAAAAGGCATTCGGCCACCTCGACGGCCTGTTGCACAACGCCTCGATCATCGGCCCACGCACGCCCATCGAGCAGTTGTCCGGCGAGAACTTCATGCGGGTGATGCACGTCAACGTCAACGCGATGTTCATGCTGACCAGCACTTTGCTGCCGCTGCTCAAACTGTCCCAGGACGCGTCGGTGGTGTTCACCTCCAGCAGTGTCGGGCGCAAGGGCCGTGCTTATTGGGGTGCCTATGGCGTGTCCAAGTTCGCCACCGAGGGGCTGATGCAAACCCTGGCCGATGAGCTGGAAGATGTGGCCGCAGTGCGCGCCAACAGCATCAACCCGGGCGGCACCCGCACCAGCATGCGCGCCCAGGCGTACCCAGGGGAAAACCCGATGGAAAGGCCGGCACCGGAAGAGATCATGCCGGTGTACCTGTACCTGATGGGGCCCGACAGTGCCGGAATCAATGGCCAGGCCTTCGATGCGCAATAAGCCCTGACACACCGCAAAACAAAGGTGGGAGCTGGCTTGCTTGCGATAGCGGTGGTGAATATTCCATCGCCATCGCAGGCAAGCCAGCTCCCACATTGCTTTGTGGTGTAGTTAAAAACTCAGTTTTTGACCACTTCCTCAAGGGTGAAGCGCCCCAATGGGTTCTGCAGGAAGTTGCTTACGTTCTTGCGTGAGATGTTGATGTACGGGCTGTAGTACAGGTCAATCCAGTTCACATCCTGTTTGGCCAGCTTCTGCAACTCCACATACATTTGCTCACGCTTGGCCGGGTCTGCCTCGATCCGCGCGGCCGCCACCAACGCCTTGACCTGGTCGTTCTTGTAGCGGGTCATGTAGTTCTGGTTGGTGTCGTGGCCCAGCACAAAGGTAGTTTTCTGGTCCGGGTCGAGGATGTCGTTGGTCCAGTACATCACCGAAATATCGTATTCACCGTCCACCAGCATCTGCCAGCTTTGGGTGGGGTCGACTTTCTGCAGGTTGGCGGTCACGCCGACCTTGGCTAGCTGGTCCTTGATGATCACCGCGATCTGCTCGTCGGCCTCGTTGCCGGCGTTGACTACGTAGTTGAGCTTCAAGTCCTGGGCACCTGCAGCGGCCAGCAGCTTCTTGGCTTCGGCCGGGTCGTACGGGCGTTGCAGGTTGTTGGCGTAGTGGTACAGCGAGCCCTTTGGAATGTAGGAATAAGCCACGGTGCCTTGACCGTAAGTGACGGCTTTGACCAGCGATTGCTTGTCGATGGCCATGTCCAGGGCCTGGCGCACTTGCGGCTTGGCCAACAAGCCGTGCTCGTGGTTGATCAACAGGTGATCTTCACGGGTGGACGGGTCGGCGTGGATCACCACGTTCTGGTCTTTCTTCAGCTCTTCCACGCGGGAGAACGGTACAAAGATCGCCGTGTCGAGTTCGTTGTTCTGCACCATGCGCATGCGCGTGTTGTCATCGGTCACCGACACCCATTCCACGCCGTCCAGGCTCACGCTGCCGGCCTGCCAGAAATTCGGGTTTTTCTTCAGGATCACGCGGTCGCCCTTGCGCCACTCGTCCACGGTAAACGCGCCGGACGTCACCGGGTTTTCCGAGTAGGCGTCTTCGCCCATCTTGGTCATGGCTTTTTCCGACAGGATCGACACCGTCGGCGACGCCAGTTGCGAGAGGAAGGCCACAGCCGGGGTTTTCAGGGTGACCACCAGGGTCTTGGCATCGCTGGCCGTGGCGGTGTTGATCAGGCTGAACGGGTCGCTCCACAACGAGGCCTTGTTGTCGCGGATGCGCAGCAGGCTGAACGCGGCGTCGGCGGCAGTGATCGGCGAGCCGTCAGAGAACTTCGCCTCGCGCAGCTTGAAGGTGTAGGTCAGGCCATCCTTGGAAATGTCCCAGCTTTCGGCGAGGCCCGGTTCCATCTTGGTGCCCAGGTTATCCACGCGCACCAGGGTGTCGTAGACGTTGGCAAATACCCAGGTGTCGCGGTTTTGCGCGCTTTTGATCGGGTCGAAAGTGGTACTGTCTTCACGGCAGCCGATGGTGAGCACACCGGCGGCATGGGCCAGGCCGGCGGTCAGCGACCAGGCCGTGAGGGTAGCGGCGGCGAGCAATTTCAAGTGGCGCGAGTGCATATCACAACTCCTTGTTAATGAATGGCAGAGGGTCAAAGCAAAGGGTCTTCAAGCACGCAACTGTACCGATGCTCGTGCACGAAATGGGTGGGAGGCAATACCGAGGAACACATGGCTTGCGCATACCGGCAACGCGGGTGAAAGGCACAGCCTGTCGGCAGATTCAGCGGGCTCGGCGGTTCGCCGGGCAATGGCTGCGCAGGCAATGGCCGGTGCGGATCGATCTCCGGGATGGCCTGGATCAGCGCCGCCGTGTACGGGTGACGGGGCGCGGTGAACACCGCTTCCACCGGGCCTTCTTCGACGATCTTGCCCAGGTACATCACCGCCACGCGGTCGCATAGGCGCCTTACGATGGCCAGGTCATGGGCGATAAACAGGATCGCCAGGTTCATACGCTGTTGCAGTTCCAGCAGCAGGTTGATGATCTGGCCCTGGATCGACACATCCAGCGCGGCCACGCATTCATCGGCAATGATCAGGCGTGGCTCCACCGCCAGCGCCCGGGCGATACCCACGCGCTGGCACTGGCCACCACTGAGCGAGCCGGGCTTGCGTGAAGCCAGCTCAGGACGCAAGCCGACCAGTTCGAGCAACTCATTCACACGATCAGGAATCTGCTGCGCCGCCACCTTACGCTGCACACGCAGTACCTCGGCGATGGTTTCGCCAATGCTGTGCCGTGGATTGAGCGCGGCGTAGGGGTCCTGGAAAATCATCGCGGTCTCATGCCGCAGCCGGGCGATGTCGATGGCACTGCCATGGGCCATGTCGATACCGTCGAACAACACCTGCCCTGCGCTGATCGGGTTGAGGTGCAGAATGGCCCGGCCCAGGGTGCTCTTGCCACTGCCGGACTCGCCCACCAAACCCAGGGTTTCACCGGCGGCGAGGTTCAGCGACACCCCGTTCACCGCCCTCACCCACTGGCGGTTGAGGCCAAACAGGCCGCTGCCGGACGCGGCAAAGCGTACTTCCAGATCCTTGACCTGTAACAAGCTCATGGGCGCGCTCCCAACGGGTAGTGACAGGCCACGCGTGCGCCCTGGGGCAGCAACTCGGTGCACAAGGCGCCGGCCTGCGGGCAGCGCGGGTGGAAGCGGCAGCCGTCGGGCAGTGCGTCGAGTAACGGCGGCTGGCCAGCAATGGTGCGCAACAACGCATGCCCGCTGCTATGGGCCGGCTGGCAGTCGATCAGGCCGGCGGTGTACGGATGTTGCGGTTGGGCCAGCAGTTCGTATTTGCTGCCGTGCTCGCACAGGCGCCCGGCGTACATCACGGCGATGGCATCGCAGGTTTGCGCCACCACGCCCAGGTCATGGGTGATCATGATGATCGACAGGCCACGCTGGTCGCGCAGGTCGAGCAACAGCCGCAGGATTTGCGCCTGCACCGTCACATCCAGGGCCGTGGTCGGTTCGTCGGCGATCAACACCTTCGGGTTGCAGCCCAGGGCCACGGCGATCATTGCGCGCTGGCGCATGCCACCGGAAAACTCATGGGGGTAGTTGTCGACCCGCGCCTGGGGGTCGGGAATCCCGACCTGACGCAATACCTCGATCGCCTGCAAGCGCGCGTCTTTTTTCGACGCGCCTTGGTGCAGGCGGATGCCCTCGGCGATCTGCTCACCGATGCGCATCAACGGGTCGAGGTGGCTGCTGGGGTTCTGGAAGACCATGCCCAACTGCCCGCCGCGCACGGCACGCATGCCGGCATCATCCAGTGCCAACAGGTCCTGGCCGGCCAACTGCACAGCGCCGCCCAGCACGCGCAGATTGGGCGATGGCAACAGACGCATCAGGCCGCGACAGGCCATGGTCTTGCCGGAACCGCTCTCGCCCACCAGGCCAAGGATTTCACCTTCGGCCAGGTCGAAGGACACCCGATCCACCAAGGTGACCTCACGCCCGGCGTTGTTGGCGATCACACTGAGGTCGCGCACCTGCAACAGGCTCATGAGCGCTCTCCCAATACCTGCGCAACACCATCGGCCAACAGGCTGAAGCCCATGGCCAAGGTCACGATGGCCAGGCCCGGAAAGGTGCAGATCCACCAGGCGGTGGTGATAAAGGCTTGCCCCTCGGCCACCATCGTCCCCCATTCGGCGGTCGGTGGTTGCACCCCCAGGCCCAGGTAACTGACGGCGGCGCCGTTGAGCAGCACCAGCACCGCGTCGGACATGGAAAACACAATGGAGCCAAACAGCGCATTAGGCAGCAAATGCCGGAACAGAATGCGTCCATGGCCAAAGCCCAGGCTCTTGGCGGCCAGGGCGAACTCGCTTTCCTTGAGCACCAGGATCTGCGAGCGAATCAGGCGCGCGTACGACACCCAGCCCACCAGCGCCATGGCGATGTAAAAACTCTGCAAGCCCGGCCCGAGGATGGCCATGATCGCCAGCATCAGCACCAGGAACGGGAACGCCAGCACCACGTCGATCACACGCATGCAGACACTGTCGAAACGCCCGCCGATATAACCCGAGACCGCACCGATAAAGGTGCCAATGATGAAAGGGAAGATCACCCCGATAACCGCCAACTGCAGGTCGATGCGCGCACCCCAGATCACCCTCGACAGGATGTCCCTGCCGTAATTGTCCGTACCCAACGGATGGGCAAGGCTGGGGGCCAGCAAACTCATGCCGGTGTCCTGCGCGACGGGGTCGTAGGGCGCGACCCACGGCGCAAACAGCGCCAGGGCCAACCACGCGAACAGGATCAACAAACCCCATGCGGCGGTCAGCCGGCCATTGCGAAAACCAAAGCGCAGGCGCAAGCGCCACGGGGCAATCAATGGGCGGCTGCTCATTGCATCTTTACCCGTGGGTCGAGGGCCACCGTCACCAGGTCGGCCAGGAAGTTGACCACCACCGTGGCACAGGCCAGCACCATCGCCACACCCTGCACCACCATGTAGTCACGGGTGAAAATGCCGCGCACCAGCAACTGGCCGATGCCTGGAATCGCGAACAGGCTTTCGATGACCACCGTGCCGCTGATCAGCCAACCGATGTTGACCGCCAGCAGGTTGACCGCCGGCACCAGAGCGTTGGGCAGTACATGCCGGCGAAACACCGCGCCTTCCGCCAGCCCGCGTGCACGTGCGGCGGTGACGTGATCCGCCTGCAACTCCATCAACATGCTCGCCCGCAGGTTGCGCACCAGCACCGCCGACAGCGCCAGGGCGATGGTCAGGCATGGCAAAAGCATGTGGTGCGCCTTATCCAGCCAAGTGCGCCCGTAACCGGACACCGGGAACAAGCCCCATTTCACGCTGAGCAGCAGGATCAGCATCAACCCCAGCCAGAACGCCGGCATGCCCAGGCCGACCGTGGTGAACACGCGGATCAGCTTGTCCGCCCAACGGCCTTGCTGGCGCGCCGCAATCGTTGCCAGTGGCACCGCTATCAACAAAGCGAGCACCACGCTGCCCAGCACCAGCACCAGCGTCGGCTCGATGCGGGTGACGATCAGTTTGAGGGCGTCGACCTTGTACAGCAGCGATTGGCCGAGGTCGCCCTTGAGCAGGTTTTTCAGGAAGTAAAAGTATTGCAGCCACAAGGGCTGGTCGAGGCCGAACTGGGCGCGGATCTTCAGCAGCGCATCCGGCGTGCTGCGCGCACCCAGCAAGGCACGCGCCGGGTCGCCAGGAATCGAGCGCACCAACACGAAGGTGATCAGGCTGATGCCCAGCAGCACCGGCAGCAATTGCAGGGGCCGGGACAACACAAAACGGTAGCGCGCCAGGTTCATGCGTCAGCCTCGGTGGCGAGCGAGAAAGTCCAGCAGCACCGGGAAGTACGCCTGTGGCTCCTCGTAAAAAGGCATATGACTGCTGTTGGGGAACACATGCAACTCGGCGTGGGGGGCCGCAAGTTTCATGCGCATCGCACAGGCGGGGGTGAGTTCATCATGCTGGCCGGTGGTGATCAGGATCGGCATCGTGAACTCGGCCATTTCCTTGAGGCGGTTCCAGTCCTTGAGGTTACCGATATAGAGGAACTCGTTGGGGCCTTGCATGGTTTCGTAAGGCCCCATGTTCCAGTCGCCCAGGGAGCGCTTGACCGGCTCTGGCCATTCGTCGAGCCGGCACACGTGGCGGTAGTTGAGCAAGGTGATGGCGGCCTGGTACTGCGGGTGGTCGAGGGTGCCCATGGCTTCGTGGCGTTGCATCATGGCCACGGTTTCGCTGCCCAGGGCGCCGCGCAGACGCTCCAGTTCCTGGGACAGGTGGGGAATGTCGCCGACGGTGTTTTCCAGGATCAGGCTTTTGAGCGCACCGGGATAATGCACGGCATATTCGATCCCCAGCCAACCGCCCCAGGAATGCCCGAGCAGATGCACGCGGCCCAGGCCCAGCGCCTGGCGCACGGTCTCGACTTCTTCGACATAACGGCGGATTTCCCACAGTGAGGCATCGGTCGGTCTGGCTGATGCGCCCGTGCCAAGCTGGTCGAATGCAACCACTCGCAGGTTATGTGCTTTGAGCCAGCCATGGGCGTCGCGCAGATAGTCACACGGCAGGCCCGGCCCGCCGTTGAGACACAGCAGCACCTCATCGCCTTCGCCAAAGCTGTAGACCACGAGGTTATGGCCGTCGACTTGCACGTTGTACTGCTGGTCGGGGGCAATTTCACGCCACATGCATACATTCCTTGTGTTGTATCGGCCTGGCGGGTAGCGGCCGTTTATCAGGTCAACACTACCGAGGATGCCGTGCGTCCATAACCTAGTATTTCTTATAGGTTTGGCCTGGCAGTCCTTCGCCGGGGCGTGGCATTCTACTTGCAGCAAGTCGAGATTCAAATGAATTCGGGAGCAGAACGGATGCTGGCCAAGCTGACCGCCTTCAATAATCGCCTCATACCGGGCAGGAGCCTGGATGAACAGATGGACAATACGTTTATCCTTGCCCAACAACTGGGCTTCGATGCCCTGGTGTATGACTACACCCCGGTGCCCATCGACCTCAACGGCGCACTGATCACGCCCTCGCTGTTGCAACTGCGCAACACACCGAGCGATTGGCACGCCTTATGGTGCAGCGAAGGGTTTTACCAGATCGACCCGGTGCAACACCTGGCGCTGAGCACAGTGTCGCCGTTTGTCTGGTCCTATGAGGCCAAGACTGAGACGGCCCTGCAAAAGATCATCGACCCCTGCCACGCCCCCGTTTCTTCTTATCTGCATGAGCGCCAGCTGACCTGCGGCGTCAGCGTGCCGATTCATCTGCCCCGGGGCGGCTTCGCCTCGCTGACCGGGTTGCGCACCGGCAAGGCGCGCACGGTATTGAAGGACGCCCAACATACGCTGGCCGATTTCAGCCTGATTACCCATGCCCTCCAGGAAGCGGCGTACCCGCTGTTCAGCAAGGAGGTGCGGGCTTATCCGCACATACGCCTGACCAAGCGCGAGCGCGAATGCCTGAAATGGGCGGCTGAAGGCCTGACCGCCGCCGAAATCGCCTCGCAATTGAGCCGCTCCCTGGCGGTGGTCACTCTGCACCTGGCCTCGGCCATGCACAAACTGGGCGCCAAGAACCGTGTTCAGGCCGTGGTTCGCGCCACCCACTACCGCTTGCTGGAAAGTTGAGCTTTCGGCAAAAACCTATCTGTTTTGCTAGTTACCTAAACTTTTTGTTCAGACTATCGTAACCCTGATCCTTTTTTTCAGAGCAGGGTACGAAATGGAATTCATCGAAAAAGTTCGCGAAGGCTACGCGCCCTTTGGCGCCTATCAGACCTGGTATCGCGTCACCGGCGACCTGACCACAGGCCGTACGCCCTTGGTGATCATCCATGGCGGCCCGGGCTGCACCCACGATTACGTCGACGCTTTCAAGGACGTCGCCGCCAGCGGCCACGCGGTCATCCACTACGACCAGTTGGGCAACGGCCGCTCCACGCACTTACCGGAAAAAGACCCGTCGTTCTGGACCATCGGCCTGTTCCTCGACGAGTTGAACAACCTGCTGGACCACCTGCAAATCAGTGAGAACTACGCGATCCTCGGTCAATCCTGGGGCGGCATGCTGGGCAGCGAACACGCAATCTTGCAACCCAAGGGCCTGCGCGCGTTTATCCCTGCCAACTCCCCCACCTGCATGCGCACCTGGGTCAGCGAAGCCAACCGCCTGCGCAAGCTGTTGCCTGAAGGCGTGCATGAAATCCTGCTAAAGCACGAGCAGGCCGGCACCTACCAAGACCCGCAATACCTGGCGGCCTCACGGATTTTCTATGACCAGCATGTGTGCCGGGTCAACCCGTGGCCCGAAGAAGTGGCACGCACCTTCGCCCAGGTGGATGCCGACCCGACGGTGTACCACGCCATGAGCGGCCCGACCGAATTCCACGTGATTGGCAGCTTGAAGGACTGGAATGTGATCGGCCGCCTGTCAGCCATCAAGGTGCCAACCCTGGTGATTTCCGGTCGACATGACGAAGCCACACCGTTGGTGGTCAAGCCATTCCTGGATGAGATAGCGGACGTGCGCTGGGCACTGTTTGAAGACTCCAGCCACATGCCCCATGTGGAAGAGCGCCAGGCGTGCATGGGGACGGTGGTGAAGTTTCTGGATGAGGCGTGTTCGTTGCCGCACAAAGCCCTCAAGGCCGGCTGAAATCCGCCCTCTGTAGGAGCGAGCTTGCTCGCGAAAAACTATCAGACGCCGTGTTTATTCAGGAAGCACGCGTCATCGTTGACGTTTTTCGCGAGCAAGCTCGCTCCTACCTGTTTAAACCTCAGTGGTTTCGGGTTTTGCGGCTTTCTTTGAGGTATCTGCTACCAGGGGAATTTCCTTGCCCTCGGCATCAAACAACTTCCCACCCCGGTAGTAATCCCCATCGCGCAACGCAGCCACGTCGCGAAAGCACAAGCTGCGCTCAGTCCCCGCCACAAACACTGACTGCTGGTCCGAGTTGCCGGCGGTGAAGTGGTTGAACGCCAGGTTCAGCAATATCGCCATGATTGCCGACGAGCTGATGCCCGAGTGGAAGATGGTCGCGAACCAGCTTGGAAACTGATCGTAGAAGCTCGGCGCGGCGATGGGGATCATGCCGAAGCCGATAGACGTGGCAACGATGATCAGGTTCATGTTGTTGCGGTAATCCACCTTCGACAGCGTGCGAATCCCACTGGCCGCCACCGTGCCGAACAACACAATCCCGGCGCCGCCCAACACGGAGGTGGGCACGGCCGCGATCACCCGCCCCATGAACGGCAACAGGCCGAGCACCACCAGGAACCCCCCGCCAGTGGCCACCACAAACCGACTCTTGACCCCTGTCACCGCCACCAGGCCGACGTTCTGGGCGAATGCGCTCTGGGTAAACGAACCGAAGATCGGCGCAAACATGCTCGACAACATGTCGGCACGCAGGCCGTTGCCCAGGCGCTTGGAGTCCACCTTGGTGTCGATGATCTCACCCACCGCCAGGATGTCCGCCGACGTTTCCACCAGCGTCACCATCACCACGATGCACATGGAAATGATCGCCGCCACATGGAAGGTGGGCATGCCGAAGTGAAAGGGTGTGGGGAAACCGAACATCGGCCCCTGCATGACGCCAGAGAAGTCCGCCATGCCGAGCAGCACCGCGATCACGGTGCCGATCACCATGGCCAGCAGGATCGACAAGCGAGAGATGGTTGCGCTGCCGATCTTGCTCAGCAGCAGCACCAGCACCAGGGTCAGCGCGGCCAGGCCGATGTTGGACATGCTGCCAAAATCTGCCGCCCGGCTGTTGCCACCCATGGCCCAGCGCGCCGCTACAGGCATCAGGGTCAGGCCGATGGTGGTAATCACAATGCCCGTCACCAGCGGCGGAAAAAACTTGGTGATCCTTGAGAACACCGGGGTAATCAACAAACCGATAAAGGACGCGGCCATCACCGCCCCGAGAATCGCTGGCACACCACCGGCACCGTCGCTGCCGACAATCGCCACCATGGTCGCCACCCCCGCGAACGACACGCCCTGCACCAGCGGCAACTGACAGCCGAAGAACGGCAGGCCCAGGGTTTGCAAAAGCGTGGCCAGGCCACCGGCAAACAGCGATGCAGCGATCAGCAGACCGATATCCGCCGGCGACAACCCGGCGGCCTGGCCGACGATCAACGGCACGGCGACGATGCCGCCATACATGGTGAGCACATGCTGCAGGCCGTAAGCCATGTTGGCGGCGACGCCCAGATTTTCATCTTCGGGCCGCTGCGGTGACGCCTTCGGGATAGTCATGGTGAGGGGTTCTCTGTTTTTGTTGTGCGCTCACTGTATGCAATGTTCAGACTGTATGTCCATAGAGTTGTATACAATCAATCGAACAAGATACCCTCCAACGGCGTTACAAAAACAATCCGGCCGTCACGAGCCAGAACGCCAAAGGACAAAAATAATGAAAAAGGCACTACAGGGCGCCACCGTCGCATTGACCCTTCTCGGCGGCGGGGAGGCTGTTGCGGTGGAATGGATGAACAACAGCGTCGGGTTCCGCTACGGGCAGCACTTCACCAACCCGAACAACCCCGACGACTTCAGCAAGCGCATCTACAGTTTTACCCACGCCAGCGGCTACCGTTACGGCAGCAATTTCCTCAACCTCGACGTATTCCTGTCCGACAGCAGCGACCCGCGCAAAGGCACCGACCACGGTGGCAGCGAGGTGTACGCCGTGTACCGGCATCAGCTGTATGCCTCACGCGTGTTCGACTTGCCGCCGGGCACGGGGCTGATCAAGGATTACGCGCTGACCCTGGGCTTCGACGCCAACCGCAACAACAACTTCGCTTCCGCCAAGAAGCGCGCCTTGGTGATTGGCCCTACGTTGAAGTTCAACACTGTCGGCGTGCTGGACCTGAGCCTGATGTACTACAAGGAAAAGAACCACACCGGCATTCCCGGCGCGCAAGAGTCGAACCACACCTTCGACGCTACCTACATGCTCAACCTGACCTGGATGCGACCGTTCGAGGTGGGCAACCATGCGGCGAAATTCCAGGGGTTCATTAACTACGTCGGGGAAAAAGGCGAGGACTACCATGGCCGCGATACGGCAGCGGAGGCCTTGATGCGTACAGCGCTGATGGTGGCGGTGCGACCAGGTAAAAGCGTGAAGCCGAACCTGTATCTGGGGGTGGGGTATGAGTACTGGCATAACAAGTTCGGGGTGGACGGCGGCCGTGGCAGCCGCACCTCAACACCGACGCTGAACATGGAAGTGACGTTCTGACTGAAGAAGCAGGCTTTTTGTAGGAGCGAGCTTGCTCGCGAAAAACTCACCGACGCCGCGTTCATTCAGAAAGCCCGCGTTATCGTTGACGTTTTTCGCGAGCAAGCTCGCTCCTACCAGTTTGATCGTATTGTCAGCTCAGGCGTTGGCCAGTTCGGAAGAGTTGCCCTTCGGCCGTGCCAGCCAATAGCCCAACACCGCCAGTGGCGCCGTCGCCAGCATCACAATCACCGTGATCAACAGTGGTTGCTCGATCATCGACGACACCAACAGGCTGGCCACGAAGCACAAGCCCAATTGCAGGGTATTTTGCAGGGCCGCCGCCTTGCCGGAATTTTCCGCAAAGGGCATCAGCGCATTCGCCACCACAATCGGGTAGCTGGCGCCGTTGCACAGCGCCATCAGACAGAACGGGATCAACAAGGTGGTCAGGGTCGGCACACTCAAGGTGGCCACCAGGTACAACGCCACCATGCTCAAGCAATAGGCGACCAGCAACCACGGCAGCAGGGTTTTACCCGGCAGGCGCTGCAAGGCGCTGCGGCAACTGTAGCCGCCAACGAGAAACGCCAGGGTCGGCAGCACGTAGCTGAGGCCAATGTCATTCGGGCTGTAACCCATGCCACCGAGGATGAACGGCGAGGCGGTCAGCCAAGCGAAGAAGCTGGCCGAACAGGCGGCGAAGATCATCACGTTGCCGGTAAACACCCGAGAAGTGAGCAATTGCCCATACCCCAGGCGCACCGGGCTGCCCTTGTGCTCCGAACGCTTGGGCACATTGCGCAGGAACAAGGTCGGCAACAACAGCAACAACGACACCACCAGCAACACGCCGAAGATCGCCTGCCAGCCAAAGTGATTCAGCACCATGGCGCCCAACAGCGGTGCCAGGGCCGGCGATAGCGACATCAACGGCATGATGCTGGCGAAGACGCGGTGAGCCTTGTCGGCCGGGTAGCGATCAATCACCAAAGCCTGCCAACTGACGGCGGCGGCACACACGCCAATCGCCTGCATAAAGCGCAGGGCCAGCAGTTGCGGCGCGCTCTGAACCCAGAACATGCCCAGGCAACCGAGCACAAACAGGCTCAGGCCCGCGATCAGAATCGGCTTGCGCCCCAGGCGGTCCGAGAGCGGCCCCCACAGCAACTGCCCCAGCGCAAAGCCGGCAAGGAAAATACTCAAGCTGGCGCCCACCGCGCCAGCACCAATGTTCAACTGCTCGCCCATGGCGCCAAACGCCGGCAAGTACATGTCCATGGCGAGATAACCGAGCATGCTCAGCCCCGCCAGATACCAGGTAAAACCAAAAGAATTTTTCATCGAAGCCTTGTAGATACTGCCATCAAACTATTTGCTGACTGACGCCCATTATGAAGCTGACAATATCTGTGTGAATCGATAATAATTGGACACTCTTATCAATAATTTTGAAGGCAGTACCTATGTGGTCGGAATATTCCCTGGATGTGGTGGACGCCGTCGCCCGTCACGGCAGCTTCAGCGCCGCCGCCCAGGAACTGCACCGCGTACCGTCGGCCATCAGCTACACCGTGCGCCAGCTCGAAGAATGGCTGGCTGTGCCGTTGTTTGTGCGCCGGCATCGCGACGTAGAACTGACCCCCGCCGGCCGTTTGTTCATCGACGAAGCCCGCGGCGTGATGAAAAAAATGCTCGGCACCCGGCGCCTGTGCCAACAGGTGGCCAATGGTTGGAGCGGGCAGTTGAAGGTGGCCGTGGACTCAATCGTCAAACCCCAGCGCTGCCGGCAGTTGGTGCTCGACTTCTATCGGCAGTTTCCCGAAGTGGAATTGCTGCTCGAATACGAGGTGTACAACGGCGTGTGGGATGCGTTGGCCGATGAACGCACCGACATCGTGATCGGCGCCACCAGCGCGGTGCCGGTGGCCAGCCACTTCAGCTTCCGCGACATGGGCCTGTTGAACTGGCTGTGCGTGGTCAGCGCCCGGCACCCGCTGGCGGCGGTGGAAGGTTTGCTCAGTGATGACCAACTGCGCCCCTTTGCCTCGCTGTGCATGACCGACACCTCACGCAACCTGCCCAAGCGCGACACCTGGACCCTGGATAACCAGCGCCGCCTGGTAGTGCCCAACTGGGCGTCGGCCCTGGATTGCCTGCGCGATGGCCTGTGTGTAGGGATGGCGCCGGCCCATCAGGTATTGCCATGGATCGAGCGCGGGGAGTTGGTGGCGCTGCAATTGAGCCGGCCATTTCCGGCCAGCCCGTCGTGTGTGGCGTGGGCGCAGAACAAACTGTCGCCGGCCATGGCGTGGTTGTTGGAGTACTTGGGGGACACCGAAACGATGAACCAGGAATGGCTGAATGGCCCCTCTTTCTGATCACTCCCACGCTGCTGATCGTTCCCACGCTCTGCGTGGGAATGCTGCCCTGGACGCTCCGCGTCCGCTCTTAACGCGTGACGCAGAGCGTCACAGGAGGCGTTCCCACGCATAGCGTGGGAACGAGCATCGTCTTTCAGTCCAGTAGGCGGGTGATGGCTCGCACGATCATCTCCACTTCCTTGCGCTCCAGCGTCAGTGGTGGCAACAGGCGAATGACCTTGCCCCGCGTGACGTTGATCAACAGCCCATGCTCCTGCGCGCGGATGTTCCTCCAACTCCATCCGCAACCGCGCCAGTAAGTGTTTCTGATCGCTCCCACGCTGCTGACTGATCGTTCCCACGCTCTGCGTGGGAATGCTGCCCTGGACGCTCCGCGTCCGCTCTTAACGCGTGACGCAGAGCGTCACAGGAGGCGTTCCCACGCAGAGCGTGGGAACGAGCATCGTCTTTCAGTCCAGTAGGCGGGTGATGGCTCGCACGATCATCTCCACTTCCTTGCGCTCCAGCGTCAGTGGCGGCAACAGGCGAATGACCTTGCCCCGCGTGACGTTGATCAACAGCCCATGCTCCTGCGCTGCCCGTTGGGCCAGGTCGCGGTAAGGGCTGGCCAGTTCAATGCCGATCATCAAGCCCTTGCCACGAATCGCCCGCACCTGCGGATGTTCCTCCAACTCCATCCGCAACCGCGCCAGTAAGTGTTCTCCCTGGCACGCAGCGTTCTCGAGCAAGCCTTGCTCCTGGATAATCTCCAGCACCGTACACCCGACGCGACACGCCAGCGGGTTGCCACCAAAGGTGCTGCCATGGCTGCCGGGGGTGAACAGCTCAGCGACGCCAGCGCGGGCCAGGCAGGCGCCGATGGGCACGCCATTGCCCAGGCCTTTGGCCAGGGTCATCACGTCCGGCACGATGCCTTCGTGCTGGAAGGCAAACCAGGTGCCGGTGCGCCCGATGCCGGTCTGGATTTCGTCGAGCATCATCAGCCAGCCGTGGCGCGTGCAGTGATCGCGCATGGCTTTCAGGTAGCCTGGTGGCGCCACCAACACACCACTTTCACCTTGGATTGGTTCAAGCAGTACCGCCGCGATGCGTGTACCGAACTGCGCGGTGACCGCCTCCAGAGCCGCCATGTCGCCAAACCCAATCTTGATGAAATCGCCGGGCAATCGCTGGAACCCCAGGCGCACCGAAGGCCCGTCGCTGGCAGCCATGGTGCCTAGCGTGCGGCCGTGGAAGGCGTTCTCCATCACGACCACCAACGGCTGTTCGATGCCTTTTTTCCAGCCATGCAAACGCGCCAACTTCAGCGCCGTCTCGTTGGCCTCGGCGCCGGAATTGTTGAAGAACGCGCGGTCCAGCCCGGACAGTTGGGCCAGGCGCCGGGCCAATTGTTGTTGCCAGTCGATGCTGTAGAGGTTGGAGGTGTGCAGCAGCAAGCCGGCCTGTTCGCTGATGGCGGCCACTAACCTGGGGTGGGAATGGCCAACATTGGTCACCGCCACGCCGGCCACGGCGTCCAGGTATTCGCGGCCCTGTTGGTCCCACAGGCGCGTGCCCAGGCCGCGGGTGAAGCTCAGGGCCAGGGGTTGATAAGTGCTCATCAGGCAGGCGGCGGTCATGGTGGCGGCTCCAGTGCATCGTTGGGGTGGATCAAGTATGGTTAACCACCCTCGCTGGATAAACGCAGAATTGCTGCAATAACTTTAAACCAGGGCTTGATAATGGATCTGTTCCAGGCAATGTCGGTGTACGTGAAAGTCGTCGAGACCGGCAGCATGACCGCCGCCGCGCAGGAATGCGGGATTTCGACCACCATGGTGGGCAACCATCTGCGAGCGCTGGAACAACGGCTTGGCGTCAGCTTGCTCAAACGCACCACGCGCAAACAGAACCTCACCGAATTTGGCGGGCAGTATTATCAGCGCTGCCTGGAAGTGCTGGGGCTGGTGGCCGACTCCGAGTTATTGGCCGAGCAGGTCCACAGCGAAACCCCCAAAGGCAGCCTGCGCATCACCGCCCCCCCGGTGTTCGGCACTGAACGCCTGGTGCCGGCCTTGAGTGAGTTTTCCCAGCGCTACCCACTTATCGACCTGTACGTGGTGATGAGCAATGAGCGCATGGACCTGGTCGACAGCGGTTTTGACGTGGCGATCCGTCTCGGCGAACTGGAAAGCTCCAGCCTGATCGCCCGGCCTCTGCAGGCCTATACCCTCACCCTTTGCGCCTCCCCTGCCTACCTGGCGCGACGCGGCACACCGCAAACCCCGGATGACCTGCAGCAGCATGACTGCCTGGCATTCGCCTACCCCGCGAACGACAACTGGCGCGACACCGATAAACTCTGGCGCATGACCGGCGATGAAGGTGAGATGGAGGTGCCGGTGTCTGGCTCATTGACCATCAACAGCTCCCAAGGCTTGCGCCAGGCCGCCATCAACGGCATGGGCATCAGCATGTTGGCCGATGCCCTGGTGCAACCGGACCTGGAGAGCGGCAAGCTGGTGGCCTTGCTGACCACCTATAAACTGCCCAGCCGCCCCATGCACCTGATGTATCGCCAAGACCGCTACCGCCTGCCCAAGCTGCGGGCGTTCGTCGACTTTGTAATGGAGAAATGGGCGCGCTAGAACGCCACGCCCAACTCACGCAAACGCGCGGCGGTGCGCTCGGCCGATACGTGGTGAATACCCTGCCAGCCCAACGCGATGGCGGCCTCGATATTGCCGGCGACGTCGTCGATAAACACCACTTCACTGGCCTGTATGTCTGGAAAGTGTTCACGCACCTGACTGAGGCTGGCGTGGTAGATCGCCGGGTCAGGCTTGATCAACTTCACCTCGCCAGACACCAGAATATTGCGAAAACGCTTCAGAAATGGATAGTTGGCCCGGGCGTAAGGGAAGGTTTCAGATGACCAGTTGGTGAGCCCGAACAGCGGCATCTCAACCTGATGCAACGCTTCGAGAATCGCCACGCCCTCGGGTAATTCAGCCCGCAGCATTTCGGGCCAGCGCTCGTAATAAGCCTGGATCAGGGTCGTGTGTTCGGGGTATTGGGCAACCAGGGTGCGGGTGGCTTCAGCCAGGGAGCGCCCGGCATCTTGCTCGGTGTTCCAGTCCTGGGTACAGATGGTGTCGAGGAACCACTGGCGCTCGACGTCGTCGGCAATCAGCTTGCGGTACAGGTGCTGCGGGCTCCAGTCGAACAGGACACCGCCGAAATCAAAAACTACTGCACGAATCGTCATCAGATCCTCCGTTAGCATGGCTTGATAGCTGCTGGAGTCTGACAGATCTACAAGAGGGAGGCGCGCGCCGAGGCGTAAGAAGTGTCTGAAAAGACAGGTGGGGGGAGGCATGGCCTCATTGAGCGGACGCAATGCTCAAAACAACGAAGATCAAATGTGGGAGCTGGCTTGCCTGCGAAAGCGGTCGTACAGCCTCAGATGCTGCGACTGACACACCGCCTTCGCGGGCAAGCCCGCTCCCACAGGGGATTTGCGTTAACTGACTGGCATCACGGCAAGCCAGTTTCCACCTTATTGACCGCGTTTTAAGCCTGGATCAGGCCGTTGATTTTGACGGTCGGGTTCACATCCGCGTCGTAATCCACGCCGTCGACTTCAAAGCCAAACAAGCGCAGGAATTCAGCCTTGTAACCGGCAAAATCGCTGATCTCGTTGACGTTGTCGTCGGTCACCTGGTTCCACAGTGCGGCCACGGCGTCCTGAACCTTCGGTTCCAGCTCGGCCAGGTCGGCACGCAGGCGGCCATCGGCGTCGAGTTTCGGCTCGCTGCCGTACAGGCTGTCCTTGAACAGGCCGTAGACCTGCTCGATGCAGCCTTCATGGGTGCCCTGCTCTTTCATCACCTTGAACAGCAGCGACAGGTACAGCGGCATGATCGGGATCGCCGAGCTGGCCTGGGTGACCACGGCCTTGAGCACCGACACACGGGCGTCGCCCTTGAGCGCAGCGAGGTTTTCGCGCAGGGTCAAAACTTTCTTGTCCAGGTCTTTCTTGGCTTCGCCGATGGAGCCGTTCCAGTAGATGTCCTGGGTCAGCTTCTCACCGAGATAGGTGAACGCGGTGGTCTTGGCGCCTTCGGCCAATACATCGGCGTCACGCAGGGCGTCGATCCACAGCTGCCAGTCTTCGCCGCCCATGACCTTCACGGTACCGTCGATTTCTTCCTGGGTCGCAGGCTCAAGCGTGGTGTCGACCACCACGCCCTTGTCGGTGTTGATCCCGCGCAGGGTCACGGCCTTGCCGATTGGCTTGAGGGTGGAGGTGTGCACCACGCCTTGCGGGTCGGTACGGCGTGGCGCGGCCAGGCTGTAGACCACCAGGTCGATCTTGCCCAGGTCTTTCTTGATGGTCTCGATGGTCAGGCGCTTGATCTCGTCGGAGAACGCGTCGCCGTTGATGCTCTTGGCGTACAGGCCCTTTTCCACGGCAAACTTCTCGAACGCCGCGCTGTTGTACCAGCCGGCGGAGCTCAACTTGCCTTCTTCGCCTTCTTTCTCAAAAAACACGCCCAGGGTGTCGGCGCCGCAGCCAAACGCAGCACTGATGCGCGCGGCCAGGCCGTAGCCGGTGGAGGCACCGAGGACCAGTACCTTTTTAGGGCCGCCCTCGATGACGCCGTTTTTGGTTACGTAGTCGATCTGCTCTTTGACGTTCGCTTCACAGCCAACAGGGTGAGCGGTCACACAGATAAAGCCACGAACCCGCGGTTTGATGATCATAAAAATTTCTGCCTCTTCCAAGGTGCCGAAGGCCAATAGTGGCCATTCAACTTCAATCGTACCGGTCTATGACGCCTGAAAAACCGAAGCGTCACGATAGTCGCAAATCTTCTGTTCTCAAAATTCAATCCACAAAACGTCGGAGCCTGCACGGCAACGGTTACAAATTGTGCAGCAGCTTCACAATTTCACCCTATTTAAAAACGCCTGCCGGCCCCATAAACCCCTATGATGACGAGATTGTTTCAATATGTTTCGGCTTTGGAGCCTCGTTTCATGAGCAAAAATGCTGTCGGCAAGAAGCTGGTATCCCTGGCGTGGGTACTCGGCGTTCTGCTATTGATCTATTGTTTCCCGCGCAGTTGCCTGGTGTTTCTGCTGTTGGTGGTGTGCTGCGGCGTTTATGACTTCCTGCGTAACGGCCTGTACGACCGCGACACCATCAAGAAGTATTTTATCGGCAACGGTCGTAATACCTGGGTGCTGGCACCGTTCAACACCCTGCTCGACCTGCTCAGCAGCCGCAACCGGCATGTCTACACCATGAACGACCTGCCACCGGCCTGGCGCGAAGACCTGCAACAGGTGATCGACGACGCCATGGCCCGCAAGGATGAAATCATCAGCTACCTGGACGAGCGCATGGCCGAGAAGAAACGCGGCATGTTGTTCTTCCAGTGGTACGGTCGCCCGATCGAAACCACCCTGGATATCCCGCAGCTGCGCAAGAAACTGCCGTTCGTGAAAACCATCGGCGTCTCGGTGTTCAACGAGAACCGCTCGACCTCGTTCCACTTCGGCCCCCTGCGCATGATGTTCCGTGTGCTCTACAACATGGCGCCGGCACCGCACCATGAGGGCGTATACATCCAGGTGGGCAAGCACAAGCACTACTGGCACGACGACCCGCTGTTTATCTTCGATGACACGCTGATGCACGCGTCCTTCAACAAAAACGACGCCAAACGCTACTGCCTGTTCATTGATATTGTGCGCCCGACCCTGCTGCCCTCGGTGCTCAACGCCGTGATCGCAGGGTTTGCCGGCCTGGTCTTTACCCTGCGTCGGGTTTTCTACAAAAACTGGAAGCTGATTCAGTAAGTTCTGCGGCATGATGGTGTTGGACGGCATTTGCGCTGGGCCTTGCGCCTGAGGTAAATAACCGTCTCGTGCGACCTTAATTGGCGCTCACCATTCTCAAGCCATCGCCCCCTAGCGGGCGCGGTGGCTATGCTTTCAAGGAATCAGAATGCCCCAACGTCAAGTCATCAACGCCTCCGTCAGCCCCAAGGGCAGCCTCGAAACCCTGTCCCAACGTGAAGTGCAGCAACTGAGCGAAGCCGGTACCGGCAGCATCTACACCCTGTTCCGCCAATGCGCCCTGGCGATTCTCAATACCGGCGCGCATATCGACAACGCCAAGACCATCCTCGACGCCTACAAAGACTTTGAAGTGCGTATTCACCAGCAGGACCGCGGCGTACGCCTGGAACTGCTCAACGCCCCCGCCGATGCCTTCGTCGATGGCGAAATGATTGCCAGCACCCGCGAAATGCTGTTCAGCGCCCTGCGCGACATCGTCTACACCGAGAACGAGCTGGATAGCCAGCGTATCGACCTGAGCAACTCCCAAGGCATCACCGATTACGTGTTCCACCTGCTGCGTAACGCCCGTACGCTGCGCCCGGGTGTCGAGCCGAAGATCGTGGTGTGCTGGGGCGGCCATTCGATCAACACCGAAGAATACAAATACACCAAGAAAGTCGGGCACGAACTGGGCCTGCGCAGCCTCGACGTGTGCACCGGTTGCGGCCCCGGCGTGATGAAAGGCCCGATGAAGGGCGCAACCATTTCCCACGCCAAGCAGCGCATCACCAATGGCCGTTACCTGGGCTTGACCGAACCAGGCATCATCGCTGCCGAAGCGCCGAACCCCATCGTCAACGAGCTGGTGATTTTGCCGGACATCGAAAAGCGCCTGGAAGCCTTCGTGCGTGTCGGCCACGGCATCATCATCTTCCCCGGCGGCGCAGGCACGGCCGAGGAGTTCCTGTACCTGCTCGGCATCCTCATGCACCCGGACAACCGCGACCTGCCGTTCCCGGTGGTGCTCACCGGGCCGAAACATGCCGCGCCTTACCTGGAACAATTGCACGCGTTCGTCGGCGCCACCTTGGGCGAAGCGGCGCAGAAGCATTACCAGATCATCATCGACGACCCGGCTGAAGTGGCCCGCCAGATGACCACCGGCCTCAAGGCGGTGAAGCAATTCCGCCGCGAGCGTAACGACGCGTTCCACTTCAACTGGCTGCTGAAGATCGACGAAGGCTTCCAGCGCCCGTTCGACCCCACCCACGAAAACATGGCCAGCCTGCAACTCAACCACGCGCTGCCGGCCCATGAACTGGCGGCCAACCTGCGCCGGGCGTTCTCGGGGATCGTGGCGGGTAACGTCAAAGACAAGGGTATTCGCCTGATCGAGGAGAACGGCCCGTATGAGATCCACGGCGACCCGGCGATCATGAAACCGTTGGATGAATTATTGAAGGCGTTCGTGGCCCAGCACCGCATGAAACTGCCGGGCGGCGCGGCGTATGTGCCGTGCTATCGCGTGGTGCAGTAAGCCAGCGGCGGTCGGTCATAGTTTGTATTCGTTTGGGGCATAGCAACGCGTGTGAGGAACAAGAGTTCGGACTAGGGTTTTACTATTCCAACTCATTCACCTCAGCGAGCGACCTATGGACCAACGGATATTGTCCTCCGTCATTCCTTACCTTAAGGTAAGGAATATCACGATGGAGATCTTCACTATGGCCACCGCCACACTCACTTCAAAAGGGCAAATCACCATCCCAGTCCAGGTCAGGACAGCCCTGGGCCTGGAAACAGGCGACCGGGTGGAATTCGTCGAAATGGAAGACGGCAAGTTTTCCATGATTGCCGCGAGCAAAACCGTCAAGGACCTCAAGGGTTTGATCCGCAAGCCTGCCCATGCCGTGTCTATCGAAGACATGAACCGCGCCATCGCGGCCCAGGGAGCAACAGCTGGATGATCGGCCTGGATACCAACGTGCTGGTGCGTTACGTGACCCAGGACGACCCGGTTCAATCAGCCAAGGCGTCCCAGCTCATCGAATCGCTCACCGCCACCTCGCCAGGCTTTGTCAGTCTGGTGACGCTTACGGAGCTGGTGTGGGTGTTGCAGTCCTGCTACCAGTCGGCCAAAAGCGACGTGGTGATGGTGTTGGAAACCTTGTTGCACACGCGGGAACTGACCGTCGAGCACGCCGATATCATCTGGCAGGCATTGCGCAAGTTCAGCGCAGGCAAAGCCGACTTTGCCGACTGCCTGGTTGAACGCTGTGGCCATGCGGCGGGCTGCGAGTACACCGCCACCTTTGATCTGAACGCGGCCAAGGCAGCGGGGATGAAACGGCTCGGCTAGCCCGCTTTGTTTGTGTAGGAGCGAGCTTGCTCGCGAAAAAATCACAGGCACCGCGCGCAACCTGAATGCCCGCGTAACCGTTGACGTTTTTCGCGAGCAAGCTCACTCCTACAGAGAAGGAGGTTAGGTCAGCGTATCCAGCCGCCGATCTGCCAGTGGTAGCCATCATTACGCTGCACCCAATGCGGGTGTACATAACGATAGCCCTGGCGCACCGGCTCCCAATGGCCGTGCACCGCCACATAGCGCCCGCCTTCCCAACGCCAGTAACCGCGTGACCAGATATAACCCTCGCGTACCGCCGGTTCGACTTCTATCACCTGCACCGGAGGCGGCTGTGGCGCCACCACCTCAACATACTCACGTTGCACCGGCCTGCGTTCATGTACTACACGCTCTTGTACACACCCGGACGCCGCCACCACCACGGCGGCCAATGCTGCATAACGTAACAACATACAAAACCCTCGGGCGCGAACGCCCTGCACCTGCATCAGAAAGTAATCCGCCTTTATTCCAGCCGGGCTCCTGCATGGGCTTTGATTATTTTTAACAGGAAATGTCTGTCAGATTGCTGAACCCACCGGCCTCAAGTCGAACGGGCACTGCTGGCGCTGCATCTGCATGAACAGGTGAGAGAGCTCGCGCGTTTAAACCGAGCCAAAACGTTGTAATACGGCGTCGACAAACCGCCGCAACTTAGCCGTGCGCTGCCGATTCGCGGTGTAGACCAAATGCATTGATCGACTTGGCGCGTCAAAGTCCGGCAGCACCCGCACTAACTGGCCCTCGGCCAGTGCCCTGCGCAAGAAGTCTTCAGGGCCGAGCACGATACCGAAACCATCCAGCGCCGCCGACATCAGCGCCCTGCTTTCGTTGATCTGCAAACGGCTGCTTACCTGCACCTTGTGCGGGACCGCACCTTGGTAAAACACCCATTCACGATCTGCCGGGCGTGACCAGAAGGCATAGCCCAGGCATTCGTGATGCTCAAGGTCTGCCGGCGTCATCGGTGTGCCCCGCGCCTGCAAATAGGCCGGTGCCGCACAGACAACCAGGCGATACGGCGCCAGCGGCCGGGCGGTCAGGCCAGTGGTCCCCAAGGGGCCGATACGAAAGGCCGCCTCATAGCCCTCCTCTACCAGGTCGACGAAACGATCCGTAAGGTGCAGATCGATTTGCACATCCGGGTTGTCACGCAAGAATCCGGTGATCAACGGCATCAGGCTGTAGGAGCCGAACGTCACCGGAGCGGTGATTTTCAGCTTGCCACGCGGGGTGTCGTTCATGATTTGCGCAAGGGAATCCGCCGCCTTAGTCTCCGTCAGGATGTGCTTGCAACGTTCGTAGTAAGCGCTCCCCAACTCCGTAAGGCTTTGCCTTCGCGTAGTACGGTTAAGCAAGCGCGCGCCCAAGCGTTGTTCCAAGGCGGTGACATGCTTGGCCACCATTTGCGGTGACATATTCAAGCGCTCAGCGGCACGCACGTAGGAACCGAGCTCAGCAGCCATCACAAAGGCATTCATGCTTGATAAACGATCCATCATTCCCTACCCCTAGTAACAACAGCCGCGCCACAACTGCGATTTATCACCAAATGGTTGCCAATCATCATAGCCACTTCGTACTTCCATCGGAGCAAGCACATGAAGATTGGCGTAATTGGAGCAGGTTTCATTGGGCGTGCTGTGGCACAACTGGCCTTGGCCGCCGGGCATGAGGTGATGCTGAGCAATTCCCGCGGCCCGCACACCATGAGCAGCGTGGTAAGCGGCATACTCGGTGTGCAAGTTGGCAGCGCAGACGATGCCGCACGGTTCGGCGATGTGGTGCTAGTGGCGATTCCCTTTCAACACTACCGCAGCGTGCCCGCGCAATGGCTGGAGGGTAAAACGGTGATGGATGCCAACAATTACTACCCCGACCGCGATGGGCATATCCCAGAGCTGGACCGCTTTGAAACGACTACCAGCCGCTTGCTGGCCGACCATTTGACACATTCACACGTGGTGAAAGTGTTTAACGCGATCTTCGCCCCCGACCTGACGCAAGACGCCCGCCCTCACGGTGCACCTGATCGGCGGGCGCTGCCCGTCGCGGCGGATGACGCCACCGCGAAGGCCGTCGTGACCCAGCTGCTCGATGAGTTGGGGTTCGATGCCGTCGACGCTGGTGAGCTGGATGAAAGCTGGCGATTCGAGCGGGCCAAACCGGCGTACTGCGTGCGCCTGGACCAGGCTGGCTTGAAGGCTGCGCTGGCGGCGGCCGAGCGTGCGGTTGAGCTGCCCCCGGTGGAGCGACACCCGCCGCTCTCCTGAACATTTCCCCACAAAAAAGCCCGCTGACCGTCACCGGTTCAGCGGGCTTTTTCGTGGGTGAGGCTTACAGCGCCAGGTCAGAAACCGGCTTGCTTGGCTCAGCCGCAGGCTTGGCAGCCTCGGTAGCCTGTGGAGCGGCCAATTGCGGGATCGCTGGCGGTGGTGTCAGTTGCAGCACACCGGCAGTGTAGGCCCATTCCTTGGCAACCGCTTCAGGGCTGTCGTTTAGCTTGGTGCCGTAGCTTGGCACGATCTGGTGCAGTTTTTCCTGCCAGGCCGGGCTTGCTACCTTGTCCTTGAACACTTTTTGCAGCACGGTCAGCATGATCGGAGCCGCGGTGGACGCGCCTGGCGATGCACCCAACAGGCCTGCGATGGTGTTGTCGGCAGAGCTGACCACTTCGGTACCCAGCTTCAGCACGCCGCCTTGCTCTTCATCACGCTTGATGATCTGCACGCGCTGGCCGGCTTGCCACAGGCGCCAGTCGGACTGCTTGGCGTTCGGGAAGTACTCTTGCAGCGCCTTGAAGCGGTCGTCATCGGACAGCATCAGTTGGCCGGCGAGGTACTCGACCAGTGGGTATTCACGAATACCGACTTTGGTCATAGGCCAGATGTTGTGGGTGGTGGTGCTGGTCAGCAGGTCCAGGTACGAGCCTTCCTTCAGGAACTTGGTCGAGAAGGTCGCGAATGGGCCAAACAGAATCACACGCTTGCCATCCAGCACGCGGGTGTCCAGGTGCGGAACCGACATCGGTGGCGAACCTACCGAAGCCTTACCGTAGGCCTTGGCCAGGTGCTGCTCGGCGATGGTCGGGTTCTCGGTCACCAGGAACGAACCACCGACTGGGAAGCCTGCGTATTCCTTGCCTTCAGGAATGCCCGACTTCTGCAGCAAGTGCAGGGCACCGCCGCCGGCGCCGATGAACACGAACTTGGCGTCGGTTTCAGTCTTGGTGCCGTCTTTGAGGTTTTTGTAGCTCACGCGCCACGAACCGTCGGCGTTCTTGGTGATGTCCTGCACTTCGCTCGACAGCTTCAAGTCAAACTTCGGCGTGGTTTGCAGGTGGGCGACGAACTGGCGGGTGATCTCGCCGAAGTTTACGTCGGTGCCGATCGGGCTCCAGGTGGCCGCGATTTTCTGGCTCGGGTCACGCCCTTCCATCATCAACGGAACCCACTTGGCGATCTGCGCCGGGTCTTCGGAGTACTGCATGCCGGCGAACAGCGGGCTGGCCTTCAGGGCTTCGTAGCGTTTTTTCAGGAACTTGATGTTGTCATCGCCCCACACAAAGCTCATGTGCGGAGTGGAGTTGATGAACGAACGCGGGTTCTTCAACACGCCCTGCTGAACCTGCCAGGACCAGAACTGACGGGAGATCTGGAACGCTTCGTTGATCTCGACCGCTTTCGGGATCTCAACGTTGCCGTTCTTGTCTTCCGGGGTGTAGTTCAGCTCAGCCAGGGCCGAGTGACCGGTACCGGCGTTGTTCCAGCCGTTGGAGCTTTCTTCGGCCACGCCATCGAGGCGCTCGACCATCTCCATCGACCAATCCGGTTCCAGCTCATTGAGCCAGACACCCAGGGTTGCACTCATGATGCCGCCGCCGATCAGCAGCACATCGACTTTCTTTGCCTCTTCCGCGTGAACGGACGTGATCCCCATCGACAAAGCCAGCCCCAGCAGGGCAGTGTTTACTTTTTTAAACATCAGTAGCACCTATGATAAAACGCCATCCGCCCTACCGCCCCTGATCATGAGTAACCCTCCTTCACGCTACGTCAGGCAACGTACCGCGGGGTCTGCACAGTCACATAAAGGCTGCAGGGTGGGCACACAAGGCCGATGGATCGACCTCACTGTTATGTCCCTTCTGCGCTGACTTCTTATCATTATTGGCTTCAGCTACCTGGGCGACAGCCAACCGCTGGGACGTATACGGGTGTACGCACCAGGGAAAGACTAGCCCAAGACGGCGCGCAGAATATCACGCTAAACAGCGTTTATGCGCCGTTTGGCCAATTGACAGGCCTAAATCGCGGCTTTTAATGCGCCCCTGTCAAGCCTGGCAGCCGCGACCTGCGGTCACAGGCGTGGAACTCTGCCGAAAATGGCGGTTCTAGACACCTTCGTCGCGGCTTGCGTAGCATCGGCGACTGTCCTTCGTGCACACCTTTCACACAGAGTTACCCATGACTATCCAGCAAACACCCGGGCAGGTACTGCCCGCGCGCAGCGCCGCCAAAATGGAAGCGGCCATGGCCGTGGGCGCCTTCGCGATCGGCACCGGCGAATTCGCCATCATGGGCCTGATGCCCGACATCGCCCAGAACCTGGGCCTGAGCGAACCCCAGGTGGGCCACGCCATCAGCGCCTACGCCCTGGGCGTCATGGTCGGCGCCCCGCTGCTGGCCATCCTCGGCGCCAAGCTGCTGCGCAAACACATGCTGCTGTTGCTGATGGGCCTGTACGCCCTGGGCAACTTCGCCACCGCCTTCACCCCGACCTTCGGCTCGCTGGTGGCCTTCCGCTTTATCAGCGGCCTGCCCCACGGCGCCTACTTCGGCATCGCCGCCGTGGTCGCCTCCAGCATGGTACCCACCGACAAACGCGCCGGCGCCGTGGCCCGCGTGATGATGGGCCTGACCCTGGCCATGCTGCTCGGCAACCCCATCGCCACCTTCCTCGGCCAACACCTGGGCTGGCGCTCGGCGTTCGCTTTGGTCAGCGTGATCGCCCTGCTCACCATCGCCCTGGTCTGGCAATTCGTACCCCACCGCCACGACGAACAACGCAGCGACCCGCGCAAAGAACTGCGTGCCTTCACCAAACCCCAGGTATGGATGGCCCTGTCCATCGGCGCAATTGGCTTTGCCGGGATGTTCTGCGTATTCAGCTACCTGGCGCCGACCATGCTGGAAGTGACCAAAGTCTCGCCGCAGTGGATCCCCTTCGGCCTCGCGGCGTTTGGCGTGGGCGGCATCATCGGCAACATTGCTGGCGGCAAGCTGTTTGATCGTATGCAGTTCCGGGCGGTGGGCTTGATATTGGTGTGGTCGATGGCGGTGTTGTTGTTCTTCCCCTTCGCCGCGGCGTCGCTGTGGGGCGTACTGGTGAGCATGGGGCTGGTGGGCACCATGGTCGCGTTGGCGGCACCGTTGCAGATTCGGTTGATGGACATCGCTCACGAAGCGCCGAGCTTGGCGGCAGCGTCCAACCATGCGGCGTTTAACCTGGCGAATGCGCTGGGACCGTGGTTTGGGGGGATGGCGATTACGGCAGGGTTGGGTTGGACCAGTACCGGCTACATCGGTGCTGCTACAGCGCTGGTGGGGCTGGGCCTCTACCTGATTGCCCGGCGGATGAAAGGCGGTCAATAACGCCCTACTGGATCAAACTGTAGGTGGGACTTCCAGCCAGTTGAAGCTTTTTGTAGGAGCGAGCTTGCTCGCGAAAAACTCACAGACGCCGCGTTTCTTCAGGAAGCCCGCGTTATCGTTGACGTTTTTCGCGAGCAAGCTCGCTCCTACAGAAGGCGATGACGCTTAACTGGCAGGTTGCCCCGACCCCATCAATCATCATGCAACAGCCCCGAACCATACTCCCCATAACTACTCCCCAGCCCACTGCCACCAAAATTCATCTTCGCGGCTTTGTTGGGGCTATGGTCGCCAAATGCCTGGCACCCGCCTGAAAAGCACGGGTCACTGTTCACGCTCGATGAAGATGAACAAGCGCTCAACAGCAACGTGCCGGTGATCATTACAACTTTGACGAGGTTCGAGATCATGGTTTCAGTTCCCTATGGGCTGGAGGCGCTGGGGTCCTCTCTCAGTAGGGGATCGTAGACCTCAACGGTGCAGGGAATTATGAAACTTTGCTGTGGGACAGCATGAGTTCAGGTTGCCGCCTTGGGTAAGGCGGCAGGGTTGGTTGTCAGGCTTTGACTGAGACGGTCACAGGCGCAACTTGTTCCTGGGCTCGGTCAACGAGCAGCGAGCTCAACTCGATTAACTGCTGGATGCCCAGGGCGACGGCGCGCTGGGAGTCGTCGAGATCGAACGCCAAGGTGGCGGCCATTTCGTTGGCGGATGCGAGGTTTTCGGCGGCGTTGGCCAGGAGGGTTTCGGGGTCGATGGTTGGGTTTACGAGGAATAGGTTGTCGCTTGGGCGCTCGGTGGGAGCAGCGTCGTCGGATGGGGGCAAGTGATGGTTGATTGCGCGCTGGGCTGCGGCTTGAAGCTTTGGATCAGAAGATGCAGCGTTTGAAGCATAAGGCGGATTAGGTGTGACCTTGTACATGGCGAAGCTCCTTTAGCGTTTAAGGAACTGCCTATCTCACTTCCACATGAGGGGTGGCAGCTGTACGCAGGTGTGGAAGACCAGGGCTAAAGGACCCGGCGCACCGAAGTGCCCCGCGCACAGCCGCCATAAGCAATCATACAGACGTAAAAAAACGCCGGTAGGTGTTTATGGGCGATTGAGCGCCTTCAGCTTGGTCGGACTTCCACATCCGGCCGCTGGATTGGCAGCGGCTTAAGGAGGTTAGCTAGGGGTGGTCTGAGGGGCAAGCTGAGAAAAGTGTGGGATATTTCCTAGAAGTTTGGACCTGTTCCAGGAGATTGCTTTATCCGTTACACCGATGATGGATTGGAATGACTAAGCCCACAGTGGCCACAGAGCACGCACTACAGCGCTTTCGCCAACCATCCGTACCACTTTCGTACCAGCTCTGCTCCCACGCACTGACGCTTTTCCCCTTTTTTGCTGGCTTTCGCAATTCCGAGAGTTGCCACTGCTATGCTTAATTTCTTTCAAAACGAGTCGCATACGATGGCTAGTGACCACCCACTGTAGGGATGTGCTGGAACGGCTTTACCAAAATCTACTGGCCCTGGAAGCCGCTTTGGGCCTAACCATAAATTCTGTGCTTGAAGAAATGGATAATTCATGGCTAACAAAAAGATATTGACCATTGGGCTTTCACTGGCAGATGACGAAACTGAATTTTGTGATTTCGATTCTGACATTTCTCTTTTGGACTGGGACATAATCCTTTTTAAACCAGACATCAGCGACTACATCTATAAGCGCGAGAGCACCTTCGAAGGAAAACCGTGCTTATCGGACGATCAATCATTCAAACTAAAATCGCAGTCTGAGCATTGGCGGAAAGAAATAAAAGCAGCCATTGAGCATGGGAAATTAGTATTAGTATTTTTAAGCGATCTAACCCCACTAAGTATTGCAACAGGAGAAAGGAGATACTCCGGAACTGGCAAAAATCAAAAAACCACAAGAATCGTCACAAACTTCGATAACTATCAGTCAATACCATTAACCCTAAAACCAAGAATATCTAAGGGCAAGGAAATAAAACCTTCTGAAAAAAACTTTGAGTGTATATCTTCCTATTGGCAAGAGTTCTCAAAAGTCTCATCATACAAGACTATCATTGAAGGAGAATTGACGCCGTGCCTGCTAACCCGGCATGGGGATAAGGTAGTAGGAACTATTAATAGATCAAAAAACTCTAACGGCGCGTTGCTTTGCCTCCCTGACATCGAGTTCTACCCTGAATCCTTTATAGTTGGTGACGAAGACGAAGAAAATGAAGGAGAGTGGACAGCAGAAGCAAAGCAGTTTGCATCAAGGATGATAAAATCAATTATTTCGATAGAAAAATCCCTACGATCTTCTGCCGAATTAACTCCTGAACCTGACTGGGCGAGAGATCCTAAATACAAATTAACCCAAGAAAACGTAGCGTCTCAGAAGCTTCTAAAAATCGAAAAAAATCTTGAAACTATTCAAGCTCAAAAAGAAGCTATAATCGATGAGATAAAAGATTTAGGAAGACTTAGAAATCTTTTATTCGAGAAAGGAAAGCCATTAGAATTCGCAATTTTAGATGCCCTAAAAATAATCGGTTTCGAAGTTTCGCAATTTGATAACGGCGAGTCTGAATTCGATGCCGTTTTTGAATCAAAGGAAGGTAGGTTAATTGGCGAGGCCGAAGGTAAAGATAACAAACCAATAAATATTGATAAGCTACGTCAGCTCGCGATGAATATACATGAAGATCTTGAGCGAGATGAAGTTAATGGTCCCGCCAAACCAGTATTATTTGGAAACCCATACAGATTGCAGCCTATAAATTCTAGGTTAGAACCATTCACAACAAAATGCATTTCTGCTGCAACGACAAGCTCAACAGCTCTCGTGTTCACACCTGACCTTTTCCTCATTGCCAAATACTTGAAAGACAAGCGCGACACAAGATATGCAACAAAATGCCGAAAGACTATATTAACCTCTGTTGGTCACGTTAAATTTCCTGCTTTGCCAGATGAGACATATTCAGACAGCGAACAACCAAAGAGCGATAACACATAGCGCAATATTTTGAGGGGCAAACCCGATCAACATAGAGTTGAGTTTGGTAAACTCCGAAAATTCCCCTATGCTCAGGCTGGGGGAGCACATCGTCACTATTAGAGATAGGCAGGAGCTGGAAATGGATAGACTGGAGCTTCACCGGAGATATTTGCTACTGAAAGAGATGGTCAGTACTGGTAAATTTCACGTAGCGGAACATCTAAAGTCTCAGTTTCAAGAAAGTTTCGAAAGAATCCAAGTTCTACCCGACGGCATGGTAGATCCTGATTCGATTGATGGCTTTATAAGATCTTCTCTCGGAGCTATGGCATACATGGCAGACCGCCAAGAGTGGAAAGAGCTTGTATCATTGAAAGAAATTCAAGCTGCCTACTTCAATCGCGTACAAGAAGCCTTTAGCACCCCATATGAAATGATGAAAAAAGCGGAAGTGGATCCGTATAAATTTTCTGGATGGTTTGCATCAGACGATAAGCGAGTAAATGCGAACATTGAAATAATTGACGACTTCACTGCTGAGATCTTAAAATTCTGGTCAAATATTAGTGAGCCAACCTGGATCCACCTTGAAGATAGCCTTGACACTAAAGCAATTTTTACTGGGGAGCTTTTTCCTGACGGTCGATCCAATCTTGCCAGCTCAACAGGCATATACTTCGACACCACAATCCTCCCAGATCCTTTCGTAAAAATATCTTCACTATTCGCAGTAATGTCTAAGCAAGAACGCGTTGAGGAAGTCTTACGCCTTGCACTACAGGTCCTCCAATACAAAGACATCGCCTTGCTGGATTTGGACAAACCAATAATAGCCATACTTCCAGATCGTCATCGATTAGATGAACACTACGAAAAATATATTAATCTTTGCGCCGAGCAGGACACCATTGCCTATGGCAACTCAATATTCGGCCAAAAATTCAGCGAGTCAAGAGAACTTCTTGAATACCTACGAAGCATAAAAGACCCTAGAAAATTTTCAGAGATCGTGAAAGACCCGAAGAGACTGGCCTTCTCTACTGAGTGGGATGGAAACTATGAAAACCACATTAAGCGATACATAAAAGAAAACCGACAGACGCTAGGTGTAAAAAGCCCTGGCGACGCAGTATTTTTTAATATATTTAGTCATTTCTCTCAAGCTAACAATGCTCTACAAAGAAGCTCCTCTCTTCGCGGAACACCAGTAATTCGCGCAGAGACTAGTTGGCTCTGGTTCAACATAATGCTACAAGAAAACTCTGAGACCTATGATGAGCAAGGGCTAAAAAACCTTCATATTTCGAGAGCATTGCAAACCACAGTAAAGAATGAAGTATCTTGGCTGGGGCAAGTCCCGATAGACGCATTAATCGAAATTCGAAAATACGGCGCCATTGACGAAATACGAAACTTATTGGGTGCAGGTATTTCAGAAATCATCAACGCTCGACCAAATAACTTTTTCCGCACAAGCGACCATATACTAAAAAATCTTCAAGGTGCATTTACTGACCATGAGACAAAAATCAAAGAACTACGCGGAAAGCAGTGGAAGTTCGCTGGACGAGACATAGGTTCATTTATCGTCGTTGGCGGGATTGAGATTGCTGCGGCAATAACTGGAATACCGGCTTATGGTGTATTTGCGACAGCTGCGAATCTCACAGGGATAATCCCAAATGCAAAAGATTTAAAAGAAAAATTCACAAATATAAAAAAAGAAAATGCAGAAATTGCCAACACAGGAGTCGGCATACTTTTCAAATCAAGAAAGTAACTTATAAATCCGAAGCACAACAATATAGCGATTGTGCTTCGACTCCATTTTAAAAATTCCAATTCATTTTTTTAAAAGAAATATCTTCCTTACCGACCCAGTCGTTCAATTGGATCGTACGCGCCTAAGTCGGCTCCAATTCATTGGCCGCATAGATCTGCGCCGCCTCCCTGACCGACCCAAACCCATCCGCGTTCTGCAGCACAATACCCAGCAGGTACGGCGGATACGCAGTTTGGTTTTTATCGAGTTCATTTTTGTTTGGCAGAAAACGCTACATGCTATCAATTCTTGGTAGCCAGATTCTGGGGCATGTTAAAGACAGTCCGGGACTCATAGTGTCGAGAAGGAATGTGACGTTGAGCGAAGGCAGTACAAACGAATAGTACAAACGAAAAAGCCCGCGAACTCTAACTAACTGAATTCATGGGCTTTTCTAGATGTAGCGGTTAAGGGGATATTCGAAAGGACTCGCACCAGCAATCTCGCAACCGAGGCCCCGGAATACAAGGGCTCCAGCGGTGTCAATTGCGCAAAAGCATTCGCACGCCATTCCCACGAGCATCAGCATGCACCTCAATACGCGTGCGCATCACACGTAAGAAAAAAGGGGACAGATTTATTTATACCATCGCTGAGAAAAAGCCAATCACCAGACAGCAAAAAACCATCTCATCGGCGGCTAAGCCTCTTAGAACTGACCTTTAGCGATTAAGCCTCAGCTCCTCCGACGTGTGAGGCTTGAGCCAACCGCCCAAGGGCATTTGTTGCCGTTTGCCAGCCCAGCCCACAAGTCCAGAATCGCTCCGGCATGCCAGCATCAAAACGAACATTGACGCGTTCTTTGGTGGCTACCGATTTGCCCGCCCCTGCTTGGGTTGAGCATTTCCCTCGCCTGAGCTTTGCCAAATAATCCCTTAAGCACCTCACTGGCTAGTTTGGCCTTAGCAAAGTCCTCAGCCGACCATTCGGGGGCAAAAGGGGACAGATTTATTAATATTTGGAGGAACCCACTGGGATCATCGCGTACTACCGCGAAAAAGGGACCGGTAAAGAGAAGGTAGTGAGAGCAGAGAATCAGAGTATGCCGCGACGATTACGCTGTTATATGCTACGAAGAAAACGGCAAAACGTGCAGTAGATCGAGGATGGAACAGACCTGAGGTCAAAAATAACCCGGAAGGTTTGGCCTTAAAATGGCTAAAGCCATCTGTTCTGGACTACGAACCCAAATTTTATAGGCCATCACCAACCCAGTAATTTTATTTGCAGCGACTGCCTTATAGAGGTATTCGTAGCCCTGTACTCGGACGAAAAACCTAAGTATTCCATCGCTCAACGTAAAAAACTCATCGTGGTCTAAATCCAAAGCTTCTGAGGACTCAAGCAGCTTTCGATAGTAGAAGGCAATTTCGTCTTGGTCGTCCCCCCCTTGAGCACCTATCGGTAGCGTCATATCCGGCCGACCGTTAAATCCTTCGTGTGCAACCTTGTGGCATTCGTAACACAGCGTAATTCCGTTGCCGAGTTCATATCGCGCCTGCGAAAGCAATGTTCTTCTAAAAATATGATGCGCTTGGACCCGATCGTCAGAATTACAGACGACACACTGGTGTGTATCCCTAGCTCTGATAAACCGACTCCAAAGCGCAAGACACCATCTATCTGAGCGGTTGTTATCAATTGCTCTATAGAGCCTATCTCTAAGCCTGATCAACTTTTCCTTATCGATAACAGAGATTTTCGAACAACTCACAACTCGCTCCTTGATCATCGTAGATTGATTGCGCCCGCCAGCCTCGTACTGCGCAGCTCCAACTAGAGATATATTTATGTTGAAACAACACCGAAAGGTAGCAAAAAACGGACAGCTTTATTTATACGCTCGCTGACAAAAAGCTAATCACAAGACAGCAAAAAGCCGCATCATCCGCGGCTTATTTGCCTTAGGCCTTCAGTTCATCCGGTGTATGCGTCTTAAGCCAATCAGCCAAGGCGGCATTCATTCGCGTTTGCCAGCCTGGTCCGGAAGCCCTGAAACGCTCCAGCACGTCAGCATCAAAACGAACATTAACGTGCTCTTTAGTAGCTACCGACTTCGGCCGCCCGCGCTTGGGCTTGAGCATTTCCTTCGCCTGAGCTTTGCCAAACAATCCCACAAGCACCTCGCTGGCTGGCTTGGCCTTAGCAAAGTCTTCAGCCGACCACTCAGGGTTCGCTGTATCGACCTTCTCAGGATTGGGTTTCTTGGTCATAATTTTTGACCTCCCGTTTGTTGGCTTTACGAAAGCTGATGACGTGGACCGCGTCCCCCCGTGGGGTGAACACTACGACATGCAGCCGATCCCCTATGTATCCCATCGCTCGATAACGACACTCACCGTAGTCGAATCGATCATCTTCCACGATCAAGGCCGTAGACCATTCAAAGTCCCGCACTAACGCAAACGGGAGTCCGCGTTCTTCAACGTTACGAGCGTCTTTGGCTGGGTCATAGGTAATATGCATGTGATTATCGTATCCACAATAAATCATCAACACAAGGTGCGCGTCGAAAGCCTACCGAGCGTGCACTCGGGTTACCACCGATGATTGGCTGGCTGGGCTTGAGAACCCGCCAAGTACCTGACAAGCATCCCTGATAAACTGTGCCCCATTCGCCTCGCTGACTCAGATCCCCCATGTCCCTACAAACCGCCCCGCTCTCCCGCCGTTTCTCCGTCGCCCCCATGATGGATTGGAACTACTAATTCCACAGACCTTGTAATACGAGCCTCGCAGCGCATCATAGGAATCCACGTACCACTTTCGTACCAATACCAATCCGAAAGTGTGGGTACACTTAGCTCGCTGTCCGCCGCGATCATGTGCATCCACTGCTATGCTTAATGTGTTTCTCAAGGAGCAGGTCACTATGGCGAGCGAGTACTCATTGGCGAACACGCTGGAAAGAGTCTATGAAAATCAACTGGCACTGGAGGCGGCAGTTATGGAGCTGACTCTTTGGGCTGAGCAGCAAAACGCTTCAGATCTGGCTGGGAACGTGCGGGGAGCGCTTGAAACCATTGGTGAAAACGCTGGGCATATCAAACAAGGTCTAGCTCGTTTGAGAGGTGCGGATCAAACGTAAATGGCAATAATCCATTAAGGCGCCGCTCATGAGTGAGGCTAGAGGCCCAAAATCAACCCCGAGGCTTTCTCCCCATCGTCGTCGTAGGCTCGCACAGCCCATCAGCGTACATGAAACGTCCAAAACCCCGATTCAGGAGCAGGGCCGGCCAGCCTTGACGGCCAGGCTTGGCTGACACGTAAATCACACGATTGATCCGTCGAAGCACGCTATCAAATTCTTCAAGGGTGCCTTATGATGCAAACACGTCAAAATTTGGCGCGTTTCGATCCTAAGCTAGAGGTGTCAATGATTTACTCCTTCGGGGCGACAAACTATTTCTCTTTCAAGGAAGGTATGGAGATATCTTTTGAGCTCTCTGCGAAGACTCCTAAATCTATTTCTAACGGTCTCAAAACGTCGACAGTGCTTGGAGTCAAAGGCGCTAACGCGTCTGGAAAAACCAACGTACTAAAAGCTCTATCGTTCATTTCACGCTTTATAACTAAGTCTTTTTTTCTTAAAGAAAATGAAGAACTTGGGTTTAAGAGTTATTTTACAAACGAAAACCCCAGTGAATTCTATGTTGACTTCGAGTTAGACTCAGTCAGATACTCTTATGAGTTAACCGCCACTTCAAAAAAAGTAATTCGTGAAGCTATATATAAAAAATTACAGAGAAAAACACTTCTAGTTGAGCGTAGAAACAACAAAATAGCTAAACGAATTGAAGAGCTTTCAGCTATAGATCTGGTAGAGCTGAAGTCTAATGCATCTCTAGTATCTACAGTCCTTCAGTACAAGTTAAAAAGCACGAACTCAGACATAAAAAAAATATCTGAGTATTTCTCAAGCTTCTCTGGAAACATGACTGCTTTAGGTGTCGTTCCCGATGAGTATGTATTCGATCAAGGCTCAGCATCCGAGTTTTACGCTACTAACGACGAAGCATTTGAATTCACCAAAAAAATCCTTCGAAATAGCGATCTAGGGATTGATGATATTGTTCTGCATAAGTTTGAAAATCCTGCTGGAAAGACGGAACATCTCCCAATCTTCCGCCACAAATTAAGTGATGGATCTACGAGACATTTGACCTCTTATGATCAATCTAGTGGAACAATGGCGCTTTATAGAAGACTGGGCATTTACTGGTGCATGTTAGTCACGGGAGGCGTACTCATGATGGATGAGTTTGATCAAAACTGCCATCCCATGCTGCTACCACAGCTTATAGACCTTTTCCAAGACCCTAGCATCAACACTAAAAATGCTCAGTTTCTGTTCACGGCACACAACTCTGACATTATCGATTACCTTGGGAAGTACAGGACTATTCTTGTGGGGAAAGAGTCCGGTGAAAGTTTCTCATACCGACTGGATCAAATTCCAGGGGACTTGATTCGAAACGATCGGTCTATTGCTGCTCTATACCGAGAGGGTAAAATTGGAGGAATTCCCCGCATATGAGTAAATCAAGGAAATTCGGGAATAGTAGAACAGCTGGATTTATCGCTAGTATTCCAGCCATCAGTATGGAGAGCTCAGGGATTATTGAACGTTGTAAATTTAATTTCTCTTACCTTGATTTGAGCAAACCTGAAGCATTGCAGGATGAACTATCATTGGTCTTCTTCAATGAGATGTTTGAAAAATTAAAGCATTACTCCATGTACCCGATTGCACATTGGACTACAGAAGCTGCCGGTCGAGGGAACGGCACAATGTTGGAAATTTACGGTTCTTTCCCAAAGAAATCTGATTTTGTGCACCCTACTAGCGTACCTCACGACGCTATCTGGGGCAGATTCAGAATGGACAGAACTGTTCGACTCGCAGGATTTTTCGTTCCAAACGAATTAAATCATAAACTCTGCGCGAGGGAAAAATTCCGATTTTGTACCAATACCTTCTATGTCGTCTACGTGGATTTACACCACCGTTTTTATGTCACCAAGTAAAATTGCCCACGCTATATAGAAAGTTCCATAAAGAGAACCTTCTATATAGCCCTTCACAATACTAGCTCAAAATGCAAAGCGCCCATTTCGGTCGTACCCACTGTTGCTATACCTTATCCTGAGCGTTCCCTATGACGACCGAAGGGTGCAAAGAATTTGAGCACCTCAGCCAATTTCCGCTCTGTGATATCGCTTCCAGCTGGAGGACGTTAACTGGCGTGTCGGTACCACTGAGTTCGAATACGTAAAATCATTGAGCGATCATAGAAGTGTCACGTCCTGTGGGGGTTTCAACTTTTTATGTTGACCCCTGGGGAGCGGGTTAGGAGGGTTAGTTTTTTTCCGGGTGTCATGAAAGCCTTGTTTGTTGCGGCTTTTCGAAGGGTCGGCAAGGTTAGCTTTTTGGTTAGGTCTGGTTAATTCCTAACCTTTATTAGTGTTAAATATCCAAGATATTAATTCTTTTAAAAACAGTCACTTACGAATTACTAACCTTCAACCTAACCCAACCTAACCCATCAAAGTTAGGTCTCAAGCCCAACAAACATGGGCCTTCCAAGTCACAACACCCCCCCTCAAAAAAAACTAACCTTTTTCCCGAGGCACCTACAGAATTCAGCCGTCCGTGCGTGCTTAATAAGCGTTGCGCAAAACATCCACCCTTGCAGGGTTCCGCAGGTTTCTGGCCCCTCCAAAACGCCATGCAAGCGCCCAGCCTGAGCCGCCGAGAGTGGTCCGCAGGGGCGCAGAAAAATCGACCCATTTAGCCTGCAGGCGAGGTGGGGGGACGACGGCGCGCGCCAGGTGCAGACCATCCTACCGACTGCCTGTAGCACGTCACTACCCCGGAATGGTTTTGCACGCCAGTTCCCCGAGCCGTATACAGCTCGTCGGCTCAAATCGCGCCACATTAAAACCTCGATTACTGTACACGCATACAGTGCTCGAGATTTTGCTATGGACGTTGATTTGGACACCGATGATTGGCTCGGTTGCCCCACTCCGCTGGAGATGTACCAGCACCAGTGCTCAATCCTCGTGGATGAGCTGGTCGAGACCGAGCGCATGCTGCGTCGAGCGCGGGCGAATATTGCTGGCTTGGTGCAGATGAATGATCTGCTGATGACTGGAAAGGCCGAGACAGAAGCAAAGCTCGCTGAGGCACTTGAAAAGATAAGCACGCTGGAAGAGCAGTACTCGTTTGCCTCGGTGCAAAGCGTGAAGATTATCACCGGGCAGCGCGACCATTTGCTCAGGGAGAATCAGCGACTGCTGGTCGAGCTTAGCGTTTACAAGCAGCCATTAGCCTAACTCGTCGGCATAGGCCGCTACGGCTTCTTCGGTCAACTCACTTCACTCACCATCATCAATCAGGCCTTCTTGCTTGAGGTCGTTAGCCAGAGCCAGACGCGTCTCGTAGCGCTCCTCAGGTGTGGCCAATATGAATGCGGGATCATTGCGGAGTGCAAACCACGCCTCCATTGCGTTCACCTGATCAATGTTAGTCGCCATAACGAATACCTCGGGCCAGTGTCTACATTTTAGAGATAGGCCGGGGACCGGCTGTTCATCGGCGCCGAAGAGTGGAGATGCTTATGTGCGGGAGACTTTCACAGTACCGGGGAATACACGACTTTGTTGCAGCGCTGAGTATGCCCAACGCCCTGGCGAACTCGGTGGGTGATGGGCCGATAGAGCGCTACAACGTGGCACCGACAAACGCCGTTGCGCTGCTGCACCTGCAAGGCGATCGACTACACGCCGACCCGGTGCGCTGGGGATGGCGGCCACACTGGGCGAAAGACAGGGCGGCGCCTATCAACGCACGCGTAGAGAAAGTTGCTCATGGTCCGTTCTTCAGGGCGATCTGGCCGCACAGGGCGGTCACGCCAATTGATAACTGGTTTGAGTGGGTAGACGAAGGCGGCTCCAAGAAGCAGCCCTATCTGATCCGCCGGCGAGATGGCGCACCGATATTCTGCGCGGCCATCGGCCAGCTACCTGACGCAAATGAGGGCCCAGGCGAGCATGACGGCTTCGTGATTATCACCGCCGATAGTGCCGGTGGCATGGTGGATATTCACGACCGAAGGCCCGTGGTGTTAACCCCGGATCTGGCCCGTGAATGGTTGGACCCGGCAACGCCCAAGGAACGCGCCGAGCAGATGGTGTTGTACCAGTGTGAGACACCCGAAGCTTTTGATTGGTACCCGGTCACGAATAAAGTTGGTAATGTGAAAAACCAAGAGCCGAATCTAATAGAAAAGTTATAAACTTGAATACGCAAATTACTCTTCATCAAAACTACGCAAAAGTTTTTTTAAAGACTCCACATCAAAATATGGCGGTGAGCTCTTTTTTAAGTACTCTTCATTTTTTTTCATATCCATTTTTAAACTCGGCACCCCAGTCCCCTTGTATTTTTTATCAACCAGCGCCGTCAACAAAACCATCGAATTCGTTAAGGTGGTGAGTGCTTCGTCCAACACCTCTATCATTTGTTCCGTCATAACGTGCAATGCTACTAACTGTCCTGCACCAACCACCTTATATAGGTCCAGAAGATCATATGAATCTTTTCTAGCCAAACCTGAGCTTTTTACCGTAGACCTAAACTCATCCAAGCTGAGATTACGGTTACTGAAATTTTCAAAACATGCACGATACCTAGCCTCTGCCAAGAAAATATTATCTATTAGCGAGGCATCCTTTACCGACAAGGCAACATCAATCACACGCGTATCAATTCGATCCACCACATTAGATCTAACTGGTATTTTTGATATATCAAGGAATCGTGCTTTTTCTTTAAGACTGGGATATATATTATGTTTTTTTATTGAATACAGCTCATTAGTTTGCATTAATAAGTGAATAGCGGTTTTGTGTATCACGGAAATATCAGCCTTCATCTCCCTTTCTTTCTCATTCTTCCGTTGAAATATATAAGAGCATACCGCGCCGGCGATTGCGCCTCCAAAACCTGCAGCCACAGGTCCTCCCACATCTTTGAGAAACGCGACCATTACCGGGCTTATCATTAACGAGATATCTGGTGTAAAGGCCAGTACTGCGAGAAACAGAAAGAAAATAAGGGAAGCGCCGATAAGCACACCCATCGCTAGTGGAAAAAACATCTGCTCCATGCCCCCATGCTTGATTCGGATGAGACATGTTACAGAGAGTCAAGTTTGGAAAGCATTATTTTCATACAGCTATTTTATCCCTTCGCTAGAAGTTCAAACGGTTTGAAGCTGACAACCTCTTCACCCAACCACTCGTTTACCTGGGCCAGCCTGGCCTGCAAGGGCTCCAGCTCGTTGACCGCCCAAACTTCAGCAGCCTCTCGCAACGACCCGAAGCCGCCTGCGTTCTGCGGCACGATGCCCATCAACTGCGGTGGAATGCGCAACGCCGCGAGCAAATCGTCGCGGCTGATGTTCTTGATCGAACTGAATTCGTCCTTGGCAGCAACCTCGCTCACCGGGATGAGCTGGATGCCGTCCTTCTTCCCGGCCGGCGCGTACACGAATAGGTTGCGAAAGTTACCTGGCCCTTTCGAGTTCTTCAGTGCGGTGCGCAGCGAGTCAATGTCTTCTTCTTTCTGCGCTGCGTCGGTCATGTACAGGATGAAACCGGCGTGACTGCCGTTGTTGTAGTACTTGCGCCGAAATAGCGTGGCGCTCTCGTTGAGCAGCGCGCTCTGCAGCGCTGCCAGCCACTCCGGCAACCCATAGATCTCTTGATTGATATCGGCCTCACGTAGGTGGCAGATCGAACCTGGTGCAAACTCGTGCTCATCCTTCCAGCCGCGTACCTGGTAATAGGTTTCCATGTCGATGCCTCGGCGTATGTACTTCGCCAGCGGCGGCAGCAAGCCCATGGTGTTGCGCAGCATGTTGTTGCGTTTTTCCAGGTAGCAGTTGCCGCACCAGAGCCAATCCAGGGCGAACTGTTCAAAGGCCTGGCGGCTCAGCAACCGGTGAGGAACGAACGTGCGGGCGAGCATGTTGCGCTTGAAATTGAGGCCGGACTGCAGGTACACGCTGGCGCGGGTCGTTTTGGCTAACCCATCCATGGACATAGGTGTTTCGAACCAACGCCCATTGGCCCAGCATTCCAGATAGTCGAGGATCTCCCTGCTATCAAGCACAGGCGCCGGGTCACCGAAGGTGAACGCCTCGATCGGGCCGGATTCCGGCGGGAGTACCTCCCCTTCAGCAGCTGGCAGAACGGTGGTCAGTTGGGTTTCGCGCTTACGTCTGCTCATCAATAGGACTCCATAAATCCGGTATTCGCCGTGGTCTGCCCTTCAAGAGGCTCGTTATGCAGGGCGTGGAAGGTCGCCCACGCCAAGTCGGCATGGCCTGTCTCGTCGGTGCGACCGGCCGTATAAGTGAACTGGCGCCCGGAGGCGGTGACTGTTTTGCGGATAGCCATCAACGACTGCGCCATATCCGTCCATCCAGCATCGAACTCCAGGCGACCGTTCTTGATGACGTCGTACGCCTTCAACACCAGGCGCGTTTTGACTTCGGGCGAGTAGCTGAACGTGGTGATGTTCGGGAAGAACTGCTTGACCAGCTGCGCCACGCCGGACCCCATGCCCGTGATGTCGATACCGATGTAGGTCACCCAGTAACGTTTGGTGACCTGGCGGATCGCTTCTGCCTGGGCGGCGAAGTCCATGCCCCGGAATTGGTGCCTCTCCAGCACCCGGAACTTGCCGCCAGGGACTGTTGGTGGAGCAATTACTACCAATGCAGCGCTGTCGCCGTTCTCGGCTGGGTCATAGCCAACCCAAACCTGGCGATCCCCAAAAGGACGCGCGGCAAACGGCTTGTAGTCCTCGGCCCACAGATCCCAGCTGTCCACCATGCAAGGCTGCAGCATCGCAAGCGGGAAAATGCTGGCCCCGTCGTCGATGAACTGGCACATCAGCAAGTTCTGGAAGGCCTCGGCATCGTATTCCTGGCGCAGCTCGTCCAGGTCAAACAGGTCGCACCCACGGTCCTCGGCGTCGAGGATGGTGACAATCTGCCGCCAGACCCGGTCTTCACACAGCCGGCCCTGCTGCAGAGCATCGTGAGAGACGTCGATTTTGACCCGTTGCGCCGCTGGCTTACCTTTGTTGAACCGCTCACCGGTCCAAAACGTATAGGCCTCGTGGGCCATGCTGGAAGGCGTCGAAAAGTAGGTTCGGCGGTATTGCTTCTGCATCGCCATGCCGCTGGCGACCTTGTTCAATTCCTTGAACTTGAAGGTCCAGAAAAATTCGTCGAAGTAGAAATTCCCGTGGTAGCCCTGGGCCGTCCGAGCATTGGTACCGAGGAAATGCAGCTCGGCGCCATTACCAAGAATGATCGGGTCGCCCGTCAGCTCAACACCGACTACCTCCCGGGCAAAGGCCTGAATGTAGGCCTTGAAAATGTGTGCCTGGTTTTTCGAAGCCGACAGGAAAATCTGGTTACGACCTGTCGTCAGCGCATCGATCAGCGCTTCACGGGCGAAATAGTAAGTCGCGCCGATCTGCCGTGACTTGAGTATCGCGCGGGTTCGCTGATTGCCTGCTTTGTACCAATCCAGCTGATACCCGAAACAGCCGTCAATGAACGCTTCGGTCAGCTTTTCAATGTGTTCTTCGTCGAACTCGTTACGTTTCGGCGCCTTCTTCGGCCCCTCATTGCGTTTCGCCAGGTTCGGATTCAACTCGGTTTCGGTACCGCCGTTGTTGAAGCGCTGGATACGGGCTTGCCGCTCCAGCTGGCGATGCAGGAGGTCAATTTCCTTGTAGTCAGATCCTGACTTGGGATCTTTCAGGATCAACTGAACCAAGCGGGCTTCGGTCGCTGCCTGAATGCGTTCCAGCGGCGTCGCCCGGTCCCATTCGTCCCGAGCCTTCCAGCTGTGCAGCGTCTTTTCCTTCTCCCCTATCAGCTCGGCGATCTCGCACACGCGATAGCCCTGCCAGTAAAGGTGCTTGGCATGGCGGCGGTGATCGGTGGGTAGGTCGACGATGGCATTCATGGCGCAGATGCTGCCGCCCGCGCGCGAACAGTTCCCCCTCCGCCCCTTGTAGATCAACGATCTACAACAGCGCCTCGTTGCCCGTCGCGCCCGCGCTCAACAACATGCGCTCATCGCCAAGGCAGACTGCCACCGCACTGAGGGATTCACGCATGGCCGGCAAAACCGACAACCCAGCCAAGAAACAACGCTCCAAGTTCTTCCGCGTCGCCGTTGAAGGCGCCACCACCGATGGTCGCCAGATCGAACGCCAATGGCTTGTCGACGCTGCCGAAACCTACAGCCAAAACACCTACGGTGCGCGGGTTTGGATTGAGCATATGCGCAGCTTGCTGCCGGACAGCCCTTTCCGCGCGTATGGCGATGTGGTCGCTCTGAAGACGGAAGAAGTCGAGATTGCCGGGGCCAAAAAATTGGCCTTGTTCGCGCAAATCGAACCGACCTCCGACCTGATCGCCATGAACAAAGCACGGCAGAAGCTGTACACCAGCATCGAGATTCGGCCGAAATTCGCCGACACCGGCCGCGCCTATTTGGACGGCATCGCCGTTACCGATACCCCGGCCAGCCTGGGCACTGAGATGCTGACGTTCAGTGCCCAGCACCCGGACATGAACCCGCTGACCAGTCGCAAACGCGATCCCGGCAACCTCTTCTCTGAGGTCGTCGAGATTGAACTTGAATTCGAAGAAGTTGAGGACGAAAGCGGCAAAGTCGCAGGCCTGTTTAGCCGCGTTCTCGACCTACTCGGCAAGAGCAAGGACAAGGAAGGCAAGGACGCCGCTCTATTCACTGAACTCGGCGAGGCTGTTGAAGCCATGGCCGAGCATGTCGCCGGTCAGGGCGAAGCCTTTACCGCCGAAAAAACCGCCCGCGAAAAGCTGCAGACCGCTCACGAGAAGCTGTCTGCCGACTTCACCGCGTTGGTTCAACAGCTCGAAAAAACCCCGGACACCACCGGCCAGAAACCGCAGTACTCCGTTCGCCCGCCGGCTACGGGCGGTGACGGCGCACTCGTCACCGACTGCTGATCCAGATCACGGACAACACCCAGCCAAGGAACATCGGAGAACACCATGCGTAACGATACTCGCGTTCTTTTCAACGCTTACCTGCAACAACTCGCCCAATTACACGGCGTGAGCGACGTCACCACCAAATTCACGGCCGCTCCCTCCGTTGCCCAGACGTTGGAAACCCGTATGCAGGAGTCGAGCGCGTTTCTCAGCTCGATCAACGTGTATGGCGTGTCCGAACAATCGGGCGAAAAAATCGGTATTGGCATCGACGGCACAATCGCCGGCACCACCGATACCACTCAGCAAGACCGCGAGCCGCGTGACCCTACCGGCCTGGACAACCGTGGGTACACCTGCACCCAAACCAACTTCGATACCGGCCTGCGTTACCAGAAGCTGGATCAATGGGCCAAGTTCAAAGACTTCCAGGCGCGTATCCGTGACGCCATCATTCGGGCTCAGGCGCTTAACCGGATCATGATTGGCTGGAACGGGACCAGCCGTGCGGCGACCTCCAAACCGGACATCAACAAGCTGCTGCAGGACGTCAACGTCGGATGGCTGCAAAAGATGCGCTTGGAAAACCCCGCGCGCGTTATGAAAGAAGTGGTCGACGGCAGCGGCAAGATCCAGATCGGCGCGGGCAAAGACTTCGAAAACATCGATGCCCTGGTCGTCAGCATGGTCAACGAGTTCATCGAGCCCTGGTACCAGGAAGACACTGACCTGGTGGTGATCTGCGGACGCCAGCTGCTGGCCGACAAGTACTTCCCGATCATCAACAAGACCCAAGCGCCAACCGAAATGCTCGCGGCCGATATCGTCACGAGCCAGAAGCGCATCGGTAACCTGCCAGCGGTGCGAGTGCCTCACTTCCCGCCGAACGGGCTGCTGGTTACCCGCCTCGACAACCTGTCGATCTACTGGCAGGAAGGCACCCGCCGCCGCACGGTGGTGGATAACGCCAAACGCGACCGTATCGAAAACTACGAGTCGGTCAACGAAAGCTATGTGATTGAAGACCTGGGCTGCGCTGCCATGGCCGAAAACATCACCTTGAGCTGAGGCCGGAGACCATGACAAACCCATGCCGCCATCACTTCCAACGCGTCACAGCAGCCATAGCAGCAGCTGCTGTGGCCGGTCCGGCCATGACAATGGAAGGTTCAACTGTTTACGAGCTGCACCTTGCAAAGCTCCAGCAGGACTATCTGCGCCTGAAACAGGTGCAGTCGATTGAAGGAAAGGCAGAGCTAAAACGGCAGCTGCTGCCTGAATACATACCGTACGTGCAGGGCGTTCTCGCCGAAGGAAAAGGCGCACAAGATCAGGTGCTCACCACGCTAATGGTCTGGCGAATGGATGCCGGTGACTTTGCCGGCGCCTTGGACATTGCTGAGTACGTGATCAATCACTCGCTGCTGATGGCTGACCGCTTCGAGCGCACCACCGGCACCATCGTCGCGGAAGAAATTGCCGAAGTGGCGTTAAAGGCACAGAAAGCCGGCGGCACCTTTGACCTGGATCTGCTGCTACGGACCGAGCAGATCGCGGGTAAAGAGGACATGCCTGACCAAGCCAAGGCCAAGCTACACCTGGCTCTAGGCAAAGCGTGTGCAGAGAAGGTTTCCGACGATGACACCTCAGAAAACAAGGTGATCGCCATCGGCTACCTGGAATCCGCAAAAGACTATCTGGCTCGCGCCATTGAACTGCACACCAACTGCGGCGGCAAAAAGGATTTGGAGCGTGTTGAGCGTCTCCTCAAAAAATACGCTGCTCCTGCAGCTAACTGAGCGTCCCCACGCACCCCGCCGGCTCGGGGCGGATCGGCCAGGCCGCTCCTCCTGAACGTGAAGCCCCGACCACCGGCGATCTATTTTCGAGTGCAGTCTCATGAGCGCATTTGTTGCCAGCGGCGCCGTCGCCAGCGGCCACATAAACACCGACCCGTTCTGGCCGTCGATTGATCTGGACAACCTGCGCGCCACTCTGCGCATCGACTCCAGTGTCACCACGGCCCGCCTGGAAACCGCCGTGATCGCTGCCGCCATCAATCTCAACCGCGAGTTAAGCGACTGGCGCGCCATTCAACAAGCGGCTGGTTACACAACGCTGGACTCCGTCCCAGGTGACCGCATCAAGGACGTATCGGTGAAGGCCCACCTCTACCGTCGTGCCATCGAAGCCGGTACCGGTGCCGAGGTGTGCGAGCGTTACCGTGACTACAGCGCCACCAACACTGGAAACAATAAAGCCGAGGAAACCGCCCCTACCATCGACGACTACCGCCGCGACCTGCGCTGGGCAGTCCGTGATTTTCTCGGAAAAAGCCGCACCACCGTGGAGCTGATCTGATGCCCGTCACCATCCGCGCCAATCAAAGCGAAACCGTCGACGCGCTGTGTTGGCGGTATTACGGCCGAACCGCGGGCGTCACCGAAGCGGTCCTGCAGGCGAACCCCGGCTTGGCTGATCACGGCCCCGTCTTGCCGCACGGCCTCCCCGTCAACATGCCCGAAGCCCAAACCAGCGCGCCCCAGCGGCAGATGGTGAACCTATGGGACTGACTCCCTGCAACCAAGGAAACCCACACCATGGCTGATCCGACTTCCAGCGCCGTGACCGGCCTGCTTATGGGCCTGGGCCTGGCAACTGTGACGCCGATTATCGACGGCGAGGCGTTGTTTGGCGCCATTCTCGGCGCGTGGCTGGTGACCAGCACTAAGCATGACCTCAAGGTCTGGCAGCGGTTGGGCTCCCTGTTTCTGTCGGCCGGCGTTGGCTATCTGTTCGCGCCGATGGCCTTGCAGGCTATCCCGTTCATCACCAGTGGCGGCGGCGCGTTCCTCTGCGCCCTGGTGGTCATCCCGATCAGCATCAAGCTGATGGTGTGGGTGGAAAAAGCGGACATCTGGGACATCTGGCGTCGCATCCGAGGGGGCAGCTGACATGCCAAACATCGAACTGGCCGTGCAACTGATCACGGCAATCGCCTACTTGCTGAGCGCCTTCCGGTTGGCCTGCTACACCCGAGGCGCATCCCGGTACCGGCGCAGCATCTCACTACTCGCCAGCCTGTTCGGCTCTGCGCTGTGCATCTGCGGTCTGGAAATACTGCTGTACCGCCAGCCCACCAGCCTCTGGCAAGCCGTCTCCATCGTATTGCTTTGCACCCTGATTTTCCGTTCACGCGGCAACGTCGCCGCCCTGCTGAGGCCCAGCGCATGACCACCACCCTTCGCCACGGCGACCGCTCGCAGGCGGTGCTTATCCTGCAAAAGAACCTCAACAGGCACGGCGCCAAACTGGTGCCCGACGGCCACTATGGCGACGCCACAGAGACGGCTGTCCGTGCATACCAGGTGAAAGTTGGTCTGGTAGCCGATGGCGTCGCCGGCACCAAGACCCAGGCCAGCCTGGCCGGCGGTGACTGCGCCCAGTTGCTTCGCAACAGCGACCTCGTCGCCGCAGCCGAACGCCTGGAAGTGCCACTGGCAAGCATCTACGCGGTCAACGAGGTCGAGTCCAAGGGCAAAGGCTTCCTCGACAACGGCAAGCCTGTGATCCTGTTCGAACGGCACGTTATGTACCGCCAGCTCGCCAAGGTTCGACACACGGGCGATGACCCCGCAGAGATCAAGCGCCATGCCGAAGAACTCGCCGCAACCAACCCCGCCCTGGTCAACCCGAAGGCCGGTGGTTATATCGGCGGTACCGCCGAGCACCAACGTCTGGCCATGGCCCGTCAGATCGACGACACGGCCGCACTTGAATCCGCCTCCTGGGGCGCTTTCCAGATCATGGGGTATCACTGGGAGCGCCTTGGCTACGCGAGCGTGCAGGACTTCGTGGCGGCGATGAGTGCCGGCGAATCGCAGCAGTTCGACGCTTTCACCCGTTTCATTGAAACCGACCCTGTGCTGCACAAGGCGCTGAAAGCCCGCAAATGGGCCGAGTTTGCCCGGCTATACAACGGGCCGGACTACGTGCGCAATCTTTACGACACCAAGCTGCAGCGCGCCTACGAGCGGCACGCAGGCTGTGAGTGCGGACAAGGGGTGGCGGCATGATTGACTTCGAAGCAGTGGAGAAACTCCGCGTGCGGGACGGGGATCTGCTGGTGGTCCCGGAATCGACCGAACAAGACGACATGTTACGGCTGGCCGAGTGCATCCAGTTGATGAACAACGCCAGGGCCGTGATCGTACGCGGCCCGATCAAGCAGCTCGACGCCGCAGCCATGAACAAACTCGGCTGGTACCGCGCGTGAGCAACCTGCGCCAGGCCCTGTACGGCATTGCCCTGCTCGGTGCCCTGGCGCTGCTGATCTGGGGTCAGCAACAGCGCATCAATACCGCGGAAAGCCAAACAGACCTGGCAAAGAGTGCGGCCAAGACGGCCCGCGAAGATGCCGACCGCAATCTGGCGACTGCCACCACGCTCACCGCCACCCTGAAGCAAGAGCGCGAAAACCAGTCAGCTCTGCGCGCCCAGCAGGATCAACTGCGCCTGGCCCTGGCAAAGCGCGCACGAACCATAGAGGAACTGAAACGTGAAAACGACGAACTACGCGACTGGTCTGATCAGCCTTTGCCTGACGTTGCTCGCCGGCTGCGTGAGCGCCCCGCCCTCACCGGCGCCGCAGCTTACCGTGACTGGCTGTCCGGCCGTGGTGCCGTGCAAGTTGCCAGCGACAAGCCCAGCCAATAACGGCGACCTACTCACCGACGAAGACCGCGCCGAAGCCGCCTGGGCCGATTGCGCCGCCCAGGTCGACATGGTCTACAAACACCAGCAGGCCCACCCATGAACAAGCCCGAGAGCCTGCGCTCTCACCTGCTGGCCACCGTTACCGAGCTGCAGCACAACCCCGACCTATTGCTGATCTTCATCGACAACGGCAAGGTCCGCTGCACCGCTGCGGCAACCCTTTCCTTTGAGTACAGCTACGATCTGCAGATCATCTTGACCGCCTTCGCGGGGCACCCTGACAGCGTGATGCTGCCCGTGCTGGGATGGATCAGCATCAACCAGCCGGAGCTGCTCGAAAACTACGAAAAAATGCAGAACGGTATCCAGTTCGAGGCCGACATCCTCGACAAAGACAAGGTAGATCTCGGCCTCACATTGCGCCTGACAGAGCGGGTGGTGGTAGGAACGGACGCTCAAGGCAACACCACCGTGAAGCATGCCGGCGAGCCGCAGCGAGTGGCGGGTTACCTCGATCCGAATTGGGTGCCAGGTTCCCAGGGCAACGCCAGTGAATGGGTAGTGCCTGATGACAAATAAGCTGGAAGCCCTGGAGACCTGGGCGTCCGGCCTGCTGGAGCAACTCCAGCCAGGCGCCCGTAATCAACTCGCCCGCTCCATCGGTCAGGAACTGCGGCGCAGCCAGCAAAAGCGGGTACTGACACAACAAAACCCGGATGGCAGTAAGTTCGCACCACGGAAAAAGCGGGACTTGCGCGGTAAGCAAGGCCGCATCCGGCGCAAGGTTGAGATGTTCAAAAAGCTGCGTACCGCGACGTACATGAAAGCCCGAGGCGATAGCAACTCCATTACAGTGGGTTTCACCGGCAGAATCTCCCGAATCGCCAGGGTTCACCAGTTCGGATTGAAAGACCGCGCGGAACCTGGCGCGCCGGAGGTGCGCTACGACCAACGTGAGATGCTGGGTTTCACGGAAGCTGATTTAGATTTAATTAAAGATAGCCTGCTGAGACAGATCAGCCTTGATTAAGCCTCTATCTAACCTCGTCAAAAACCAATTCATAATGACTTCCATGAACTCTGGCCTTGAAGATAGCGAGGTGCGCTAGGGATTTGTCTGCTTCAATATTTTTCATAAGTGACAGCTCTGAGTCTCCTTGCATTTTTGCACCAATATAAATAGCCCTCAAGGCATCAGAAGGAAATTCAAAGAGAAACACATCACCCTGAGCAGTTGAAGTTATAGTGTCAGCGTCTATAAGCGCCTTTATTATCCGCCACTCTTTCTCATAGCTCCAATGCGTGCTTTTTGTCAAACCCAACTCCTCTACAGATGTATTGGACAAATTAATAGCAGGTCGGAGCTCGCTATAAATCACTGGTTTCAAGTGCCGCAAATCGTCATTGACGCTTCTGCGCTGATTGAAAAAAGGGGACTCAGAATCAAACTCAAGTACAAAGCCTCTATGGCAGTCTGCGTAGTGCGCCCACATCAGTAGATCATCGTGCTTTTCAGACAAACAAAGGACACCTAAAGCTTTGTTCATCTCCTCAATGATTTTTTCCTGAGCATAACCAGCTTGAGCCTGGATTAAAGCACTTCCATCCGAAATTTTTGATAACAAAGCATCTTTCATATACTCATTAAATTGAGCCTTCGAGATTGTTAGCTTGATATCGTCATCGAGCGCATCGTATTGGACCGAAAAATCTTTATTCGCCTCATCTATAAATCTCTGCGAGATATTCTCAGGCGCATCTATACGTTCTATAAAAGGAAGAAACTCAAAAGGATCATTAAAAGAGGATGGTTGTGAAAAACGAATCAACCGACTTTGAAGTATAGCAGCGCGATCCGGTCCAAAATATTTAAACAAACGCATATATAGATTCCTTAGTGGATGGCATAAATCTTAGCCTTTTAAATGTATGGCGTCACTTTACAAGGTGTAGCGTGGGCTTTCGGGCGCGCGCTGCACCATTATCGGCGCCATGAACGATCTCGCCGCCCTCGCCCGCCTGCTCGAAAACCTGATCCGCTTCGGCGTCATCGCCGCCGTGCAGATGGAGCCCCCGCGCGTGCAGGTAACAACCGGAAAGCTGACCACCGCCTGGCTTCCCTGGCTCGCATTGCGCGCCGGAGCTGACCGCGAATGGGACCCGCCCACTATCGGCGAACAGGTGATCCTGCTCAGCCCATCGGGCCAGCTCGCCAACGGGATCGCCGTGACTGGCGTATTCAGTGACCTCGTCCCGGCCAACGGCAACCGCCCAGGCCTCCACCGTCGTACCTACTCCGACGGCACGGTGATCGAATACGACAGCGAGGCCCACCACCTCAACGCCACGTTGGCCGACGGCGGCACCACCAATCTGATCAGCACCGGAGGCATCAACCTAGTCGGCGACATCACGCACAAAGGCGACTACAACCAAACCGGCAATCAGACCGTCACCGGTCGGGTTGACGTGTCGATTGACGTGGTTGCAGCCGGCGTCAGCGTGGTCAAACACCCGCACACCGGCGTCAAGGCCGGCGGCGACCAATCCGGGGCGCCCATCCCATCATGAACCGACATACCGGCGGCGCCATCAGCGAGCGCGAGCACATCAGTCAGTCGATCACCGACATTCTCACCACTCGCATTGGCACGCGTGTAATGCGCCGTGAATATGGCAGCTTGGTGCCCGAGCTGGTGGATCACCCCTTCAACGACGTCAACCGTCTGCGCGTTTACGCCGCCACGGTCATGGCCCTTATGCGCTGGGAAACCCGCATCAGCCTGAGCCGCGTGCAGTTCGCGGGAGCAAACATGCAGGGCCAGGCCTCGATTGATCTGGAGGGCACTGTGGTGGACACCAATGAGCCGCTGAGCCTCAGCGTTCCCCTGCAGCTGGGAGGCAGTGTATGAACAGTTTCGCCGCCATAGACCTCAGCCAGCTGCCGCCGCCGCAGATCGTCGAGCAGATCGACTTCGAACAGATCCTGGCCGAGCGAAAGGCGTACATGATCAGCCTCTGGCCTGCCGATGAGCAGGCCCAGATCGCGGCACGCCTGGAGATAGAGTCGGAGCCGCTCACCAAGCTGCTGCAGGAAAACACCTACCGCGAAACTGTATGGCGTCAGCGAGTCAACGAAGCATCGCTTGCCAACCTGCTCGCCACCGCGCGTGGCACTGACCTTGAACAGCTGGCCGGCAACTTCAACGTCAAGCGCCTCGTGATTCAGCAAGGCAAAGCCAATGCCGTGCCGCCTATCCCTACGTTGATGGAAAGCGACGACAGCCTGCGCGAACGTGCGCAGATGGCTTGGGAAGGGTTGAGCACTGCCGGCCCGCGCAACAGCTACATCTTCCACGCCAGGGCAGCGGACGGTCGCGTAGCCGACGCCACAGCCGAAAGCCCCTCGCCTGCCGTCGCCGTGGTCACGGTTCAGTCATTGCTGGGCGATGGCACGGCGCCCCCCGAGCTGCTTGCCGTCGTCAACGCTTACCTGAGCGACGATGACCGCCGGCCGGTGGCTGACCGTCTCACCGTCCAGGGCGCGCAGATCCTGAATTACCAGGTCAAGGCAAAGCTCTATTTGCTGTCGAGCGGTCCGGAGTCGGAACCTATCCTGGCTGCCGCACACCAGCGCCTGCTGGACTACGTTCATCAACGGCGCCGCTTGGGCATGGAGGTATCGGAATCGGCCTTACACGCCGCTCTCCACGTCGAAGGCGTGCGCAAAGTCGAGCTGGAGGGCTGGGTAGATATTGTCGCGACCAAAGCTCAAGCCCCCTACTGCACCGGCATCACATTGAGCCGAGGCATTGAGTAATGGGCATGCAGCAGCTGTTACCGGGAAACGCGACGTCGGTTGAGCGTCAGGCGGCTCAGGCGCTCGCACAGATCCAGCGCGTCCCCATTCCTTTGCGACAGCTCTGTAACCCGGACACCTGCCCTGTCGACCTGTTGCCCTATCTGGCTTGGGCTTTCTCGGTTGATCGCTGGGACAGCAAATGGACGGAGGCCGCGAAACGCGCAGCCATTCGCTCATCGCACTACGTCCATTCGCGCAAAGGCACCATCGGCGCTCTGCGCCGCGTAGTGGAGCCGCTCGGTTACCTGATCGAGGTGCTGGAGTGGTGGCAAACAAGCCCCGAAGGGGTGCCAGCCACTTTCGCCTTGAAGGTCGGGGTGTTGGAAACCGGTATCACCGAAGAGATGTACCAGGAACTGACCTGGCTGATCGACGACGCCAAACCGCTCACCCGCCATCTGACAGGCTTGGTGATCAGTCTGGAAACCACCGGCCCGGTACATATCGGCGTCTGCATCACCGATGGCGACGAAATTGACGTGTACCCCCCAATGCAACGCGACATCGAGGTCAGCGGATACGTTCGCCTGGGCGGTCGTGAACACCACATCGACACCATGGATATATACCCATGACAGACCAAAACAGCCAGTTCTTCGCCATTCTCACCGCTGTAGGTAAGGCCAAGCAGGCCAATGCTGACGCCTTGGGCGTTCCCTGGACCTTCTCGCAAATGGGGGTTGGCGATGCCAATGACACCTTACCGGTCCCTAGCGAGCAGCAAACACAGTTGATCCGTGAACGCAGACGCGCCCCGCTGAATCAAGTGAAGGTTGACCCAAACAACGCCAACATCATCGTTGCCGAGCAGGTAATTCCTGAAGAGGTCGGCGGCTGGTGGATACGTGAAATAGGGCTCTATGACACTGCGGGCGACTTGGTAGCCGTGGCGAATTGCGCACCCAGCTTCAAGCCACTGCTAAGCCAGGGTTCTGGCCGAACGCAAGTCATCAGGATGAACCTGATTGTCAGCAACACGGCAAACATTGAGCTGAAAATCGACCCCAGTGTCGTCTTGGCGACCCGGGCCTATGTCGACGGCAAGGTGCTTGAAGAAATCAACAAGCTCGACAGCAAGCAATCTGTACGCGCCGCGACCACAGCGAACATTACGCTCGCCGGCCTTCAGGCTGTCGATGGCGTCGCCATGGTAGCGGGTGATCGTGTACTTGTGAAAAACCAGGCTGGCGCAAAGGACAACGGTTTGTATGTTGTCTCCGCTGGTGCTTGGGCGCGCACCGCGGATGCGGACTCGAACGCAGAGGTCACGTCGGCGATGCTGGTCTCTGTTGAGCAGGGCGCCACATTGGCCGACACACGCTGGCAGTTGATCACCGACGGGGCCATTGTTCTGGGCACCACCCCACTGACTTTCCAGAACGTGACGCAAGGGTTTGCACCGATCAACTCGCCAGCGCTCGTTGATCCCTCAGCCAACACACCACCGCTGTTCGACAGTTCAAAATCGCTCGCGACGACAGAGTTTGTTGCACGTTCGGCCGGTAGCTTTGGCGGATCTATAAGCATTGCAGCCAGCAGGGTGCTGACTGTTAGCGATATTGGTAAGCGGCTGGAGTTGGCGGCCGGCGTAACCGTGACACTGCCGGCGACGGAATCCGTTCCCAATGGCGCGGCGGTGTTGATATCTGCGGGGCCACAGTCCACCACTTCCCGCGTAACTGTTGCAACTGGTGACCAGTTGGCGATGAGCAACTTGGCCGTGGCAGTTCCTTACACGCTTTCTCCCGGCGGAGACTTCATCGCTATACGTGAATCCAGCGTATGGCGTTGTCACCTCGGCAGCGAAACGCTGCGAACTGCATCAATTTTTGCCGCTTCTTTGCAGGCTAACGGCTACCAGAAACTCCCCAGTGGCCTGATTATTCAGTGGGGCTACAGAACTACCAGCGCGCTATCAAACGTTTACACAGCCGACGTAGTAACGTTCCCAATCGCCTTTCCTCAAGCAACCTTGTTCAGGGGTGGCTCATTTGGTTCGGGTGCAGATTCCACCTGGCTCTCCTACACGCTTGAAGTTACGCAAAATCCTCGAGCCTCTATGACTATCAGGGCGGCCAGTGGCTCACCCCTCGCTGGGCAACCGTTCAGCTGGTTCGCCATCGGCTGTTAAGGAGAAAATCTATGTTTGCATCAAAATCTAATCGCGGCTTTTACGATGCCGAAATCCATGGGGCCGGTCTGATTCCTGAAGATTCGATAGAGATCTCTGCTGAGTATCACGCAGAGCTGCTCGCGGGAGAGTCGGAAGGCAAGATTATCACCTGGCGTGATGACGGCTTTCCGGTGCTTGCTGATCCGCCGCCGCCCAGTGATGAGGCGCTGGCTGCTGTTGAGCGAGTTTGGCGGGATCAGCGTCTATTGGAAACGGATGGTGTCGTGGCACGCCATCGCGACGAGCAGGAAGAAGGCTCAGAAACCACATTGGCTGCCAGGCAGTACAGCGAGCTTCAGGCATACCGCCGTGCACTCCGCAACTGGCCCGAATCCGGGGAGTTTCCCCTCATTGATCACAGGCCGGCAGCACCACCGTGGTTGGCTGAGCAAACTCAATAGCGCCCGTCGGGGCGCTTTTTCTATCTGCGCCCTGTAGTTCCTTACCCTACAACCTCACGCGCTCGCCGAGGAGGCGCGCGCGCGGCAACCTCTGCACTGTCATTCCATCACAGCGCAGGCACCAACCCATGGCCGATTATCTCCACGGCGTGCGGGTCATCGAACTCAACGACGGCACCCGCCCCATTCGCACTATTCCCACCGCAGTTATCGGCATGGTTTGCACGGCTGAAGATGCGGACCCACTCGTTTTCCCCCTGGACACGCCCGTCCTGATCACCAACGTGCAGACCGCCGTTGGTAAAGCTGGCGTCAAAGGCACCCTGGCCGCTAGCCTGCAAGGCATCGCCGACCAGACCAAGCCCTACGTCATCGTGGTGCGGGTCAAGGAAGGTGCCGACGAAGCGGCCACCACCAGCGCCCTGATCGGCGGTACGACCCCGAACGGCCAGTACACCGGCATGAAAGCCCTGCTCGCCGCCAAGTCCCGCGTGGGCATGGCGCCACGCATTCTCGGCGTGCCTGGCCTGGACAGTTTGCCGGTGGCCACCGCCCTCGGCGCCATTGCCAAAGACCTTCGTGCCTTTGCGTACGTCAGCGCCTGGGGCTGCAAAACCAAGGAAGAGGTGGTCGCCTACCGCGCGAACTTCGGCGCCCGCGAAATGATGGTGATTTGGCCGGACTTCCAGAACTGGGACACCGTCGCCAACAAGACCACCACCGCCTCGGCCGTGGCCCGTGCGCTTGGCCTGCGCGCCAAGATCGATCAGGAGACAGGCTGGCATAAAACCCTGTCTAACGTGGCCGTCAGCGGCGTGACCGGTATCAGCGCCGACGTGTTCTGGGATCTGCAAAACCCGGCCACGGACGCCAACTACCTGAACAGCAACGAAGTCACCACCCTGATCAACGCCAACGGCTTCCGCTTCTGGGGTAGCCGCACCTGCAGCGATGACCCGCTGTTCGCCTTCGAAAACTACACCCGCACCGCGCAAATCATCGCGGACACCATGGGCGAAGCGCACATGTGGGCTATCGACAGGCCTATGCACGCCTCCCTGGTACGCGACCTGGTCGAAGGCGTGAACGCCAAGATGCGCGAGCTGAAGTCCCAGGGCTATCTGATCGGCGGCAGCTGCTGGTACCCGGACGACATCAACACCAAAGACACCCTCAAGGCCGGCAAGCTCTGGGTTGATTACGACTACACCCCCGTGCCACCGCTTGAAGATCTCACCTTCCGCCAGCGAATCACCGACCGTTACCTGATCGACTTCGCAAAGGGCATCAACAGCTAAACCGGGCCTCCCCGCGAGGGGAGTTCACCCTGAACACGTATCCCGGAGAACACCGCCATGGCAATGCCTCGCAAGCTCAAAAACCTCAACCTGTTCAATGACGGCAACAGCTACCTCGGCTTGGTGAAGTCCCTCACCCTGCCCGCCCTCGGCCGCAAGATGGAAGCCTATCGCGGCGGCGGCATGAACGGCCCGGTCAAAGCTGATCTGGGTTTTTCCGATGACGGGATCCAGTTCGAATGGAAGACCGGTGGTCTCGATCTGATCTCTCTGCGCCAGTTCGGTGCGGTCAACGCCTCCAGCGTGGCCCTGCGGTTCTCTGGCCCTTACCAGCAAGACGACACGGGCGAAGTCAGCAACGTGGAAGTCGTCGTGCGCGGTCGCCACGAGACCATCGAGATGGGTGATGCCCAGCCTGGTGAGGACACCGAGCACTCTATGACCACCACCTGCAGCTACTACAAGCTGACCGTGGATGGCGAAGAAATCATCGAGATCGACTTGCTCAACTTCGTCGAGAAGGTCAATGGCGTGGACATGCTGGATAAGCACCGCACCGGCATGGGCATCTGACCCGCCCCCTCAATCGAGTCTCACCCTTTAATAACCAGGAGCAACTCTCATGAAGAACGAAACCACCGAACAGCCCGACGTGCAGCCGCTGGCCGACAACAACACCGTCACCCTCGACACACCAATCCTTCGCGGCACCACCAGCATCGACAGCATCACCCTGCGCAAGCCGAACTCCGGTGAGTTGCGCGGCGTGAGCCTGGTGGATCTGCTACGAATGGACGTCGCCAGCGTTATCAAGGTACTGCCGCGCATCAGCACGCCTAGTCTCACCGCCGTTGAAGTTTCTGCGATGGATCCAGCAGACCTACTTGAACTTGGTAGCAAGATCAGCGGTTTTTTGTTGCAGAAGTCGGCGAAGACGGATGCATCCCTCGTCGCGTAGAGGACGCCATGGCTGATCTGGCCGTGGTTTTTCACTGGGCACCGGCTGATATGGATCAGCTGGGCCTGCAAGACCTGATGGACTGGCGCGAGCGCGCCAGGGTGCGGAGTTCCAACGATGGCGAATGATCTGAGACTTCAGGTGCTGCTGAGCGCCATCGACAAAGCCACAGGTCCGTTGAAGCAAATTACGGGGGGAAGCCAAGAGACCGCCCGCGCCCTCAAGGCCGCCCGCGACCGACTCAAAGAACTTAACATCCAGCAGCGAGACGTCAGCGCCTGGCGCGAACTGCAGGCTGAAACCCGCGCAACATCCGAGGCACTCGCCGCCAATAACGCCAAGGTAGGCGAACTCTCCCGCGTTACGGCGAAAGTCCGGCAGCAGCTCGCGCCAACCCAGGCACTTTTCGAACAGTCACGGCATAAGGTCGACGCCCTCAAAACCAGCCAGCACGAACTCAAGCGGGAACTCACCGGAGCACGAAACGCCCTGGGCCTGCTAGGAGACGAACACCGAAAATCCGGCAATCAGATCGCCGCCCTGAACGCAGTGGTTCAAAAGGGGAACGCCCTGACCCGCGAGCAACACGCCGAATATACGCGGCTCACAGCGGCCCAACGGGACCGCAAGGTTCAGTTGGATCAGCTCGCGACCAAGGAAAAAACCCTGGCCGACCGCTTCACCTTGAACAACGCGCAACTGCGCACCAGTCGCGCCGGCCATGCAAGTCTGCGCGACGAGATCCGCCGCCTGGAAGCTCCGCTCAAAGCCCAACTAACGTTACTCAAGCAACACAGCACCGAATCGAAACGACTGGGCGAACTGTACGGCCAGCAGCAAAACAAGCTATCCAGCCTGGGCGCGCGGCTTAAGAACGTCGGCATCAACACCAACGCCCTGGGCGCGTCGGAGTTGAGGCTCAAGCGCGATATGGACAACACCACGCGAGCCATGAAAGCTCAGATGGACAAGCTGGACGCTCTGCGACACAAGCAGGAAAGCCTCGCCAAGGCCCGTGGCGCTTACGATCAAGGCAAGCAGTTCGCCGGCAACGCCGCTGTCGCGGGTGGTGCCAGCTTGGGGGTAGCCTATACAGCCAGCCGCCCGGTTATCAGTGTTGTTAAGGAGTACGTCGACTTCGAAAGCGCCATGATGGGCGTCGCCAAGCAAGTCGATGGCGCACGGGACGACAACGGCAAACTCACCAGCACCTATTACGAGTTCGCCGCAGCGATAAAAGCGGCCAGCAATGAAATGCCCATCGCCACCACCGAGTTTGCCGCCTTGGTCGAAGCTCAGGCCCGGGCCGGTATTCAGGGTAAGGAAAACCTCCTCGCGATGGCGAAGGTCTCGGCTACCGCAGCCGTCGCCTTCGACTTACCCGCCGAGCAGGTCGGCGAAGATATGGGCCGAATTGCCGGCTTGTACAAAGTGCCGATCAAGAACATCGCCGAGTTGGGCGACGCACTCAACTATCTCGACGACAACACCCGCTCCAAGGGCGGCGACATCATCGAAACGTTGACCCGCATGAGCGATGTGGCCGACAAGCTTGACTACCGGAAAGCGGCGGCGCTGGGCAGTACCTTTCTGTCGCTGGGTTCTGCACCGGAGGTCGCCGCCAGCGCTTCACGAGCAATGGTGCGCGAGCTGGCTATCGCCACCATGCAGGGTAAAAAGTTTCAGGAAGGCATGGCGGTGGTCGGCCTGGATTCAAAGGCCGTGCAAACCGGCATGACCAAAGACGCCATGGGCACGATGATGGGCGTCCTCGAGCGCATCAAGAAGCTGTCGCCCGAACAGCAGACCGAAGCCTCCACCCGGTTGTTCGGTAAAGAGTTCGGCAAAGATGCCGGTAAGCTAGTCAACAACCTGGATGAGCTGCGCCGCCAGCTAAAATTGGTGGATGACGCTGCTGCCAAAGGCTCTATGCAAAGGGAAATGGACGTCCGGGCCGACGCCATCGAAGGCCGTTGGCAGGTGCTGCAGAACAAGCTGTTCAACACCAAAAGCGGCGCAGGTGAGGCCGTACGGGCGACGATGGTAGACGTCATGGACGCTATCGGTGGTGTGCTGGACAAGGTCAATGGTTGGGTCCAGGCAAACCCGGTCTTGACCGCGACTCTGCTGAAAATCGTAGCCAGCGTGGCGGCGCTATCGGCTGTTTTCGGCGGGCTCGCTCTTACCTTGGGCGGCCTCCTGGCACCGTTCCTGTTCCTGCGGTTTGGCCTGGCAATGCTTGGTATCCGCCTGCCTGGCATCATTGCAGTATTCAAGGTGTTTGGCACCGTAATGCGGGCCTTGGGCAGCATTCTGATCGGCCCGTTGGTATCTGCACTACGTGTGGTCGGGATCGCCCTGTGGGGGCTTTCTGCCAACCCGATTGTCCTGGTCATCGCCGCCGTCGTGGCCGCTCTCGCCGGCGGTGCCTACCTGATTTACAAAAACTGGGATGCGGTGAAGAACTACTTCGCCAATGCCTGGACGGAAATCAAGGCAGGGTTCAGCGGTGGGATAGTCGGGATCATCAATACACTTGCCAACTTCAGCCCAATCGGCCTGATCTACCAGGCCTTTGCTGGCGTACTGAGCTACCTGGGCGTGGACTTGCCCAGCCGCTTTACCGAGTTCGGAAACATGATCGTCAACGGATTGATCAACGGGTTAACCGCTGGCCTTAGTGGAGTAAAAAACGCCATCGGCTCAATCGGCGACGCAAGCATCGGTTGGTTCAAGGAAAAGCTAGGCATCCATAGCCCGTCGCGGGTCTTCGCTGAGCTGGGCGGCTTCACCATGGCCGGCCTGACCCAGGGGTTGGAAGGTGGCGAAAACGGCCCACTGAAGGCGCTCACCCACATCAGCGAGAAACTGACCGCAGCCGGAAGCGTAGTGCTCAGCGTGCCGGCTCAGCCCGAACCTGTTGCTGTGAAAGAAGCGCGCCAGCGCACCCAAAAGCTGCCGCAACCGTTATTGCCGATCGAATCCGTTGACACCGAGGACGCCCGTGAGCGAACACAGACCCTGCCACAGCTCAAATTGCCTGTCCCGCCCGTAGGTGCTGAGGCTGCCCGCCAGCACACCCGAGAGCTGCCACAAGCCTTGCTACCGCTCCTACCAATTGGCGCAGAGAATGCTCGCGAGCGAACACAGCACCTACTACAGCCTGAGTTGCCTGCTACCCCTATTGAGGCTGAAGAGGCTCGCCAACGAATCCAGCACATACCTCAATTGCCTCTGCGCTCAACCGCGCAGGCACCGAAGCAGATGCCACCAATCAACGAAGGAATGGTGAGTCTGATGGACTTTGGCAAGCAGATCGCCGCTGCCGGAGCGCTCGCCATGAGTGCATTCAGCCTCCCAGCTCTGGCAGTCGATGATCGTCCACCTATCGCCAGCACTCCGGTAAAAGCGGTTTACGACAGCCACGACGTCATCAACATCAACATTCCAGCGACTCCTGGGCTCGACGCCCAAGCTGTCGCCCGCGCTGTGCGGGCTGAACTTGTCCGCATTGACCGCGAGAAAAAAGCTCGTAGTCGCAGCAAGCTATCTGACCGGGATTAATCACCATGATGCTCAGCCTCGGCATGTTCGTGTTCAGCCTATCGACCCTCGCTTACCAGGAGCTGCAGCGCCAGACCAATTGGCGCCATGCCAGCAACAGCCGCATCGGTGCACCACCCGCGCTGCAATTTGTCGGCCGTGGCGACGACACCATTACCCTCCCCGGCATCATCCTCCCGGAGCTGGCCGGCAGCGTGCTCAGCCTGGACGCTTTGCGGTTGATGGCGAACACCGGCAAGGCCTGGCCGATGGTCGAGGGCACCGGCCGGATATACGGCTTGTGGGTGATCGAAAGTCTGAGCGAGACCAAAACTGTGTTCTTTAGAGACGGCACGCCACGGCGCATTGAGTTCACCCTTACGCTCAAGCGTACCGATGATGCCCGTATTGACCTGCTCGGCGCCGCTACCAGCACCGGGCTCAACATTCTGCGGGGGCTTCTGTGATAGAAGCCGCGCTATCCAAAGTCACCGGTTACCTCGTGGATGCGGCGGAACGCTTCGTCCGGGACGCCGCCTATCCTGTTCCGGCCTTCCGTCTCACGGTGGACGGCAACGATATCGCCATGAAGGTGAGTCCGCGGCTGATGAACTTGGATCTAACCGACAACCGTGGCGTCGAGGCCGATCAGCTCACGATCACATTGAGCGACCATGACGGCCTACTGTCGATACCACCCAAGGGTGCAGTACTTCACTTGTGGTTGGGCTGGAGCGACACTGGCTTGGTGGACAAGGGCACCTACACCGTCGACGAGACGGAACACAGCGGCGCGCCGGATGTACTCAGCATCCGCGCTCGATCAGCAGACCTGTGCAAAGGGCTGAAGACCAAGCGCGAGCGCAACTGGAGCAACACCACGCTGGGCAAAGTCATCGGCGATATCGCCATGGGAAACAACCTCACCTCGACCGTGGCCGGCGCGCTCGGTGCGTTGCCGATCCTGCAGCTTGACCAGGCCAACGAATCGGACGCCAACCTGATCACGCGCCTGGGCGAAGAATTCGATGCGGTGGCCAGCGTGAAGGCTGGCTGTTTGCTGTGCATCCCTGCAGGCGGCGGCAAGACCGCCAGTGGGCTTCCCTTGCCCCACATTACCCTCACACGCGCCGACGGCGATCAGCACCGCTACCTGCAGGCGGATCGCGACAGCTACGACGGTGTGCGCGCCTATTTCTACGATGTGCACAGCGCCAAGAAACAGGAAGCGGTTGCCGGCGGTGGCGAGAACCTCAAAGACCTGCGCCATACCTACAGCGACCAGCAATCCGCGCTGAGGGCTGCAAGGGCCGAGTTTCGACGCCTGCAACGCGGCAGTGCCACGCTCAGCTACACGCTCGCGATGGGCCGGCCGGATCTGATCCCCGAACTGACGTACACGCTCCAGGGCGTTAAGTCGGAAATCGACGAGATAATTTGGTACGGCGGCAATGTGCAGCACAGCTTGAGCCCGGACGGCGGATACACCGTCAGCCTGGAGCTGGAGAGCAAGTTGCCGGAGGACAATATTGAAGATCTGGCGGAAGAGAACCACGGAAATTACACCGGGATCGTTGCTTACTACCGCGATCAGAAAGATGGGAAGGAAAAAACAGTCACGGCGGGAAGCCAAAGTAAGCCAAAACGGCTACGGTGGTTATATGCCTCGCAGCAAACGTCCAAACGGGCAGTGGATCGGGAGTGGAAGCGGATGCAGGCGGCCAATGCCGAAATGTAAGACCATCGAATAGTAGGGCCAAATCGTAGGGGGCTATTCAGCAAACAAATAGACGCCGTGCTACCACATCACGGTCAAAAGCCTGGTACTTAATAGCCAACCCGTTCTGTTCAACTGTTGCAATCTTTCCGCTGTCGTTAATTGCCTACTACAATAAGCGCTGCAACCAACTCCATCTGTCAAAACTGGGCTGCGCAGAAATAAAATCAAAAAACCGCTGAATAAGTGGAACTCCATACTGCTTAGAAATACTTGTCAAGTCCTCACCAAACAGAACAACTATTCCATACACAACCCCAAAAACAAACATTGCAATCGCCAAACCATCTATCACACCTAAACGACCTTTTGCAGCATCCAACAAATGTATCAACTTTGTTTTGGCTTCCTCTGCACTAACCCTTACCTCATCTTCATCCTTTATTATTTCGTATCTAGAAAGCGACTTCTTTATCTGTCCCTCAAGGGTTTCAAATGCTTCTAAATAAATCGCATTTGCCGTACGGGTTAGTAACATCACAAAATACAAACCTATACACACTAGCAACACCGACGACACATCTTGATTCTTAATCAATGCAGCAATAGCAATCAGCGCGCCGGGAATCGCAAAAGCTTTGTTCTGACTAGAAGACACAGACTCATTGATTTTTGAAATATAATCAGAAACCTTCTCCTCTATTTCCCCTAAGAGCTTATTAACGGAGAATCGATGTACATACACATCATAATTTTCTCTGAATTTTTTCTGAAACCGCTTATGCTGAGTTACGACCCATCTAAATGATGACTCACTATGATCTTCATCAAGCAGCTCAGAAAGAGTAGTCCTCAACACATCCCTTCTTTCACGAATATGCGCATCTTTAATACCGATCAAATCCCTCAACTCAGATGCCACGCCATGAGACTCAGAGTCAAACTTAAAAAACTCAAGCTCCGCCAATGACACCGGCGGAGTTACTTCATATATTTTTGCACCCTTATCAGTACTTACAAAATAAACAAAGGCATTCGGAGAAGAGCTGGTGCCTTTATGATCAGACAACTCTTTAAAAACATGCTTCCAAATAAAATATGTTTTAATCTTTGAAACATTGCTTTCTTTGTCCTGCCACGACCCGACCCTCGCATCACAAACAAAATAAAAATCGGGCAAGCAATCATCAAATCGTACCGCACCCCAAAAATGGCTGACATTGAGATATAAAGGGCAACGTTTGGACCAAGAATCCGTTCCGGTATTAACTACCAGTTGCAGTCCTTCACTTTCCTCCTCTAATGAAAGCGCATCATGAAAAGTTAAAGCAGCTAATTCCTTATGAATCGCACACAACTTTTCGCGCCCCTCCGTTGAGTTCGGGGCACGAAAAACGACGTAATGCTCATCAATAACGATGTCAGCATTATCAAGTAAGTCAGCTAGCAGCACTGTCATTTTTTTTGCCAATTGCCGAGATAATAGAATTTCTGGCCTCATCATCTAGAGGAATTCTAATATAGCTTAAATCATCATCAAGCAAAACTGGTTTATCTGACCCCTCATACCCTAATGAGCTAACTTTTACCTTGCATGAGAAATTCTTACTCAAATCACTAATATCGACCAACTCTCCCTTCACTGCTCCAGAGGTAGTCGGTTCAAAAACAGAGTTAATCTCATATTTATTTTCATTCACATAAATGCAAAATTTACCTTTATGCTTGTGTCCAACAGGAAGCTCTTTATCAATAACCTGCTGAATCTCGCTCAGGCCTGTCGGCTTTTTTTCACTAGCTCTTTTTTTCAGATGTTCTACAACCTTCTCAAAAATCTTGTCCCGCTGACTTCTAGCTAGCTTGCATTCAGCTACAAACGCTCTAACAGCAACATGCAAATTACTCACACTTTCTTTGTTTGGCACCGCATCATCACAGCCCAATGCTTCCTTAAAAAAATCGCTCTTAGATTTCCCCTCAATAAAGTGCAGATAGGTATCACCATCATTTTTTGGATAAGAAACCGAAAACAGATTCAAATCAAACAAAGCAGCCTGGCGCAAAGCATCAGTGTCTATTGGGCTGAGCTTTTTTGGTTGCAAGTCGCTATCAAAATCAAACCCACTTTTTTTGGCCACCATAACGACTAGAAAACGACCATGGTCATCCGTCTCATCAGATGCTTTGTAATGGACAAACACCACATTACCACCAACAAGATTACCGCGTTCTACGGCATTACCTGCGAGTTTAAGACTCTGCATCATCTGCCCTACAGCATGTACAAAACTAGTATCTCCACCATCTATATAGGCGCGAAGGTTTCCAGGCGTACTATTTATCGTTGGATATGAAAAATACCCATGAAACTTATTCTTCCTTCTGAACTTTTCTTCAATCTTCGCGATAAAATCGATAGCTGTTTGATTCTTCAAATTCCACGGCTTCCCCATGGACACATCAAATGGATTGCCTGTTAGCTTAGGATTCCGTTCAAGCTCAGCAGTTATAGCTGCATTTACAACAAAGGAGCTACTCGAACTTATATCATCAGGAGCTTCTTCTACAGGATCCGAAATATTCTCAGCACTTGTCATATTTTTATCCATTGGAGTGCCACTCATCTTAAGTGAGCAGAGTTAATTTTCATGTGAGAAAGCTCATGACGCTCAGCGATACTTTTCAAAGTAACGGAGATTCGCGAGTAACAAGAGGGGTAAGTGACCATTTTAAGCATTACACACGTCCGTATGTGGGTATGGGGTGGTGCCAACGGGCGAAAGCACCAGCCCTGTAATCAGGCGTCACCAGATTGGTTCACCGGCGTCCCTGCCTGGCTGATTCGTTCTTAATGGGTACAGACTATGCTGGCCGTTTGGTATCGGCAAGGGCTTCAGTCAAATCCTTGAGGCGCTGCTCGACATCCATTAAGCGTTTCTTTTCCTCAGCAGCGCTCTGTATCTCCCGCTTACCTGACTCTCCAAGCGAGCGGAACAGCTCAAGGATGGCCTCCTCCTGCTGATTAACAGTCCGCGCATCCGATGATTCAGCCGAAACACCCAGACACACAGAGCCTTCGCCTGTCAGCAACCAATCCAGGCTTATACCCAAATGAGTGCGAATGGCAGCCATCGCCTTCGCGTTAGGCTCCCGCTCACCCAGGAGGTAATTTTGGAGCGTTCTGTATGGGATCCCCACTAACTCTGAGGCCTCCTTAATAGACATGCCTCTGTCGTCGATAACGCTGCGCAGGCGAGCGGCTATACTCATTTTTTCATATAATCCAATTGACGCACCCGTTTTGGTGCGTATACTGCGAACAAACAGGTACATCTTAACCAACTAGGAACACTCGAACCATGAGCCAAGCCATGGAAAAACGCCAGATCCAAGCACGACTGATCGAGCGTGGCAGTAACTTCCGTCAGTTCGCTCTAAGCCATGGCTATGAGGTGCGCACAGTGACGCAAGTGGTTCAGCGTTGGGCGGGAAACAACAAGCTGCCCCGTGGCAGGTTGACGTTCCAAATCCTACGAGACCTGTCTCGGATGATCGGCAAAGAAATATTGCCGGGAATCCTCGCGGAAAGCGCCGAGCAAAACTCAGCACCGGCTGTATGAAACGACTGTAGGGGCGATGACTCCAGGGAGAAACCAGAAGATGAAACGCCCAGTTCTAGCGACCAAGCGCCAAGTAATGAGCGCAGTGATCAACGACTACGAAGGTGGCCGGGAATGCGCTGCAGCGCGCCTGGGATACGAACTCAAGAAGTTCGACAACCACATCTACGAAAACGCCGGCAGTCGGCCCCTGAGCGATGAACAGATCCATTTGTTAGAGCAGGACATGGGCACCACCTACCTGCCGGAATACATCGCGGCGATGTACGGCGGCATGTTCGTCCCCCTCGCCAAGCCTGAAACACTGGACAACGTAGACCTTTACAACCGCTCAGTACGTGCTGCAGCCAAGCGCGGTGTGGTCGACCAGATCATTGCGAAGGCACTGGACGACGGCGTCATCGAGCGGGATGAAGCCGAGGCGATTTTGCGCGCTCACAGCCACTACATGGCGGCCCGCCACTCTGAAGTCCTGGCAACGATTCTGCTGCACAGCCGGGGGCCAAAGCATTGAGCACCTACAAGCTGGTCTGTCCCTGCTGCGGCAGCTCGATGCGCATTCGTACCTCCGAAGGGCAGACGCCTTGCTTCCGCTCAATGTATTCGGAATGCACCAACCTGCTGTGCGGCGCCACGTTTTCCGGCTCTTTGGTTTGGGAATACCAGCTGAGCCCATCAGGCATCGAGCGCCCCCTTACCGTTCTGCCCATGGCGCCCACCAAAGTGCGCCTCCTTGCTCGACAGAACCTCACGGCGAAGACCGATCAACCCGATTTGCTGGATCAACTGGAAATGGAGGCCGCACCTGTATGAACACCATCGCCCTGACTACCAACCCCGCAAGCGATTACCGTGCCGCGATGCAACAAGCAGCCGTGGCCTATCTGTACCGTCACCGTTGCGAGCACCTTGCCGGCGACAGCCAGCTTTTAGAGAACTGCACCCGGTACTTGACCCAGTCGCTTGAGGTGCCCACGCACCTGGTGCAACGCATTGCTGAACTGGCGGTGGCCGAGTTCGAAAGCATGACCTGCAAGCGTGTGGCCTGGTTGGGTATCCATCCCACCAGCGGCCCTTTTCGCCCCGTGATCTTGCTGCTCGACAACTGCACCCAACAGCGACATCCCGTTTCAGCACGCTTGCTCCCCACACGCCTGCTGCTGACTCGCAACCTCCCGCACTAATCCAAAACCCTCCCTGTTAGATGCCCGCACCGCGTGGGTAGGGGAAATTTGCAACTTACTGGTGGCCGAAATGAGCAAAATCACCATAAAACTGGAGCTGGACGAACAACAGGCGCAGCACTACCTGTTGTGGTTGACCAGTCAGTACGAAGTCACCATGGCTGATATTTGGTACTCCGACCGCTACCGGAATGTGCCAAGTGGTCAGCGGGCGCCGAAGGTGCTTGAGGACTTGCCCTACCTGGCAGGCATCTGCAAGACGCGCAGCGAGCTGAAAAAACAGCTCGTTGTTACGCCTGCGGAGCATGTGCAGTGATTCGCAAGCCCATGGAAGACAAGATCCGCGCTGATGTTCTTCAGCGCCTGGAGTCTGATTACGGCCTTCAGCACATGAAGGGCACGCATTACATGCGTAAGGGCACCTGCCCGCAGTGCAATCAGAAACGTTTGTTTTCGCGCCACGATGAGCCCTGGTTCATCCGCTGTGGCCGCGAGAAAAACTGCCGGTACATGGCACCGACCAAAGAGTTGTACCCGGACCTGTTTGACGACTGGAGCAAGCGAGCACCTGCCACCCGCGACGAGCCAGCCGCAAGCGCAAAAGCGTACCTGACATTTGCCCGAGGTTTCCGCGTTGAGCTGATCGAGGGCTGGTACACCCAGGAAAGCTACTTTGATCGCGACCTGAATATTGGGTCTGCGACGGTGCGCTTTCCCCTGGAGCACGGCGGGTATTGGGAGCGCTTGATTGACCAACCGTCGCGGTTCGGTAAGAAGAAGGCCCGCTTCCAACCCCTCAAGAGCTACAGGGGCCATTGGTGGTGCCCGCCGTGCCTGGATCTGCTTGAAGTAAAAGAGCTCTGGATCGTTGAAGGCATCTTCGACGCCATTGCGCTCATTCAAAACGGTATCTCTGCGGTGGCGGCGCTGTCTTCAAACGCCTTTCCAGAGGAATCACTCAAGGCCTTGATCACCGCTCGCGGCGGTAAAACACCTAAGTTGGTGTGGGCTCTGGACAACGAGCCCGGCGCTCACAAGTACACCCGCATGTGGGTCAACCGTGCCCGCGAACTTGGCTTTACCTGCGACGCAGCCCAGGTTTCACAGCCTGACGCCCGCAAGGTTGACTGGAACGACCTGCATCAACGCTGGGCATTTATCGACGATGACAAAGCCCGTGCTGATCGCATCGAAAAGGATTTGAAAGAAGCCCGTCACCAGGGCGCTCTACTCATTGCCGACAGTGCCAGCGACAAGGCGATGCTCATGTATCAGTGGCGGGAGCGGGAGGAGTTTCACTTCTGTTTCGACTCCCGCTTGTACTGGTGGAAATTGGACCTCGCGAAATACAACAGCGCCAAGCAGGCCCTGGAAAAAAGCGATGACAAGGAAGCCCAAGTACTGAGCGAAAAACAGCTTCGGGAAAAGGCACTGAGCGTCGCTGGTTGCGTCGTCGAAATTGCCAACTGCTACCCCAAAGCCCTCTATTTCCAGCGCAACGAGATTACCGACGAGTCTTGGTACTTCTTCCGCGTCGACTTCCCGCACGACGGCGGCTCAGTGAAAAACACTTTCACGGGTGGTCAGGTCGCCGCCGCCAGCGAATTCAAAAAAAGACTTCTCGGCATGGGTGCCGGAGCCGTGTTCACCGGTAGTGGGCAGCAATTGGACAAACTCATGAAAGACCAGCTTTTTGGCATCAAGACCGTTCAGACCATCGACTACGTGGGCTACAGCAAGGAATACCACTGCTACGTGTTCAACGACGTCGCCATCCGCGAAGGCCAGGTGATCCACATCAACGAAGAAGAGTTTTTTGAGATGGGCAAGTTGAAGCTCAAGACCCTGCAAAAGGGTGTGAAGATCGATCTGGAAAAGGATGGCAAAAAATACGATGACCACTGGCTAGGGCTTCTGTGGCAGTGCTTTGGTGCCCAGGGCATCGTGGCGTTGACCTTCTGGTTTGGCTCGCTGTTCGCCGAACAGATCCGCAGCCGGTATCAGTCGTTTCCTTTCCTTGAGGCCACAGGTGAGGCCGGGGCCGGCAAGACCACTTTGCTCACGCTGCTGTGGAAACTCGCGGGCCGCGACGGATACGAAGGGTTCGACCCGTCCAAATCCACCAAGGCCGGCCGCAGCCGCTTGATGGGCCAAGTATCCGGCATGCCCATCGTACTGCTGGAATCAGACCGCAGCGGCGACGACAAGGCCCACGCCAAAACCTTCGAATGGGACGAACTGAAGGATTACTACGGCGGCGGCACCCTGGCGACCAAGGGGGTGAAAACCGCCGGTAACGAAACCTACGAACCACCGTTTCGCGGCACCATCGCCATCAGCCAGAACGCCCCTGTGGTGGCGTCAGAGGCGATCATGACCCGGATCGTCAAACTGCACTTTGTGCGACCGAACGTCACCGCTGAAAGCCGTGCGGCAGCAGATCGGCTCAATGCACTGGAAGGTTCGAGACTCAGCAACTTTGTATTGCAGGCCGTGCGCAAAGAGCTGGAGGTGATGGAACTGTTCGGCCAGCGGGTTGCGGGCTACGAGGCGAAGTTGCGCAACCTGCATTCCCACTGCTTTGCCTGCGACACCCCATTCAAAGACGAGCACAGCGAATGTCACCATTGCGGCAACAAGCTGCGCGGCTACATCCGGGTGGAGCGGATCAACAAGAACCACGCCCAAATGCTCGCCCTGCTGGATTGCCTGTGCATGGTGGTACCGCTCACCGACGCACAGGTCGAGCATACCCGCTCGCAGATCATCCGCATGGCGATTGAGCGCCAGGCCTCGATCAGTTCCGATCATCCGGTAGTGGCTGAATTCTGGGAAGTTTACGAATACCTGGAAGGCCTGGACGCCGAAGGCCCGGTGGTCAACCACAGCAAGAAAGACCACATCATCGCCATCAACCTCAACGACTTCGTGAAGTGCGCGGCAGAAAACCGGCAAAAAATCGCCGACGTCAGCGAACTGCGCGAGCGCCTGAAGGACTCCCGCTCGCGGAAGCTGCTCGACGTCAACAAGGCGACCGACAGCGCGGTACGGGCTCACCAGGCCAGCAAGACCAACGCCGTCGTCACGAAGCAACCCATCGTGAAGTGCTGGCACTTCCAGGCCTGATTCATTAACGGCAATACCTGCCAGGCGCTGCAACGTCTGACACCACCCAAAGGAGAAGCACCATGCACGTACAAGTCATCGCAAGCGGCGGCCAAAACGGCGCAACGAACCGTCACAGACATTTGGAAGAGCTGAGGGAGTGGTTTGGGGAAAGCTCAAAAATCATTCACGCCGAGGCCTATGCGCCTGACGACCTGGTCAAAATTCTGGAAGTTAGCGCGGCAATCGATTTTGAAATTCTGGTGCTGGAGTGCAGCCCCGAACAAATCGTCGCCGTCCTGCTGTGGCAGACAGAAACCGAAGAGGTTGCCGAACTTGAAAATGTGCTTGTGCACCTGGTGCGCAAGCAAAAAACAACTGGCGAAAGCCAGTAAGAAGGTGGTGCCGAGGGGCTGCAACCCCTCGACACCGACCACCCAAAGGAGAAGCACCATGCAAGTGAATCAACCCCAAGGCGGCATCGCAGAGGCTACCACAACCCCGCTTGCTGTCGGCGACACGGTCAGCTACGTCGCAATGAGCGGCGGTGGTCGGGAATATCGCCTCAGCGCTCGTACAGGTGTGATTGAAGGAATTTATGGCAACTTCGCCACACTACGCACTGCCAACGGCCGGAGTGTTACTCAACCCCTGGACAAGCTGACACCCGACGGCCAGCCCAATGCACTGACAAAAATGGTTATGAGGGGCCAGTCATGAGTTCAAGTCCTCGCACCCGCCCGCCGTTAGCCGGTTACCGGCTGGACTTGCCCAGCCGCTGCGACATCTGCGGCAAAGCCCGCTCAAAGGGAAAGCACGAGGCGTGTAGTCGAATACGCCAACAGAGCAAGATGGCGGAATGGGCTGCATTTATGGCAGAGCGTGAAGCAGCCAAGCAGAAAAAACGGTGTCGATACGCGCTTCTATGAGGATAATCATGAACACAGCATTTATCCTGATGGCTCAGTACGATGGCCAAGCGATTATCTCGCTGGAGGTGGTGTGCCGTGACTACTTCACGCACCTGACGCCGGACATGTTCCAGCGCAAGGTGATGAGTGGTCAGATCAAGTTGCCCATCACCCGACTGGAGCCGAGCCAGAAGTCGGCCAAGGGCATCCACCTCACCGACCTGGCCGCGTACCTGGACCTGCAACGCGCGGCAGCAGTTAAAGAGCACAGCCAGATCAACGGGTTAAAACACGTCGTTTGAGCCACTTCTGCGATGCGGCGCCCAGTTGGACGGGCGCCCTCAGAATCTTTTCGTGCCACTCCCAGCCCACATAGCGGTCGCCCCGACCGCGAAGGTGGGTGTAACGCCTCATTGAATTCCAATCCCTGTGGCCGGAAACGCTCGCCACACGCGGAATATCCCAGTCCATTTCGAACAGGCGGCTGACACCTTCATGCCGGAGGTCGTGGAAGTGCAGGTCCGCGATGGTCAAAAACTTGCAGGCTTTCGTCCAGGACGTGGAGATCGACTCAGGGCTGTAGGGGAAGATGTCTTCGCCGGCCTTCGGCATCGTCTGGAGGATGTGCCACGCCTCGTCCGGCAGGTAGCACCAAACATCGTTGCCGATCTTCTGCCCGGGGTTTTTCATGTCGCGCACCAGCACCCGCTGGCCGGCCTCGTCGACGTCTGCCCAGCGAATTCGGGTTATTTCATCGAGCCGGCGCGTGGAGAACAGGGCGAAGCCCACGACCTTCAGCATATTTATGACGGTCGGGCGCCTCACCTGCATGGCCTGGTAGTGCGTCAGCACCCGTCCCAGCTCATCCAATGTCGGTCGGCGGTCACGCTCACGGCTTTTCAGGTTGTAGCCCAGCTTGCGTAATACACGCCGCGCACCGCCCATGGCGAGCGGGTCGACTTGGTAGCCCCATGCATCTTTGGCTATCGCCAGCACTGCACCGAGGTGCGCCAGGTCATTGCCAGCGGTTTGTGGCTGAACGCCACCGCCCTCCCCGCTCATTCGCCAAAGTGCATAATCGACCAGGCACTGGGTGTTGATATCCGTATCGGTCAACTTGCCCAGGTAAGTTTCGCTAATCGCATTGAGTGTGGCGCGCTTGGTCTTACCTAGCGGCTTGGCTTTCTCAACTTCGACCAGGTAGCGATCTGTCATGTCTTTGAGCGTGGCGCCCTTGCGGTTTGCGCGCTCAATCGCACCAGGCTCATCCAGCTCTGACCCGCGCTTGCGTGCCCACGCCTGGGCGGCCTGTTTTCGGGCGAAGGTCTGGCTCTCTTGGTAGACTTGCACTCCGTCGCGCTTGATGCGGATCTGTGCCGTGTAGCTCACAGTCCCATCCGCCAGTTTTCTTGCCCTGATAGTCGCCATATTGAAAGTGGTACGCGTCAGTTTTGAAGTGGTACATCGTACCACCGAGCCTTTAAAAACGCCTGAAAACGCCCGAAAACACGCCAAGAACACGTTGAGTAAAATGCTAGATAAACAGACCTTTAGCCCCGTAAACGCAAGGCCCACGCTGTCTCGGCGCTTTAGTGTCGCCCCCATGATGGACTGGACCGACCGCCATTGCCGGTTCTTCCTACGCCTGCTCTCCAAACACGCCCTGCTCTACACCGAGATGGTCACCACCGGCGCTATCCTCCATGGCGATCACGACCGCTTCCTGCGCCACAACGAAGCCGAGCACCCGCTGGCGCTGCAGTTGGGCGGCAGTGTTCCGGCTGATCTGGCCGCCTGCGCTCGAATGGCCGAGGCCGCCGGTTACGACGAAGTGAACCTGAACGTCGGTTGCCCCAGCGACCGGGTGCAGAACAACATGATCGGCGCGATCCTCATGGCGCACCCTGCCCTGGTGGCGGACTGTGTGAAGGCCATGCGCGATGCGGTGTCGATTCCGGTGACGGTGAAGCACCGTATCGGCATCAATGGGCGGGACAGTTATGCCCAGTTGTGTGATTTCGTCGGGACGGTGAAGGATGCTGGTTGCACCAGTTTTACCGTGCATGCGCGGATTGCGATTCTGGAGGGGTTGTCGCCCAAGGAGAACCGGGACATTCCGCCGTTGCGTTATGACGTGGCGGCGCAGTTGAAGCGGGATTTTCCGGAGTTGGAGATTAATCTCAATGGTGGGATCAAGACGCTGGAGCAGTGCCAGGAGCATTTGCAGACGTTTGATGGGGTGATGCTGGGGCGGGAGGCTTATCACAATCCGTATCTGTTGGCGGAGGTGGATCAGCGGTTGTTTGGCAGTGAGGCGCCGGTGATTAGCCGGGCGGAGGCGTTGGCGCAGTTGCGGCCTTATATTGCTGAGCATTTGGCCAGTGGTGGGACGATGCATCACATCACGCGGCATGTGTTGGGGTTGGGCACGGGGTTTCCGGGGGCACGCAAGTTCAGGCAGTTGTTGTCGGTGGATATTCATAAGGCGGCGGATCCGTTGGCGTTGCTGGATCAGGCGGGGACGTTGTTGGAGGGGCGGTGATTGGTCGAGTGTCAGGTAGATGCTCATTGGGCGTACCGACGTTATCGCAGGCAAGCCAGCTCCCACATTTTTGCCTGGTGAGTGTCAGGTAAGTGCTCACTGGGTGTACCGGCGCTATCGCAGGCCAGCTCCCACATATTTAGCGGTGATTGCAAGAGCGCGGCAGGTGCTGCCGGCCCTTGCTGCACTGTTGCTTAGTTTTCCGGCACTGTTCCTTTGGGCACCGTTACCCATTGGTCGGTGTCTCGGTTATACCTTTTCCAATCTTTATCGGTCCTGACTTTTCGGTAAAGCGTGTTGAATGTGGTGCCGCCGAGTATTTGAAATTGAACTTCACCGCCTGGCGTTTTGCAGTTAACCAACCCCAGAATGGGTGAGTTCGGGTTTACTTGCAGTGCATACACGGCGTCTCCAAAGGTTCCGGTGGTGGCGTAGTCCAGTGCAAAACTCACGAACTGACTTTTCGGGGTGTCGCTGGACTGTAAGGCGAGCAGTCGCATTGTCGTGTAGGTGGCACCGATAAAACCCAGCGCGTGTAGGTCAGGCCCATCGATGGCCCAGTATTTTTCGGGTGTACCACCGTCCCTGAGGTATTTGTCCAGGTCGTTCTGCGCTTTGGAGTAGATCACCCCGGCCTTGAGTTTCTGGACGTGCCAATTGTTGGTGTCCGCGCTCTCATACGCGCGGTACACCCAGGTGGCAGGCGCAGTCACTCTGGTATCGGTGATCTTGCCGCCGTAGGATGAGGTCAGTTCGTTTTCCTTTTCCAGGGTGCGGCTCCCCATGGGTTTACCTGCCTTGGCAGTGTCAATGATGCCACGCATTTCCTGGGTATCGTAACAACCGGCGCTGAGGGCCTGCTGTACCGTCACATCGGCAAATACCGTTGTTGAACAAATAAAACCCAGGGCGGCGAATAGTGTTGATATATTCCGTTTCATTACATCTCTCCTTTGCTTTCAAACTAACGAACCAGCAGATTTTAATGCACAGACGCACACACTTCGCCGCGGACAGTTATGTCATCAGAGTTTTTATCGGCCCAAGTTAGCGCTTGCCAGTCAGGTATAGCACAAGTAAAAACGGCAACAACTAAAGAGCTGGAAAATAAACTTTTCACAACTTCAAAACATTGATATTGCCTCTATCAACTGGCTTGAAACCAGTGGCGCAGGACGGGTGGAATCCAGTTGAACCTAGCTGCGATTTTGCCCTCCAATTGAGCACCACGGCCGGTGATTCAAACGGCCGTTTCCAGGTTATTGCCCTCGCAAACGACCTAACGCATTTGCGCCCTTGAGCGCCTGCCAGCGCTCGGGTAATGTCACTAGACCCACAGGACAGAGCACGCCCATGACTTCCAAGCTGGAACAACTCAAGCAATTCACCACCGTCGTAGCCGATACCGGCGATTTTTCCACTCTCGCCAAGCTCAAGCCACAAGACGCTACCACCAACCCTTCCCTGCTGCTCAAGGCTGCGTCGATCCCTGGCTATGCCAAGCTGCTGGATGAGTGCGTGCAGGACTGCAACGGCGATGTGGGCCTGGCCAGTGACCGCTTTGCGGTGGCGGTGGGTCAAGAAATTCTCAAAGTAGTGCCGGGCCGTATTTCCACTGAGGTGGATGCGCGTCTGTCATTTGACGAGGCCGCCATTCTCAAGCGTGCGCATCGTCTGATCGACCTGTACGACAAAGCCGGCGTTAGCCGCGATCGCGTGCTGATCAAGATCGCCTCCACCTGGGAAGGCATCCGTGCCGCCGAGAAGCTGGAAAAAGAAGGCATCCAGACCAACCTGACGCTGCTGTTCTCCTTCGCCCAGGCCGTTGCCTGTGCGGAAGCGGGTGTGTTTCTGATTTCGCCGTTCGTGGGCCGTATCTACGACTGGTACAAGAAGGCCAACGGCAACGACTACACCGGTTCCGATGACCCGGGCGTGCAGTCGGTGACGCGCATCTATAACTACTACAAGGCTAACGGCTACAAAACAGTAGTGATGGGTGCGAGCTTCCGTAACCTCAGCCAGATCGAGGAACTGGCCGGTTGTGATCGCCTGACCATCAGCCCGGACCTGTTGGAGAAGCTGGCAGCCGATGAAGGCAAGCTGGAGCGCAAATTGGCGCCAGGCCATGCCGGTGAGGCCCGTGTGCATATGACTGAAGCGCAGTTCCGTTGGGAGTCCAACGAGGACGCGATGGCGACTGAGAAGCTGGCGGAGGGGATTCGTCAGTTTGCTCGGGACCAGGAGAAACTGGAGGCGTTGTTGTCGGCCAAGCTGTAAAGGCAGATAGCGGCAAAAAGGGCGGCACCTGTGAGGGTGTCGCCCTTTTTTGTGCGTCGGTGTCACCGCCGTCCGATGTGGGAGCTGGCTTGCCTGCGATAGCGGTGGGCCAGCCAACACGTCATCGACTGACACTGCGTAATCGCAGGCAAGCCAGCTCCCACAGGGGAATGTGTTTCAACAGGGAACCTGTCAGTGCCGCTCGAGGGCGTTGACGAGGTCGTGGAAGGCTTCGCGGTTGGACTCATTCAAGCCCATCAGGATTTTGTGCGCTTCCAGCACCTTGACCCGCACCACTTCCTCGGACTGGTCCTGGGACGGCAGGTCGGTCAGGCACTCAGGGCACGGGATGGGGCGGTCAACGATGTTGAACACCTGGTCAAAGCCCATGGATTGCAACAGACGGGTGATGTCTTCGTGGGTGGTGACCACGGTCGGCAATAGGCCGACCTTCTGCCGAGACAGAATGGACAATTTGGCCAACAGGCCCAGGGTGGTGCTATCGATGCTGCGCGTTTCGGTCAGGTCGATCACGATCGCCGAGAAGTTCAGCGCAGTGAAGATCCGCTCGATCGTCGCATCCAGGGCCGAACACAAGGTCAGGCGCACTTCACCGACAAATTTCAGGACGAAGGTCCCGTCTTGCTCGGCGAATTGGATTCTTCCGGTACTCATCAAAGATTCCTGCTCAACACCAATAGGGCGATATCATCCGGCATCTCCCCTAGCGTGGCCAATCCAAAAACCTGCCGCAGGCCATCCAGGCTGCCGCCCGCCGACTTGACCTTTTGGGGCAAGGCGGCTTCTTTCTCTTTGAGTGTAGGCTCTGGAAGAAGGTCCAGAATACCGTCAGACATCAGCGTCAGGCTGAAGGTCGGCGGCAGTTCCAGGATGTGGTCTTCGTAGGTGGCTTCGTTAAACAAGCCTACGGGCAGGCCACGCCCTTCCAGGTAGCGCACACTGTCAGGAGTGTACAAAACAGGCATCGGCAGGTGACCGCCAATGCTGTAGGTCAAAAGACCGGTTTCTTCGTCGATCACGCCGCCGACCATCGTCACGTGCTTGCCCAGCTTGCAGCTGATCAGGCCCCGGTTGATGTGGCCCAGCACCTCGGAGGGGGTGAACTCCGGCAAGGTGCCATTGCGCTTGGACTCAAACAACAGCCGTGTGGTCATGAACTTCAACAACACGGTAACAAAGGCAGAAGACGCGCCGTGGCCGGAAACGTCGGCCAGGTAGAACGCCACACGTCGCTCATCCACACGGAAATAGTCGACAAAATCACCCGACAGGTACAACGACGGGATGATCTGGTGGGCAAACTTGAACTCGTCAATCGTCCAGGGGCTCACCGGCAGCATGTTCATCTGCACCTGGCGACCGGCGTTCTGGTCTTCCTGCAGCAGGTTCAGGCTGGCTTCGAGTTCGCGGTTGGCGGTCTCGAGCTTTTCGCGGTAGCGCTGGTTTTCCACGAGCAGACGTGCACGGTCCAGAGCGCGGCGCACCGAGTGCTCCAGCACGGCCAGGTCTTCCAGGGGCTTGATCAGGTAATCGGCGGCGCCCAGGCGCAAGGCTTCAACGGCATCGTTCATGACACCGGCACCGGACACGACAATCACCGGCGTTTGCGGGGCAAGGTCGGTCACCTGGCGAATCAGCTCCAGGCCGCCCATCTGGGGCATGCGCAGGTCGCAGATCACAAGGTCGGGCTTGTCGCGCTCGAATACCTGGAGACCCTGTTGGCCATTACTGGCCTGCAGGACGCTGAAGCCACTGTCTTCCAAGTAGGCCGCGAGGCTCGCGCGCACTACTTCGTCGTCATCGATAATCAGCAGCGTGGCACTGGTTTTTTGCATGTGGGCAAACGGCGCCAGAATTAGGTTGGCGTAGGCGGCTCGGCAATGGCCGGGCTCACGTACTGGATTCGCTTTCTAGCCTCTCTGTCCTACAAAGCATTGGGATTTGGCCCATGCACAACGGTAAAGCAGAGGTGCCCTTCTAAGGCGCAGACGGTACTCCCATCCGTGAGGGGTTTCAAGCTCATGCCGATGGTCGCCGGGCGTCTTTACACCGCAAATCACCGGGAGTTATAAGAACCCTCACAACCACAACGCAAAGTAAGGATGGATGCTGTGAGCGAACACGAGCGCGACTACGCCGAAAAACGCGATTTCATCCGCATGCGAATAGATGCCGATGTGTCTTTGATCCATGCCGGGCAGGAGATTGCCGGTACCTGCGTGGACCTCTCCAGTTCCGGCATGCAGGTGCAGGCACCTCGCCAGTTCACGGTGGGTGACCTGCTGACCGTGCGCATTGATTCAGAGCACGCCGCGCTCAGGGGTCTTGAAGCGGATACCGAGGTGGTGTGGACCAAGGCAGTAGGCGATGACCAGCATCTGGGCCTCAAGATTCTGAAAATGCGCTAACGCAGCATCCAGCCCCTGCGCAAGGGTGACGCGGAGCGTCACGGGATGCATTCCCACGCGGAGCGTGGGGAACGATCAGCGCGCACAAAAAAGGCGACCTTACAAAGGTCGCCTTTTTCATTTCAAAACGTCACAGCTTAAAAGTCGTCAACGACCTTGCCGTCCTTGACCTTGAACTCGCGGTTCTGCAGGTAAGCGTTACGAATGAAGGTGTACTTGTCGCCGCTGATCAGCTTTTCGCTGTCGAGCAGGCTGGCGCGCACGTCAACGACGTTGAGGCCGAAGGTGCTGTTACGCCAGCCGATGTCGTTCATGTAGCGGTACGGTTGGGTGTAGCTGTCGACGTATTTGGACGGCGCATCACGCAAGGTGCTTGGACCCAGCAACGGGATCATCACGTACGGGCCGCTGCCCACGCCCCAGTAGCCCAGGGTCTGGCCGAAGTCTTCATCGCTGCGCTGCAGCCCCATTTTGGTGCCGACGTCAATAAAGCCCAGAACGCCAAATGTGGTGTTGACCAACAGGCGGGCGGTGTCGACGCCTGCATTGTGCGGCTTGAGTTGCAGCACGTTGTTGGCCAGGTTGCCGACATCACCGATGTTGCGGAAGAAGTTGTGAACGCCGTCCTGCACAAATTGTGGGGTGACGAACTGATAGCCTTGGGCGATTGGCTTGAGGGCATAAGTGTCAACGGTATCGTTGAAGGTGAAGATGGGGCGGTTGACACTTTCCCACGGGTCATCTTCCGAGGCCGCTTGGGCAGCGAAAGGTGCCAACAGGATGGTGGCACACACCGATAGCTGAGCGAAGTACTGGCTCCAGCGCATAGCTTTTGCTCCTTGAATGGTCTGTCATGGGCGCTATGCCCTGAATAAGGCTGTCAGTATATGACGGAAGTGTCGATTTAGGCAGCTACCTAGAATCGTCTTAGGGAAAATGCACAAAATTCCTACAAATACCGACAGTGTCATCCCCTTGTCATGCCGCCCCGATAGCGTGGCAGCTATTTCAGGGACGTTCAGATGCCACACGCCGAGATTGCCGTCGCCGCCGCCCCCTCATTGACCGCCGTGTTATTTGGCCTGAGTGGCTGCCTGGTGGATTTTGGTTCCCTGGCGCGCACCGACTCACCTTGCGCCGACGCCGAGGCCACGCCAGGCGCATTGAAAATCCTGCGCAGTCTCAAAGAACAAGGCGTGCCCTGCGCCTGGCTGGACGAACTGCCTCCCGCCGTGACCGCGCCACTCTGCGCCGGCCTGCCGGGCTGGCTCAAGGCCGCCTCGCCCTCCTCCATTCGCTGGCCTGCGCCCCACGCCTGCTGGCAAGCGCTGATGGAGTTGAACATCGAACGTCTGGAAGGCTGCGTACTGGTCAGCGGCGAGCCGCGTCTGCTGCAATCGGGCCTGAATGCCGGTTTGTGGACCATCGGCCTGGCCTCCTGCGGTTCGCTCTGCGGCCTGTCGCCCCGGCAATGGCAGGCACTGACCGAGCAGCAACGCGAACACAAGCGCGGCAAGGCCACGGTGGCGCTCTATGGCCTGGGCGTGCACTCGGTGATCGACCATCTCGGCGAACTCGGCACCTGCCTGGCCGACATCCGCCTGCGCCAGCTCAAGGGCGAGAAGCCCTGATCGAGATCATGCACAGTTGACCCCAGTGGATTAATCTACAGGTCAGCCCGTAGACCTTTCGCCGTGCGCCGTGGTCTATGCCAGTGCCTATCGATAAAAGGAAAGAACGTCATGCCTGATCGCGAGAAGTTACAACAGCAGGCCGATATTGTGCGTGAGCAACTGGAGAACCATCCCGAGTTGCCCGCCGAGAAACGTCAAGCATTGGAAGAGTTGATCGCCAAGTTCGAAGTCCAGTTGGAAATGGAACCGGCCACCCAGACGCCCAGCATCGCTGACGATGTGAACCGGGCAGTGGAAGGTTTTGAACTGGACCATCCAGGCATTGCCGGGACGTTGCGCAATATCGTGCTGACCCTTGGCAATATCGGCATCTAACCCGAGCCCAAGCCAAACACAAAACCAAATGTGGGAGCTGGCTTGCCTGCGATAGCGGCGTATCAGTCACTTGATGAATGACTGAAAGATCGCAATCGCAGGCAAGCCAGCTCCCACAGTTTTTTGTATGAAGGCTTACTGACGCGCCAGCCGCACGTTCAGGAACTGGGTGTTCTCAGTGCTGCGATACGGATTGATATCCAACCCACCCCGACGCACATACCGTGCATACACGGTCAATTTCTCCGGCTTGAGCAAGCGCTGCAAGTCCAGGAAGATCCGCTCCACACACTGTTCATGAAAGTCCGAGTGCTGGCGAAAGCTGACGATATATTCCAGCAGGCTGGCGTGATCCAGCGCCGCACCACGGTATTCCACCACCACGCTGCCCCAGTCAGGCTGGCTGGTCACCGGGCAATTGGATTTGAGCAGGTGGCTGTGCACGCTCTCCTCCACCACGCGCGAATCATCGCAACGCAGCAGTTCCGGGCGCGGGTGTTCGTAGCTGCTGACGTTGATATCCAGGCCGTCAATGCACACGCCCGGCAACGCCATCACGCCTTCTGCCTCGATGTCGGCCAGGCTGCGAATGCGCACGCTCACTGGCTTGCCGGCCGCAGAGCTGAGGTCGGTGCGCAAGGTGGCTTCAAGGCTTTGCGTATCGGCAAACGCGGTCTGGTTCAGCGAGTTGAGGTACAGCTTGAACGACTTGGACTCGATGATGTTCGGCGAGTCGGCCGGAATGCTGAACTCACCGATGGCCACCACCGGCTTGCCCGAGGGCAACAACCAGGACAGTTCGAAGCAGTTCCAGAAATCCACGCCCTTGTACGGCAGGGTCTCGGCGCTCAGGCCCAGCTCGGCCCACTTGGCGGCGCGTGGAATCGGAAACAGCAACGAAGGCGTGTAGGTGCTGATGTATTCACTGGACTTGCCCAGCGGCGAATGTTCGGCTGCGGGATGCATGGCGGAAACCTGGCTAAATAAACCGCGCCAGTCTACCAGCCTTTGCTCGCCCCCTTAACAAACGCCTCACTCAACGGTCAGTTTACCGACCATGCCCGCCTGGTAATGCCCGGGCAGGTTGCAGGCGAACTCAAGGCCTGTGGCCTGCTTGAACGTCCAGGTCAGTTCGGCCGTCTTGCCCGGCTCCACCAACACACTGTTGGGATCGTCGTGCTTCATGCCGCCCATGTCGCCGTGGCCCATGGCGCTGTGATCCATCTTGCCCATGCCGGTAGCGGTGAGCATTCCACTGGCTTGCATCTGCAACATCTCTTTCTGGTGGGCGGCATGCATGGCCGCGTCTCCCAGGTTGAACTCATGCAGCAACTGGCCTTTGTTGACCAGCACAAAGCGCACAGTTTCACCGGCCTTGACGTCCAGGGACTTGGGCTCAAAGGCAATGTCCCGCAGCGTGACTTCAACGGTGCGCGTGGCTTTATCCGCCGGGGCCGGCTGGCCGAACGCGTAGGTGTGAGTCGCATCTGCCAGGGCATTGAAACTCAACGCCATCAGGCAGCCTGCCAATAACAGAGGTGTACGCAACGCCATCTTTCACTCTCCAAAATAGGTATCCAGCTTGGGCAACACTTTAAGATGGCCTCGCTGCCAGCCAGCTGACTGCTAGATTACAACTTTGTCAGCTTGCGCCCATCCCCTGACGAGCACGGTATAAAGCCCAATGTTTTTTTGTAGGAGCGAGCTTGCTCGCGAAGGGCTTAAGCACAACGCGTCAAGCCTGACAGCCCGCGTTACCGTTGGCGTTTTTCGCGAGCACGCTCGCTCCTACATAGCCCCTATCAAGAGCCCGATATGAAACTGCTGATCGTCGAAGACCAACCCAAAACCGGTCATTACCTGCGCCAGGGCCTGGCCGAAGCGGGCTTTACCACCGAACTGGTGGCCGACGGCACCAGTGGCCAGCACTTGGCGCTGACGGGCGACTATGACTTATTGATCCTCGATGTGATGCTGCCCGGCCGCGATGGCTGGCAAATCCTGCAGGCGGTGCGCAGTGCCGGCCTGGACATCCCGGTGCTGTTCCTCACCGCTCGCGATGCCGTAGAAGACCGAGTACATGGCCTGGAGCTGGGCGCCGACGATTACCTGGTCAAGCCCTTCGCCTTTTCCGAACTGCTGGCGCGGGTGCGCACCTTGTTGCGCCGTGGCAGCAGCACGCCGCAGGAGACCACGCTGCAACTGGCCGACCTGAGCCTGGACTTGATCCGCCGCCGCGTCGAGCGCAGCGGCCAGCGCATCGACCTCACCGCCAAGGAGTTCGCCCTGCTGGAGCTGCTGCTACGCCGCCAGGGCGAAGTGCTGCCCAAGACGCTGATCGCCTCCCAGGTGTGGGACATGAATTTCGACAGCGACACCAACATCATCGAAGTCGCCATTCGCCGCCTGCGCCTGAAAGTCGACGACAATTTCCCCAATAAGCTGATCCACACCGTGCGCGGCATGGGTTACGTGCTGGAGGAACGGTTCACGTGATCAAGCGCCTGTCCCTGACCAGCCGCCTGGCGCTGCTGTTTGCCGCCTGCACGGCGGTGGTCTCGTTGATCGCCGGAGTGTTGTTCAACCGGGCCAGCGAGGCGCACTTCATGGAGCTGGACCAGCAACAGCTCGAAAGCAAACTGGTAGCCCTGCGCAGCACCTTGCAAGGTGTCGCCTCACCGGAAGACCTCGCCCGGCGAACCCCTCAACTGCGCGCCGAACTCGATCACCAGCCCGACCTCACCTTGCGCATCACCGGGGCGGGTCAACGTTGGCTGGACGGCGCGCCACACCTTCCCTTGCCCCAAGCGCCCGGCCTACACAGCCTGCAATACGCAGGCACCGACTACCGCGTATTCATCGCACCCTTGACGCCCAGCCAACTCGATTCGCCACAGCTGACACTGATCCTCGACATCACCCACCACCAGCACTTTCTGCAACGCATGCAACGCTTGATCTGGCTGACCGTCGGCCTCTCGGCCCTGGCCACTGCCCTGCTCGGCGCCTGGGCTGCACGCAGTGGCTTGCGACCACTGCGGCGCATGGGCGAAGTGGCTGCCAGCGTCTCCGCCCATTCCCTGACGCAACGCTTACCCCAAGCGCAAATGCCGGTGGAGCTGGCAGAGCTCGCCCAGGCCGTCAACGCCATGCTGGCCCGCCTCGATGATGCGTTCCAGCGCCTGTCCGCCTTCAGCGCAGATATTGCCCACGAACTGCGCACACCGCTGTCCAACTTGCTGACCCAGACCCAAGTCATCCTCACCCAGCCACGCCCGCTGGAGGATTACCGCGAGGCGCTGCACAGCAACCTGGAAGAGCTGCAATGGATGGCGCAACTGGTCAACGACATGCTGTACCTGGCCAAAGCTGACCACGGCTTGCTGATGCCCAGCCGAGAAGCTCTGGATTTGGGCGATGAGGTCGACGCACTGTTGGAGTTCTTTACCCTGCTGGCGGAGGACGCACAGGTGACGCTGGTGCGCGAAGGCACCGCCCAGACGATGGGCGATCGCGGTATGTTGCGTCGGGCCTTGTCGAATCTGCTGGATAACGCGCTGCGGTTTACCCCACCGGGCGGTGAAGTGCGGGTGCGGATCAAGAGTGGCGTGACACTGACGGTTGAGAACAGCGGGGAAGGCATTCCTGCGTCGTTACTGCCGAGGCTGTTTGACCGGTTCTACCGAGCCGACCCGTCGAGGCGCGCAGGCAGCAGTGAACATGCGGGGCTGGGGTTGGCGATTACCCAGTCGATTGTACGCGCGCATGGCGGGAGGATTTATTGTGAGTCGCAGGCGGGCTGGACCAGGTTTGTGATTGAGTTGCCCGAGGGCGACTGCTGATCGTTCCCACGCTCCGCGTGGGACTGCATTCAGGGACGCTCTGCGTCCCAACAGCGGACGCGGAGCGTCCGGTGAGGCATTCCCACGCGGAGCGTGGGAACGATCAGACGCGTGGGAACGAGCAGGTTACGAATACCTGAGGGCGTGCGCCGGCTCAATCTTCGCCGCCCGATACGCTGGGTAAATCGTCGCCAAGAAGCTCAACACAAACCCCGCCGAGCAAATCAGCAACACATCCCCACCTTGCAGCTCCGAAGGCAGGTTGCTGACAAAGTACACATCCGAGCTGAAGATATGCTGCCCGCTCACCCGCTCCAGCCAGCCCACCAGCTCACTCACGTTCAGGGCCGCAATCACCCCCAGCACGCCGCCGATCAAGGTGCCGACCACGCCAATCACGGTGCCCTGCACCATGAAGATCGCCATGATCTGCCGAGGTGTAGCGCCGATGGTACGCAGGATGGCGATGTCCGCGCCCTTGTCGTTCACCACCATGATCAAGGTGGCGATGATGTTGAACGCGGCCACGGCGACGATCATCAGCAACAGCAGGCCGATCATGGTCTTTTCCATTTTCATCGCGCTGAACAGGCTGCCCTGGGTGTGGGTCCAGTCATCCGGCTTATAAGCCGCGCCCAGGCTGGCGGCGATATCTGCCGAGACTTTGGGCGCTGCATACAGGTCCTTCACCGCCAGGCGCACGCTTTGCACCTGGTTGGGCTGCCAATGCTGGATTTCAGCGGCGTCGGCCATGTGGATCAGGGCCATGGAGCCATCCAGTTCGGCGCCGACCTTGAAGATGCCCACCACATTCAGGCGCTGCATGCGCGGGGTGATACCGCCCGGGGCGCTGCTGAGTTCCGGCACGATCAGGGTCAGTTTGTCGCCCACGTTCAGGCGAAAACGCCGTGCAGTGATATCACCGACCACCACCCCGAACTCGCCGGGCTTGAGGTCGTCGAGTTTGCCGCGCACGATGTGCTGGGCCACGATCGACACCTTGCCTTCCTGAGCCGGGTCGACGCCGCTGATCTCGATGGGCTGCATCGCGCCCTTATAGGAAAACATGCCATCCATCTGGGTGAAGGGCACAGCGGCGGTGACTTGCGGATTCTTCATCGCGGCCGCGGCCACCGGCTGCCAATCATCAATCGGCTTTACGCCGACGATGGTGGCGTGGGGCACCATGCCGAGGATGCGTGAGCTCATTTCACGCTGAAAGCCGTTCATCACCGAAAGCACTACGATCATCGCCAATACGCCCAGGGCGAGGCCGATCATCGAGGTCATCGAGATAAACGAGACAAAACGGTTGCGGCGCTTGGCGCGGGTATAGCGCGTGCCGATAAAAATCGATAACGGTCTGAACATTCGCGGGCACCGTTGGAAAAATGAAAAAGCCCGACCTCAAAAAACCGGGCTTGCAACAGGTCAGATAGCGACCAGATGACCTTCCTGCAAATGCAGTACGCGGTCCATCTGCCGGGCCATGCTCATGTCATGGGTCACCACCAGGAACGCGGTGCGCATCTGGGTGCTCAGTTCCAGCATCAAGTCCTTGATGCCCTGGGCGGTGTGGGAGTCGAGGTTGCCGGTCGGCTCGTCGAGCATCACCAGGCCGGGGTTGTTCACCAGGGCACGGGCAATCGCCACGCGCTGGCGCTCACCACCGGACAACTCCGCTGGCTTGTGCTCCAGGCGGTGGCCGAGGCCGACGCGCTCGAGCAAGGCCGTGGCACGCTGACGCGCTTCAGGAATCGCGGTCTTGCCAATCAACAGCGGCATGCACACGTTTTCCAGGGCGGTGAATTCCGGCAGCAAGTGGTGGAACTGGTACACAAAGCCCAACGAGCGGTTGCGCAGTTGGCCGCGGGCCTTTTCATTCAAGGCCGAGAGTTCTTCACCGGCCAGCCATACGCTGCCCTGGGACGGCGTGTCGAGGCCGCCCAACAGGTTGAGCAAGGTACTCTTGCCGGAACCGGAACTGCCGACGATCGCCACACGCTCGCCAGGGTGCAGTTCAAGCTGCAGGTTGGACAGCACCACCACCGACTCCGGGCCTTCCTCGTAGGATTTGCCCAGGTTGCGGCAGCTCAGGATTGCTTTTTCACTCATGCCCGATTCACTCATAACGTAATGCCTGTGCTGGCTGGGTACGTGCCGCGCGCCAGGCTGGATACAGGGTGGCAAGGAAGCTCAGGACCAACGCAGCGCCGCCCACCATCAGCACGTCCTGGGTTTGCACCTGGGACGGCAAGTAATCGATGAAGTAGACGTCGGCGTTGAGAAACTTGTGGCCGATCACCTTTTCAAGCAGGGCGATGGCGGCGCTGACGTTCAGCGCGGCCAGAATGCCCACCGCCGTGCCGATCAAGGTGCCGACCACGCCGATCACGGTGCCCTGCACCATGAAGATCGCCATGATCTGCCCCGGCGTGGCGCCCAACGTACGCAGGATGGCGATGTCGCCCTTCTTGTCGTTCACCACCATCACCAGCGTGGAGATGATGTTGAAGGCCGCCACGGCGACGATCAGCAACAACAACAGGCCGATCATGGCTTTTTCCATGCGGATGGCCTGATACAGGTTGCCGTGGGTGCGGGTCCAGTCGCGAGCGTAGTACTCGGTTTCACCCAGGTGCTGGGCAATTTCCCAGGCGCCGCGCGGCGCATCGAACAGGTCGTTGAATTTCAGGCGCAGGCCCTGCACCTGGTCGGGCTGCCAGCGATGCAGGCGGGCCAGGTCGGTGAGATTGGTCAGGCCGATGTAACCGTCGATCTCGCCAGCGCCGACGTGGAAGGTGCCCACCACGGTAAAGCGCTTCATGCGCGGGAACATGCCGGCCGGGGTCACGGTGACTTCCGGGGCGACGAAGGTCAGCTTGTCGCCAACCTCTACGCCCAGCTTGGCCGCGGCCTTGTCACCGATGACGATGCCAAAGCTGCCCGGCGACAGCTCGTCGAGCTTACCTTGCAGCATGAACTTGTCGATGATCGAGACGTTGCGCTCCTGGGCCGGGTCGATGCCGTTGAGCAGGATCTTCTGCACTTTGCCGTCATTGGTCAGCAACCCCTGCATCTGGGTAAACGGCGCTACCGCCACCACCTTGGGGTTCTGCTGGACCTTGGCGGCCAGGCTTTGCCAGTCGTTGATGGGCGCATCGCCCTCGATGGTCGCGTGGGGCACCATGCCCAGCACGCGGGTGCGCATCTCATGATCGAAGCCATTCATCACCGACAGCACCACGATCATCACGACCACGCCCAGGGCGAGACCGATCATCGAGGTCAAGGAAATGAACGACACAAAATGATTGCGACGCTTTGCACGGGTATAACGCGTGCCGATAAATACGAAGAGAGGTCTGAACATGTCGGGGCTTGTTCGGAGGAAAAGAAGACGTCCCGGTGGCGGGGTCTGGTCAGCAGCTTTACACTCAGACCATTACCGTTACCTGGGGTTCGCCATGTCGACATTAGATGAAGAAGAGCGCCGCGAATACTACCGTATCGACGACATGATCGCACTTCAAATCAAACCCCTGTCGGGCCCCGACGCGGCGAGCAAGGAAGTGTTGCTGGATGATTCACCGCTGTTCAATCTGCTCAGCGAGCTGCACTTGAGCGAATTCGAAGCCCAGCACCTGCTGCGCCAGATCAGCGAGAAAGACCGCAGCCTGGCGGCCTTCCTCAAAGTGCAGAACAAACGCCTGGATCTGCTCAGCCAGGTCATGGCTCGCGGTTTGCTGAACGAGGTGGGTGCGCCGCAACCGGTGATCCTCTCCGAGGGCGGCATCGACTTCCAGCACCCGACACCGCTGGCCGCCGACACTCACCTGGCGGTCAAGCTGGTGCTGATGCCCCAGGCGCTCGGCCTGTTGCTGCGCGCGCGGGTGACCCATTGCGACCCCAAGGGCGACGGCTTTGATGTGGGCACGGAGTTCGAGTCCATGACCGACGCCCAACGCCAACTGCTGGCGCGCTATATCCTGCAGAAACAGGCCCAGGAACGCCGCCTGGCGCGAGAACAAAGCGAAGACCTCTGAATGCGTATTCACGACGCCAGCCATCCTGGCGCAAAGGAGCAACTGTGACCCTGATTTACGGCCACCGCGGTGCCAAAGGCGAAGCACCGGAAAATACCCTGACCAGTTTTCAGGAATGTCTCAAACACGGCGTACGTCGTTGCGAACTGGACTTGCACCTGTCCATGGACGGCGAGTTGATGGTCATCCACGACCCGACCCTCAAGCGCACCACCGACCGGCGCGGCAAGGTCGTCGAGTACTCGGCGGCTGATCTGGTGAAAATGGACGCGCGCAAAGGCGGCCCAGGCTGGGTAAGCCCCTGCCCGATTCCACGCCTGGAGGAGTTGTTCGAACAGTGCGACTTCGATCACTGGCAACTGGAAGTCAAAAGCGCCTCGCGTACCCGTGCCGCCACCACTGTGCTGGCGATTCGCGAAATGGCTGTGCGCTTTGGCTTGATGGACAAGGTCACGGTCACGTCAAGCTCGCGGGAAGTGCTCAAGGCCGCCGTGGAACTCACCCCGGACCTGTCACGCGGGCTGGTCGCCGAATATGCCTGGCTCGACCCGCTGAAGGTCGCGCAGAACTACGGCTGTGAGTATTTGGCATTGAACTGGACGCTGTGCACCCCCGAGCGGCTGGAAAAAGCCCAGCGCCAGGGCTTGCATGTGTCCGTGTGGACAGTCAACGAACCTGCGCTGATGCGCAGGCTCGCCGACTTCGGCGTAGATAGCCTGATTACAGACTTTCCCGGTTTGGCCACTGCCACCCTCGAGAATTACTGAAATCGGTCTCCCCGGCCGGCTCAGGCCACCGGCCGGAGCCGCTCAAAAAAGCCGGTTGAGGCCGTCGTAGGCCGCTACCCGATAGGCTTCGGCCATGGTCGGGTAGTTGAAGGTGGTGTTGACGAAATACTTGAGGGTATTTTGCTCACCTGGCTGGTTCATGATCGCCTGGCCGATGTGCACGATCTCCGAGGCCTGGTAGCCGAAGCAATGCACGCCGAGTACTTCCAGGGTTTCGCGGTGGAACAGGATTTTCAGCATGCCTTGCGGCTCACCGGCAATCTGCGCACGCGCCATGCTCTTGAAGAACGCCTTGCCCACTTCGTAAGGCACCTTGGCCTTGGTCAGTTCGTGCTCGTTCTTGCCGATCGAGCTGATCTCGGGAATCGTGTAGATCCCGGTCGGCACGTCGTTCACGTAGCGCCAGCTGCCATTGTCGACAATGCTGCCAGCGGCCGAGCGGCCCTGGTCATGGGCGGCACTGGCCAGGCTTGGCCAGCCGATCACGTCACCGGCGCCGTAGATGTTCGGCACGCAGGTGCGGTAGTTCTCATCCACTTCGATCTGGCCACGGCTGTTGACCTTGACCCCGATGTTTTCCATGCCCAGCTTGTCGGTGTTGCCGGTACGGCCGTTGCACCACAGCAAGGCGTCGGCCTTGATCTTCTTGCCGGACTTGAGGTGCAGGATCACCCCATTGTCCAGGCCTTCGACCCGCTCGTACTCTTCGTTGTGGCGCACGGTGATGTTGTTGTTGCTGAAGTGGTAGCTCAACGCCTGGGAGATTTCCGAGTCGAGGAAGCTGAGCAACTGGTCGCGGTTGTCCACCAGCTCGACCAGTACACCCAGGCCACTGAAGATCGAGGCGTATTCACAGCCGATCACGCCGGCGCCGTAGATGATCAGTTTGCGCGGGGTATGGCCCAGGCTCAGGATGGTATCGCTATCGTAGATACGCGGGTGGTGGAAATCGATGTCCGCCGGGCGATACGGGCGCGAACCGGTGGCGATGATGATGTGCTTGGCCACCAGTTTCTCGACCACGCCATTGGCGCAGACCACTTCGACGGTTTGCTCATCGGCAAAACTGCCGGTGCCGAAGAACAGGTCGACGCGGTTACGGGCGTAGTAGCCGGTACGCGAGGCGACTTGCTTGGAGATGACTTTTTCAGCGCTTTTCAGTACGTCCGGGAACGAGAACCAGCGCGGCTCACCAATGGCCCGGAACATCGGGTTGGTATTGAACTGCATGATCTGCCGTACCGAGTGACGCAACGCCTTGGACGGGATGGTACCCAGGTGGGTGCAGTTACCGCCGACCTGGCGACGGCTATCAACCATCGCCACCTTGCGCCCTGCTTTGGCAGCGTTCATCGCCGCACCTTCTCCAGCTGGGCCGGAACCCAGTACCACCACGTCGTAGTTGTAGACAGCCATGCGTACTCCTCAGAACAGGCCAGGCGTACGATTGGACGCCGGGCTAAATCATGCCGCGGCCAGCGAGCATGAAGGACAATTTGGCTCAAGTGTGTGAACCGGGGCACAGTCTATAGAAGGCCGAGCGCCGCGAACATTAACCCTTGGTCGCGTCGTAGGCCAGTGTTGCCATACTACAGGACGCACATCAGCGCCGAATTCAGGATGAGCCATTATGCGACAACTATTTTTCTGTTTGATGCTGATGGTGTCGCTCACGGCGCACGCCAACGACGCACAGCGGCTCAAGCAGGCAAGCTTCCCCGCACAGGTCGAGGGGCTGGCCCTGAAAAACCAGGCGGTGTTCAACTATCTCTGGGCGGAGGTGTATGCCGCCGCGCTGTATGCACCCGCTGACCTGCCGGCAAAGCAGGCCTGGGACCAGCAGAAGGCTGTGCGCCTGGCGCTGTATTACTTTCGCGACATTGACCGCGATGATGTGATCAAGGCGGCCACCGTCAGCTTGGAGCGCCAGCAAGCCAATGCCGGGTTGAACCCAGAGATAGCCAAGCTGCACGCGCGCTTTCGGGATATTCGCAGCGGTGATCGCTACGCCCTGGATTTTCGTCCGGGGCGCGGGTTGAATCTGGAGATTAATGGGCAGGTGGTGTTCAGCAGCCCGGACGCTGAATTAGCGAAGGCCTACCTGGGTATCTGGCTGGCGCCCAAAGGGCTGTCGGACAGTTTGCGCAACACGCTATTCAAGTGATGGCGGCGTGGACGGTTCCATCGTCATCGCAGGCAAGCCAGCTCCCACAGGTAAATGCAGTTCAACTGTGGGAGCTGGCTTGCCTGCGATAAGGCCCTCCCAGACACCACAAAACCCACGGCCATAAAAAAGCCCCGAACCAGTCGGGGCTTCTTCATTCAGCGCAAAGGCTTAGCGCGGAAACGCAGGCGGGTTGACCCCAGCCATGTCTTCCATCACGCGAACCACTTGGCAGCTGTAGCCGAACTCGTTGTCGTACCACACGTACAGCACAACACGGTTGTCCTGGGTGATGGTCGCTTCCGCGTCCACCACACCAGCATGGCGCGAGCCAACGAAGTCGGTGGAGACCACTTCCTGGGAATTGACGAAGTCGATCTGCTTATGCAGGTCGGAGTGCAGCGCCATGTAGCGCAGGTACTCGTTCATCTCTTCGCGGGTGGCGGCTTTCTCAAGGTTGAGGTTGAGAATGGCCATCGAAACGTTCGGCGTCGGTACGCGGATCGCGTTACCGGTCAGCTTGCCGGCCAGCTCAGGCAGAGCCTTGGCAGCGGCAGTGGCAGCACCGGTCTCGGTGATCACCATGTTCAACGCGGCGCTACGGCCACGGCGATCGCCTTTGTGGAAGTTGTCGATCAGGTTCTGGTCGTTGGTGTACGAGTGAACGGTTTCAACGTGGCCGTTAACGATGCCGAACTTGTCATTCACAGCCTTGAGCACCGGCACGATGGCGTTGGTGGTGCAGGAAGCGGCGGACACGATCTTGTCGTCAGCGGTGATTTCAGCGTGGTTGATGCCGTGCACGATGTTCTTGAGCTTGCCCTTGCCAGGCGCGGTCAGCACAACGCGGTCGACACCCGGGCAAGCCAGGTGCTGGCCCAGGCCCTCGGCATCACGCCATACGCCGGTGTTGTCCACCAGCAGGGCGTTCTGGATGCCGTACTGGGTGTAATCCACCTCGGTCGGGTTCTTCGCGTAGATCACCTGGATCAGGTTACCGTTGGCGGTGATGGTGTTGTTTTCTTCGTCAATGGTGATGGTGCCATTGAACGAGCCGTGTACCGAGTCGCGACGCAGCAGGCTGGCGCGCTTGGTCAGGTCGTTCTCGGCACCTTTGCGCACCACGATGGCACGCAGGCGCAGGCCGTCGCCACCACCGGTTTTCTCGATCAGGATGCGCGCCAGCAGGCGGCCGATACGGCCAAAGCCGTACAACACCACATCGGTGCCTTTGCGGGCGGCAGCGTTTTGCTGGCCAACCACATCGGCCATTTCTTCACGTACGAACTGCTCGGCAGTGCGGCCGGCACCTTCTTTACGGAATTTGTAGGCCAACTTGCCCAGGTCTACCGAAGCCGCGCCGAGCTTGAGCTCGCTCATGGCTTTGAGCAGTGGGAATGTTTCGTGGACGGAGAGTTCGCTGTCGTCGGCGGAGCGATGGCGCGCAAAGCGATGGGCTTTGAGAATCGCGATGACAGACTGGTTGATCAGGCTGCGGCCATAGATCGAGCTCACCACATTGTTATTGCGGTACAGCTGACCGATAAGCGGAATCATCGCTTCAGCGAGTGCTTCACGGTCGATCCATTCACCAAGACACTGGTCGGGCTTCTGAGTCACGGGAACCTTCCACATGTAGGGGCAGAAAAAAGGGGCTACATTATGTCGTCCGACTGAGCGTTGAGCAATGCGCGAAGGGCAACAAAAAGCCCTTGCAAAAAAATACCACCGCGCTACAGCCCAGGAAACACGCGGGTTCCAGAAGGCCACTAGTTTGGCGAGCAGGCCGACTTGTCCGTAACTCTCCTAAACATTCGCGCTTTTTGGCACTACATATTGAGTCAAAACCCGCCATTGTTTGTCTTAGCCACTACATTTCCTGCAAACCGTAATAGGCACAGTCAGCAACTGACAGGCGGCACCTGGGGCCGTTACAATTACCGACTTTGTCGCAACGCTTGGAGCTCAACCTTCCGTGCCCGTTCTGCGTCTACCGTTACTCCCTGCCGCGGCAGGTAAACAGCACTGGGGCAACCTGCCCGGTGCCGCCCTGAGCCTGGCCATAGCCGAGGCTGCCAGCGCAGCCAAGCGCTTTACCCTGCTGCTCACCGCCGACAGCCAAAGTGCCGAACGGTTGGAGCAGGAGCTGAGCTTCTTCGCCCCGGATTTGCCGGTGCTGCATTTTCCCGACTGGGAAACCCTGCCCTACGACCTGTTCTCGCCGCACCAGGACATCATCTCCCAGCGCATCGCCAGCCTGTACCGCTTGCCCGAACTGGCCCACGGCGTGCTGGTGGTGCCGATCACCACCGCCCTGCACCGCCTGGCACCGACCAAGTTCCTGCTCGGCAGCAGCCTGGTGCTGGACGTGGGCCAGAAGCTCGACGTCGAGCAGATGCGCACGCGCCTGGAAGCCAGCGGCTACCGCTGCGTCGACACGGTGTACGAGCACGGTGAGTTCGCGGTGCGCGGCGCTTTGATCGACCTGTTCCCGATGGGCAGCAAGTTGCCGTACCGCATCGACCTGTTCGATGACGAGATCGAGACGCTGCGCACCTTCGACCCGGAGAACCAGCGTTCCATCGACAAGGTCGACTCGATCAAGCTGCTGCCGGCGCGGGAATTCCCGTTGCAAAAAGACGCGGTAACACGCTTCAAGGCGCGCTTTCGTGAGCGCTTCGATGTGGACTTCCGTCGCTGCCCGATCTTCCAGGACTTGAGCAGCGGGATTACACCTGCCGGTATCGAGTACTACCTGCCGTTGTTCTTCGACGAAACCTCCACCCTCTTCGACTACCTGCCGCAGGACACCCAGGTGTTCTCCCTGCCGGGTATCGAACAGGCGGCGGAAAACTTCTGGAACGATGTGCGCAACCGCTACGAAGAACGCCGCGTCGATCCATCACGGCCTTTACTGCCGCCCGCTGAACTGTTCCTGCCAGTTGAAGACTGCTTCGCGCGCCTGAAAAACTGGCCGCGTGTGGTCGCCAGCCAGCAGGACGTGGACGCCGGCAGCGGCCGCGAGCGTTTCCCGGCGAGCGCGTTGCCCGATCTGGCGATCCAGGCCAAAGCCACGCAACCGCTGGAGGCGCTGTCTAACTTCCTCGGTGACTTCCCGGGCCGCGTGCTGTTTACCGCCGAATCCGCCGGGCGTCGCGAAGTGCTGCTGGAGCTGTTGGAACGCCTGAAGCTGCGGCCAAAAACCGTCGACAGCTGGCCGGATTTTGTCGCCAGCAAAGAACGCCTGGCAATCACCATCGCGCCGCTGGACGAAGGGCTGCAGCTGGATGACCCGGCGCTGGCCTTGATCGCCGAAAGCCCGCTGTTCGGCCAGCGCGTGATGCAACGCCGTCGCCGGGAAAAACGCGCAGACGCCAACAATGACGCTGTCATCAAGAACCTCACTGAGCTGCGCGAAGGCGCGCCGGTGGTGCATATCGACCATGGCGTGGGCCGCTACCTGGGTCTGCAGACCCTGGAGATCGACAACCAGGCCGCCGAATTCCTCACCATGGAATACGCCGAGGGCGCCAAGCTCTACGTGCCGGTGGCCAACCTGCACCTGATCGCCCGCTACACCGGCAGCGACGACGCCTTGGCGCCGTTGCACCGCCTGGGCTCCGAGACCTGGCAGAAAGCCAAGCGCAAGGCCGCCGAACAGGTGCGCGACGTGGCCGCCGAACTGCTCGACATCTATGCCCGCCGTGCTGCCCGCGAAGGTTATGCCTTCGCTGACCCCAAAGCCGATTACGCCACCTTCAGTGCGGGCTTCGCCTTCGAAGAAACCCCGGACCAGCAAACCACCATCGAAGCGGTGCGCGCCGACATGCTCGCGCCCAAGCCGATGGACCGCCTGGTGTGTGGCGACGTGGGCTTCGGCAAGACCGAAGTGGCCATGCGTGCAGCCTTTATTGCGGTACACGGCGGTCGCCAGGTGGCGATCCTGGTGCCAACCACCCTGCTTGCCCAGCAGCACTACAACAGCTTCCGCGACCGCTTTGCCGACTGGCCGGTGACCGTGGAGGTAATGAGCCGCTTCAAGTCCGCCAAGGAAGTGAATGCCGCCGTCGCCGATCTGGCCGAGGGCAAAATCGACATCGTCATCGGTACTCACAAGCTGCTGTCGGACGATGTGAAGATCAAGAACCTGGGCCTGGTGATCATCGACGAAGAACACCGCTTTGGTGTGCGCCAGAAAGAACAGCTCAAGGCCCTGCGCAGTGAAGTCGATATCCTCACCCTCACCGCCACGCCAATTCCGCGCACGCTGAACATGGCGGTGTCGGGCATGCGCGACCTGTCGATCATCGCCACGCCACCGGCGCGTCGCCTGTCGGTGCGCACCTTCGTGATGGAGCAGAACAAGAGCACGGTCAAGGAAGCCCTGCTGCGCGAACTGCTGCGCGGCGGCCAGGTGTATTACCTGCACAACGATGTGAAAACCATCGAGAAATGCGCCGCCGACCTCGCCGAACTGGTACCTGAGGCCCGTATCGCCATTGGCCACGGGCAGATGCGCGAGCGCGAACTCGAACAGGTGATGAGCGACTTTTACCACAAGCGCTTCAACGTACTGATCGCCTCGACCATCATCGAGACCGGCATCGACGTGCCGAGCGCCAACACCATCATCATCGAGCGTGCCGACAAGTTCGGCCTGGCGCAGCTGCACCAATTGCGCGGTCGCGTCGGGCGCAGTCACCACCAGGCCTATGCCTACCTGCTCACACCGCCGCGCCAGCAGATCACTTCCGATGCGGAAAAACGCCTGGAAGCGATCGCCAATACCCAGGACCTCGGGGCCGGCTTTGTATTGGCCACCAATGACCTGGAAATCCGGGGTGCCGGTGAATTGCTCGGCGACGGCCAGAGCGGGCAGATCCAGGCGGTGGGTTTCACGCTGTATATGGAGATGCTCGAACGCGCGGTAAAAGCCATCCGCAAAGGCGAACAACCTAACCTCGACCAACCCTTGGGCGGCGGCCCGGAGATCAACCTGCGCTTGCCGGCGTTGATTCCCGAAGACTACCTGCCGGATGTGCATGCACGGTTGATCCTGTACAAGCGCATTGCCTCGGCGGCCGACGAAGAAGGCCTCAAGGACTTGCAGGTAGAGATGATCGACCGTTTCGGCCTACTGCCGGAACCGACCAAGAACCTGGTGCGCCTGACCCTGCTCAAGTTGCAGGCCGAGCAGTTGGGCATCAAGAAAGTCGACGCCGGGCCGCAAGGCGGGCGTATCGAATTCGAAGCGCAGACGCCGGTCGACCCGTTGGTGCTGATCAAGCTGATCCAGGGCCAGCCCAACCGCTACAAGTTCGAAGGGGCTACGCTGTTCAAGTTCATGGTGCCGATGGAACGTGCCGAAGAACGCTTCAACACCTTGGAGGCGCTGTTTGAACGCCTTATTCCGAAATCCGTTTAAGGACGCCCCCATGCGCGTGTTCCGCATTTTGAGCCTGTTGTTGGTGGTACTCGCACCTTCGGCCTTTGCCGACAGCCTGTATCAGGTGGAAATGATCCTGGTGCGCCAGAATGCAGAACCGGTGATCAACAGCCGCGCCGCCCCGGAAAACTGGGATGCGGGCGCGCCGCGCCTGGGTGAGCGGATGAGCCCGCCGCGCCTGGGCAATATCGTCGACAAGCTGCGCGCCGACGCCAACTACACGGTACTGGCCCACAAGGCCTGGGAACAGAACCTGGGCGAGCAACCGGTGAAGGTGGCGATCACCGACGGCCAGGAGCAATTCGGCCAGTTCCCTATCGAAGGGGTGTTGAGCCTGCAACTGGGGCGCTTTACCGATATCGACGCGGACTTCTGGATCAACCAGTTCGACGGCAACGGCAGCGTGATCGCCAGCGAACACTTGAGCCAGAAAGACGTGCGCACCAAGAACAACCAGCTCAACTACCTGGACGGCGGCCACCTGGCGCTGCTGATCAAGATCACCTCGCTGACCGCCAAGCCACCCAGCGCACCACCGCCCGACCTTCAGGACTGATTGCGCGCCATGCCCCTGACGTCGTCGTTGACCAAACCCCTGGCCCCTTCGTGGGCCAATCGCTTCAAAGAGCAAAGCCTCGAGCGCGGGCGACGCTACGCCCTGGAGAACCGCGTGCGCATCGTCGAGTGCGGCGACAGCACCATCACCGCCAGTTGCGAAGGCTCGGGCGGTAATGTTTACCGCCAGACCATCTCACTGCGCGAATCGGCCAAGGGCCTGCTGATCCTGGTGGACAGCCGCTGCACGTGCCCGGTGCACACCAACTGCAAACACATCGCGGCGGTGCTGCTCAAGGTTCAGGAAACCCTGGCCTACCCGGCAGCGGCCCAGGATGCGCAACTGCTGGAAAAACTCCAGGCCGTGCTCGATAACCGCGTGGTCCTGCCGCAGGTGGTGATGGACGACGTGCAGCCGGTGCCACGCCTGTGGCTGGCCAGCGTGGAATTCAGCGCGTTCGAACCGCGCAACGGCAAGATGCAGCGCTATATCCAGCACCGTGCGGCGCTGTCGTTCAACTACCTGGGCAACTATGTCAGCGGGCAAAAAAATGCCGACATCATTGTGCGCCAGGAGACGCAGAGCCTGCGGATCAAGCGCCAACCCGAGCAAGAGCAGGCCTATCGCGAACACCTGCGCCTGCTTGGCTTCAAGATCGCCACGCGCCAGAGCAAGGCCCTGCCGGAAAGCGCCGGCGAGTTGTTCGAGATGGTCAATGACAGTGCCTGGCTGAACTTCACCCTCAATGTGTCGCCCACTTTGCGTGCCGAGGGCTGGGAGCTGCAGATCGATGAAGACTTCGGCTTTGACCTCAGCCCCGTCGATGACTGGTATGCCACGGTCGATGAAGGGCCGGAACGCGATTGGTTCGACCTGGAGCTGGGCATCATCGTCAACGGCGAACGCTTGAGCCTGCTGCCGATCCTGCTGAACCTGATGCGCTCTCATACCGAGATCCTCAACCCGGAGAAACTCGCGCGGCGCCGCGATGAAGAGCTGATCCTGGTGAACATCCCCGGCCTGCCCAACGGCCACGGCCCGCTGCAAGTGGCGCTGCCCTACGGCCGCTTGAAGCCGGTACTGGCGACCCTCGGCGAGTTCTACCTGCAGGAAGCCGGCACCACCGCGCTGCGCTTGGCCAAGGCCGACGCCATACGCCTCAACCCGCTGGAAGACCTGCCTCTGCAATGGGAAGGCGGCGAGAAGATCCGCAACTTCGCCCAGCGTCTGCGCGATATCAAGGATTTCACCTGCGTGGCGCCCGAAGGTCTGAATGCGACCTTGCGCCCCTACCAGCTGGAAGGTCTGAGCTGGATGCAGTCGCTGCGCCAACTCGAGGTGGGCGGGATACTCGCGGATGACATGGGCCTGGGCAAAACCTTGCAGACCCTGGCGCACATCCTTACCGAAAAAAACGCAGGGCGCCTTGATCGGCCGTGCATGGTCGTGATGCCTACCAGCCTGATCCCGAACTGGCTGGATGAAGCCGCGCACTTCACCCCGCAACTGAGAGTGCAGGCACTTTATGGCGCAGGACGTAAGAAACATTTCGCCAACCTGAATGACTACGACCTGTTGCTGACCACCTACGCCCTGCTGCCCAAGGACATTGAACAGCTCGCCGCCCTGCCCTTGCACGTCTTGATCCTGGATGAAGCGCAGTACATCAAGAACCCGTCCAGCAAGGCGGCCCAGGCCGCACGCGAGCTGAATGCCCGCCAGCGCCTGTGCCTGAGCGGCACGCCTTTGGAAAACCACTTGGGCGAACTGTGGTCGCTGTTCCACTTCCTGTTGCCGGGTTGGCTGGGCGACGTGAAGAGCTTCAACCGTGATTACCGCGTGCCGATTGAAAAACGTGCCAGCGAGGTGCGATTGCAGCACCTCAACGGTCGGATCAAACCCTTCCTGCTACGCCGCACCAAGGAACAAGTGGCAACCGAACTGCCACCCAAGACCGAAATCATCCACTGGGTCGACCTCAACGAGGCCCAGCGCGACGTGTACGAAACCATGCGCCTGGCCATGGATAAAAAGGTCCGCGACGAGATCACCCGCAAGGGCGTGGCTCGCAGCCAGATCATCATTCTTGAAGCCCTGCTCAAACTGCGCCAGGTATGCTGCGACCTGCGCCTTGTCAACGACGCCACCCTGCCCGCCCGTGGCAGCAGCTCGGGCAAGCTCGACAGCCTGATGGACATGCTCGACGAGCTGTTTGCCGAAGGCCGCCGGATCCTGCTGTTCTCGCAGTTCACCTCGATGCTGAGCCTGATCGAGGCCGAACTGAAAAAGCGCGGCATTGCCTACGCCCTGCTGACTGGCCAGACGCGGGATCGACGTACACCGGTGAAGGATTTCCAGAGCGGTAAGTTGCAGATTTTTTTAATCAGCCTGAAGGCCGGCGGCGTCGGCTTGAACCTGACCGAAGCCGATACGGTTATCCACTATGACCCCTGGTGGAACCCGGCCACGGAAAACCAGGCCACCGACCGTGCGTACCGCATCGGGCAGGAAAAGCCGGTGTTCGTGTACAAGATGATTGCCCGGGGCACGGTGGAGGAGAAAATCCAGCATTTGCAGAAGGAGAAGTCCGATCTGGCTGCGGGCGTGCTGGATGGGCGAACGACGGGGGATTGGCAGTTGGGCAATGACGAGATTGAAGCGTTGTTTGCGCCGTTGCCCAATAAGCAAGAGAAGCGCTGACTGTTAGGCCGCCTTCGCGAGCAAGCCAGCTCCCACACCTGAATGTATTCACAAATCAAAATGTGGGAGCTGGCTTGCCTGCGATGGCCGCGCTTCGGTTTTCAGTCGATCAACTGCGCATCACGCAACGCAGTAAGCGCTGTCAGCCAACGCGGATCCTGTTTGTAATCAGTCGACGCAACCGCCTGCCCACGCATACGCGCAATCCGCGCCGATGGCGTGACCTTCATCCGCTGTGCTGCACTGAGCGCCAGCTCGGCCGCCGCACGGTCATTGCACACCAAGCCCATGTCACAACCAGCGGTCAGCGCCGCTTCGATCCGACTGGCCGCATCGCCGACCACATGGGCGCCGGCCATGGACAGGTCATCGCTGAAGATCACCCCGTCAAACTGCAACTCACCGCGCAGGATGTCCTGCAACCAGCGACGCGAAAAACCAGCAGGCTGGGCATCGACCTGCGGGTAGATGACGTGCGCCGGCATCACGGCGGCTAATTGCTTGCTCAGGCGTGCGAAAGGCACCAGGTCGTTGGCGCGAATCTGCTCCAGGCTGCGCTCGTCATTGGGAATGGCGACGTGGGAATCGGCCTCGGCCCAACCATGGCCAGGGAAGTGCTTGCCGGTGGCGGCCATGCCGGCGCTGTTCATGCCACGGATAAAGGCACCCGCGAGCACGGCAGCGCGCTCGGGGTCGCCTTCGAAAGCACGGGTACCGACCACGGCGCTGCGTTGGTAGTCGAGGTCCAGCACGGGGGCAAAACTCAGGTCCAGGCCCACCGCCAGCACCTCGGTGGCCATGATCCAGCCGCACTGCTCAGCCAGGTATTCAGCGTTGGGGTTATCCGCCAGCGCACGCATGGCCGGCAGGCGCACGAAGCCTTGGCGCAGACGCTGTACGCGGCCGCCTTCCTGATCCACAGCCAGCAGCAGGTCCGGGCGCACTGCGCGAATGGCTGCGCTCAATTCGCGAACCTGACGCGGGTGCTCGATATTGCGCGCAAAAATGATCAGGCCGCCCACTTCCGGTTGGCGCAACAGATGACGATCCTCGGCCGTGAGCCAGGTACCGGCGACGTCGACCATCAAAGAACCTTGCAGGGCAGCAGTCATAAACCTTCCTTAAATAACGCACACAACCCGTGGTCCCTACCAGGCAGGGCAAGGACGACGGGTTGTGAATAAATAGCTGAAATCGGCATGGCGGCTAGCTTAGCGGATGCAAGCGACCGCGCCCACCCGCAGCGATCAAACCTTGGCGGCGACCGGTACGGTTTTACTGCGCGGGCGCAACTGGGCGGTGGCCATGGCCGGGTCGGTGACGCCGGTTTCGGCGCGCATGCCAGCGGCAAGGAACGGCACCATCAGGCGCATGACTTGCTCGATGGACGTGTTCACACCGAAATCGGTCTCGGCAATTGCCCGCAACGCCTTGATACCCGACATGCTGAAAGCTGCGGCACCGAGCATGAAATGCACACGCCAGAACAGTTCGATAGGCGGAATACGCGGCGCCGCTTCGTTGACCAGCAGCATATAGCGGCGGAACACCTTGCCGTACATGTCTTCCAGATAACGGCGCAAGTGGCCCTGGCTCTGGCTGAACGCCAGGCCAAGCAGGCGCATGAAGATCGATAAATCGTTGCCGCTACGGGGCTGCACGACCAACGCTTGCTCCACGAGGATTTCCAGCAGCTCTTCCAGGCTGGGCTTGTGATCGGCCTTGGCCTGGCGGCGTTCCAGCTCACGGTCGAGGCTTGCGCAGAACGGGCCCAGAAAGCGTGAGAACACCGCCTGGATCAGAGCCTTTTTCGAGCCGAAGTGGTAATTCACGGCGGCCAGGTTGACCCCAGCCTTGCTGGTGATCAGACGCAATGAAGTTTCAGCAAATCCTTTTTCCGCGAACAATTGCTCGGCAGCATCGAGAATGCGTTCAACGGTTTCCGACTGGGCCATGGCTACTCCGCCTGACAAACACTTGTTTGAAACATACGTTTCAGAGTGTGTCTTGTCAAGCCTGCGGGTCCGCTTTGCGGCTGGTCGGTCATCTGTTTCACCGCTATTTAATCATATCCTCGCAGCTCTGTAGGCAGCGCCGCTTCTGCTCTGTAGGACGGCTGACGGATGACCGTCCAGCGGAGCCGCCAAAAAGGATGATTGCCAAGCGCAGTTCACTGTATATAATCCCAGTCACTGTATAAAAAGACAGAGCGATCAACATGCTAAAACTGACGCCACGCCAAGCTGAGATTCTGGCTTTTATCAAGCGCTGCCTTGATGACAATGGTTACCCGCCTACCCGTGCGGAGATTGCCCTGGAATTGGGGTTCAAGTCCCCGAACGCCGCCGAGGAACACCTCAAGGCACTCGCTCGCAAAGGTGCGATCGAGATGACCCCCGGTGCTTCGCGGGGTATTCGCATCCCTGGCTTCGAAGCCAAGGCAGACGAGTCGACATTGCCGATCATCGGTCGCGTCGCCGCAGGTGCGCCGATCCTGGCGCAGCAGCACGTCGAGGAATCCTGCAACATCAACCCGACCTTCTTCCATCCGCGTGCCGACTACCTGTTGCGTGTGCACGGCATGAGCATGAAGGACGTGGGCATCTTCGACGGTGACCTGCTGGCCGTGCATACCACCCGCGAAGCCCGCAATGGCCAGATCGTCGTTGCCCGTATCGGCGACGAGGTCACGGTCAAACGCTTCAAGCGCGAAGGCAGCAAGGTCTGGCTCCTGGCCGAAAACCCTGAGTTTGCCCCGATCGAAGTCAACCTGAAAGACCAGGACCTGGTGATCGAAGGCTTGAGTGTCGGCGTCATTCGCCGTTAAAGGAGGCATCATGCAGCTCGTGCACACCCCACAACACACACAACTGTCGCTGTTCGAGGCCTTCATGGCCCAGCCCCTTGCGCCAATCCTCAAGGAAACGGTCGAAGCCCCCTGGGGCGGCGAACCTGAGGCGTTCAGTGAATTGTCGTTGCGCGGTGCGGCTGAGAGCTGCCTGAACCTGCTGGCACCTATCCTGCGCGAATTGAGCGAAGATCAGGACGCCCGCTGGCTGACATTGATCGCCCCGCCCGCCAGCCTCACCCAGGCCTGGCTGCGGGACGCCGGGCTCAACCGCGAGCGCATCCTGTTGCTGCAACCACGCGGCGCACAAAGCGCCCAGCAACTAACCTGCGAAGCCTTGCGCCTGGGCCGTAGCCATACGGTGGTGAGCTGGTTGAACCCGCTGAATGCCAGCGCCAAGCAGCAACTGATCAGCGCTGCGCGCACGGGTGATGCACAGAGTTTGAATATTCGATTGGGGTAATGATGGGCGCGCCACAGAAGCAGCCTTCACGAAGGACTCAGTGAAGAACGCGCGGCCCTTCTTCTTTCTCCGGCTCGCCTTCAGCAAGGCGACCTGCCATCTGCACGCCCACGCTCAACATGGCTTTAGCCACTTCGACGTGCTGGCCTTGCAGGAAGACTTTGGCGTCTTCGGAGAAATCCAGAATAACCAGAGAACCCTCGTCCTCCGCCCGGCGCAGTTCGATTCGGCCGTCAGGCAGTTCAACAATTTCCAGAAAGGACGTTGGCATAAAAGTCTGTTCTCCACGAAAGGCCTGGGATTATATCAGTCATCCACCCAGCCTCGCAGGGGATATGGACAGGTTTGTTTACGGTGTGATGAATGGCGCCCTAGGGAACACACTTCTCTATGTGGGAGCTGGCTTGCCTGCGATGGCGGAGTATCAGCGCATAATCAGCAAACTGACCCACCGCTATCGCAGCATAAGTATTTATACAACTTTATAAGCTGTAGCAGCCAACGGTAACCACGATGCGAAGCGAGTAGCTTTTGATCTGCTTTTGATCTTGATCTCAGGCGCCCCGTTAAACCACGCTGGCATACCGGCTTTTCCAAAGTGACCCGTCGTCAGGCGGAACCCTAAGCGGCCGTTACCGCAGGAATGGATATGTACTCGGTATAACAGGGTCGCCTGTCAGGCCGCCATCGCAGGCAAGCCAGCTCCCACAGGTTGAACGCGGGGCATCAGATCGATAGGTGTCGGCTGGCAGGCCGTCATCGCAGGCAAGCCAGCTTCCCCATTTGCTTAGTGCAACCCCTTCAGCACTCGTTGAGCCCTTCACGAAAACGCAGCGCCATCTTTTTCAGCTCCTGGCGCCAGCCTTCCAACTCCTCACGGCTCAAAGGCTTGGGCTCATCCTGTTCCAAGGCCACGGCGACGATCAGCGGCTGGGTGACATCCCCCTTGGGCACATGGGGAATACGCGGCGGCTGAAACATATCCGCATGTGCTTTGAGCAGCCGCGCCACCCAACTGTCGGGGCTCTGGGCCATTTCCACCAGTTCGGCCAACTCGGGGATCGCCATGGCGTCCAGCACTTCACGATTCATGATCATTTCTGCACGCGGCGCACCGGCCTGGGGTAGGCGGTAGAACCCGGCGATTTCATGGCACAGCCCCAGCAAGGCACCGTACAGGTGGAACAACGCCGCTTCGCGCCCCGCCTGCACCAGCGCGATGGCATTCATCTCTTTCCCTTCCTCGGCACGGCCAAGGGCGTCCAGGGATAAACCCGCGAAGTAAATTTTCTGATTGGTACGGGTATAGAGTTCGTTGGCCATGACGGCAATCTCCACAACGAATAGGCGTGATGCTGGCTGTGTAGGAACGAGCTAGCTGTGGCGAGGGAGCCTGCTCCCGCTCGACTGCGTAGCAGTCGCCAGCTATTGGGGGCGCTTCGCACCCCAGCGCAAGCAAGCTTGCTCGCCACAACAAGCTCAATCCTACAGTAAGCAAAAGCCGTCTATATAGACGGCTTTTGGCGTTAACAGACTAGCGGATCAAGCGCCCTGGCGCTTGTCCTCGACCTTCCACTTGCCGCCGTCGTAGAACGCTTTCCAGCCAGTAGGCTTGCCGTCCACTTCGGTCTGCACGTACTGCTCCTTGGTCTTGCGGCTATAGCGGATCACGGCTGGGCGACCATCCGGGTCCTTCTTCGGCGCTTCACACAGGAAGTGGTACTTCGGATCGATCTCGTCCTTGTGCGGCACGATCTCCATCACCAGTGGCGCACGGGTCTCGCGGTTTTTCGGAAACTGGCTCGCAGCCAGGAACAGCCCCGAAGCGCCGTCACGCAGGATGTAGGTGTCGTTGACCTTCTCGCACTTGAGCTCGGGCATTTTCACCGGGTCCATCTTCGGCGGCGCCGCATCACCGCTTTTCAGCAGTTTGCGGGTGTTCTTGCAGGTTGGGTTGGTGCACCCGAAGAACTTGCCGAAACGGCCAGTCTTGAGCTGCATCTCGCTGCCGCACTTGTCGCATTCCAGGCTCGGGCCTTCATAGCCCTTGATGCGATAGGTGCCCTCTTCGATCTCGTAGCCGTTGCAATCAGGGTTGTTACCACAGATGTGCAGCTTGTGCTTCTCGTCCAGCAGGTAGGCGTCCATCGCCGTGCTGCAGATCGGGCAGCGATGCTTGCCACGCAGCACCAGCGACTCGGACTCACCCTCGTCGTCAGCCGCGATTTCATCGCCCGGCACCAGGTTGACGGTCGCCTTGCAGCGCTCTTTGGGCGGCAGGCTGTAGCCCGAGCAACCGAGGAACACGCCGGTGGAGGCGGTACGAATCTGCATCGGTCGACCGCAGGTAGTGCACGGAATATCCGTCATCACCGGCTGGTTGGCGCGCATCCCGTTCTCGGGGTTCTCAGCCACTTCGAGCTTTTTCTTGAAGTCGCCGTAGAACTCGTCAAGCACGTTTTTCCAGTCACGCTCGCCCTGGGCCACGTCATCGAGGTTCTCTTCCATGCCGGCGGTGAAGCCGTAGTCCATCAGGTTGGAGAAGCTCTCCGACAGACGCTCGGTGACGATGTCACCCATCTTTTCCGAATAGAAACGACGGTTGTGCAGCGCAACGTAGCCACGGTCCTGGATGGTGGAGATGATCGCCGCGTAGGTCGACGGACGACCGATACCGCGCTTCTCCATCTCTTTCACCAAGCTGGCTTCGGAATAACGCGCCGGTGGCTTGGTGAAGTGCTGGGACGGGTCGAGCTTGATCAGCTTCAGCGTGTCGCCCTGGGCCATGTCCGGCAGCACATCATCATCGCCAGGCTTGGCGATCTGCGGCATCACACGGGTGTAGCCGTCGAACTTGAGGATACGGCCCTTGGCACGCAACTCGAAATCGCCCGCGCCCACGCTGACGGTAGTAGACAGGTATTGTGCCGGCAGCATCTGGCAAGCCAGGAACTGGCGCCAGATCAGCTCGTAGAGGCGCTCAGCGTCGCGCTCCATGCCGCTCAGCTTGGCAGGCGTGGTGTTGGCGTCAGAAGGACGAATCGCTTCGTGAGCCTCTTGTGCGCCTTCCTTGCTGCTGTAGACGTTCGGCTTCTCCGGCAGGTAGGTCTTGCCGAATTCGCTTTCAATATAGGTACGCGCCATCGCCACCGCGTCTTGCGAGAGGTTGGTGGAGTCCGTACGCATATAGGTGATGTAGCCAGCCTCATACAGACGCTGGGCCATCATCATGGTCTTCTTCACCCCGAAGCCCAGGCGGTTGCTCGCGGCCTGTTGCAGGGTGGAGGTGATGAACGGCGCCGACGGCTTGCTGCTGGTCGGTTTGTCTTCACGCTTGACGATGCTGTAGCTGGAAGCCTTGAGCTTCTCCAGCGCGGCCATGGCCTGGGCTTCGTTCAGCGGTTTGAAGGCCTCGCCTTTCTCACGGGCCACTTCAAAGCGCACATTGGCGCCCTTGGCAGTGCCGAGGTCGGCGTGGACTTCCCAGTATTCTTCAGGAATGAACGCACGGATCTCGCGCTCACGTTCCACCACCAGCTTCACCGCAACCGATTGCACACGGCCGGCGGACAGGCCACGAGCGATCTTCGCCCACAGCAGTGGCGAGACCATGTAGCCGACGACGCGGTCGAGGAAGCGACGGGCCTGCTGGGCGTTGACACGGTCGATGTCCAGCTCGCCCGGCTTGGAGAAGGCTTCCTGAATGGCTTTCTTGGTGATTTCGTTGAACACCACGCGCTTGTAGCGGCTGTCATCACCGCCGATGGCTTCGCGCAGGTGCCAGGCAATGGCTTCCCCTTCGCGGTCCAAGTCCGTCGCGAGATAGATGGTGTCAGCATCTTTGGCGAGCCGGCGCAGCTCTTCGATGACCTTTTCCTTGCCCGGAAGGATTTCGTACTTGGCCTTCCAGCCATGGTCCGGGTCCACACCCATGCGCGAAACCAGTTGCTTGCGCGCTTTTTCTTTAGGCGTGAGTACCGGACCTTCGCCCGCGGCGGCCTTGCCGCGCTTGGCGGCAGGCTCCTTGCTGGCGCTAGCCGAACCGCTGGTGGGCAGGTCTCGGATATGGCCGATACTCGACTTCACCACGTACTCGTTGCCCAAGTACTTGTTGATGGTCTTGGCCTTAGCCGGGGATTCCACAATGACCAGCGATTTGCCCATGGATCGGAAAATTCCTGAATTCGAGAAGTGAAAGGCAGTTGGCGCCTGACGCGGCAACGCTATATATAGTGGCAACCGGATGAGGTCAAGCGCAGCATTCTGCGCGACCTGCCGTTATTGCCCTGTAAAAAGACTGGGTTCGGCCGTGACCAAAGCAAAGCGCGGGACCTGCTCGCCGTCAACTTCGACGGTCTCCAGGAACATGCTCAAAGGGCGCACCCAAAAGCCGTATTCGCCATACAGCGCTTGGTAAAACACCACTTCTTCTTCGGTTTCAGAGTGGCGCGCCACGCTGAAAACACGGTACTGCGGCCCCTTGTAATGCTGGTAGAGCCCTGGTTCGACTTTCATGCTCTGGCCCTCATGCAAAATTTGTTGAAAAAAAATATTTAAAAGTTCCAAAAAACAAAAACCGGGGCACTGGGCCCCGGCTTCCGTCAACCGAACGTTTAGACGCGTTCGAAGACGGTAGAGATGCCTTGGCCGAGACCAATGCACATGGTTGCAACCCCAAGGTTGCCGCCATTTTGCTTCATCACGTTAAGCAAAGTGCCAGAGATACGCGCACCGGAGCAACCGAATGGGTGGCCCAGGGCAATCGCACCGCCGTGCAGGTTAACCTTCTCGTTCATCTTGTCGAGTACTTTCAAATCTTTCAGCACTGGCAGGGCCTGTGCAGCGAAAGCTTCGTTGAGCTCGAAGAAGTCGATATCGGAGATGGAAAGGCCTGCGCGCTTCAACGCTTTTTGTGTGGCCGGTACTGGACCATAGCCCATGATCGCCGGATCCACACCCGCCACTGCCATCGAACGAATCACCGCCAGCGGCTGGATACCCAGGTCCTGGGCACGCTGTGCCGACATCACGATCATGCACGAAGCACCATCGGTGATTTGCGAGGAAGTACCGGCTGTCACGGTGCCGCCCTTTGGATTGAAGGCTGGCTTGAGGGCCGCCAGGCTTTCCAGGGTAGTGTCCGGACGAATGGTTTCGTCGTAGTCGAACAGTTTCAGGAAGCCATTCTCGTCGTAGCCGTTCATCGGGATGATTTCATCCTTGAACTTGCCTTCCACAGTCGCCTTGTGGGCGAGCTGGTGGGAGCGCAGGCCGAAGGCGTCCTGGGCTTCACGGGTGATGCCGTGCATTTTGCCGAGCATTTCCGCGGTAAGGCCCATCATGCCCGAGGCTTTCGCCGCGTAGAGGGACATGTGCGGGTTAGGATCGACGCCGTGCATCATGCTGACGTGGCCCATGTGCTCCACGCCGCCGACCACGAATACATCGCCGTTGCCGGTCATGATCGCTTGCGCAGCGGTGTGCAGCGCGCTCATCGACGAACCACACAGACGGCTGACGGTCTGGCCGGCCGCGGTGTGCGGGATCTGGGTCATCAACGACGCCATGCGTGCGATGTTCCAGCCCTGCTCCAGGGTCTGGTTGACGCAGCCCCAGATCACGTCCTCGACTTCGTTCGGGTCGACCTTGGTGTTGCGCTCCAGCACTTTGCTGATCAGGTGCGCCGACATGTCTTCGGCGCGGGTGTTGCGGTGCATGCCGCCCTTGGAGCGGCCCATCGGCGTACGACCGAAGTCGACGATCACGACGTCTCTTGGATTCAAGCTCATAAATATTCTCGCTCTAGTCGTCTGGGCACTTAACCGAAGAAGCTCTGGCCATTCTTGGCCATTTCACGAAGCTTCGCGGTCGGGTGGTACAGCGGGCCCAGATCAGCGTACTGATCAGCCAGGGCAACGAACTGGGCCACACCGATGGAATCGATGTAACGCAGCGCACCACCACGGAATGGAGGGAAACCAATGCCGTACACCAGGCCCATATCGGCTTCGGCGGCGGTTTCGACGATGCCGTCTTCCAGGCAACGCACGGTTTCCAGGCACAGGGCGATCATCATCCAGTTGATGATGTCCTCGTCGGACACCTCACGCTGTTCGTAGATGACCGGAGCGAGTACTTCGTGCACCGATGGGTCGGCCACTTTCTTCTGCTTGCCCTTCTTGTCGGCCTCGTAGGCGTAGAAGCCCTTGCCGTTCTTCTGGCCCAAGCGCTTGGCCTCGTACAGCGCGTCGATCGCCGAACGGCGGTCGTCTTTCATGCGGTCCGGGAAGCCTTCAGCCATGACGTCGCGACCGTGGTGGCCGGTGTCGATGCCGACCACGTCCATCAGGTACGCCGGGCCCATGGGCCAGCCAAATTTTTCCATGACCTTGTCGATGCGCACAAAATCCACACCGGCGCTGACCAACTTGGCGAAACCGCCGAAGTACGGGAACAGCACGCGGTTGACCAAAAAGCCCGGGCAGTCATTGACCACGATCGGGTTCTTGCCCATTTTCTTGGCGTAGGCAACGGTGGTGGCAACGGCCAGCTCGCTGGACTTCTCGCCACGGATCACTTCCACCAGCGGCATCATGTGCACCGGGTTGAAGAAGTGCATGCCGACGAAGTTTTCCGGACGCTTGAGGGCCTTGGCCAGCAGCGAGATGGAAATGGTCGAGGTGTTGGAGGCCAGGATGGTGTCATCTTTGACCTGGGCTTCCACTTCAGCCAGTACGGCTTGCTTGACCTTCGGGTTTTCGACAACCGCTTCGACCACCAGGTCGACGTGGCCGAAATCGCCGTAGGACAGCGTAGGGCGAATGCCGTTAAGCACTTCAGCCATTTTTGCAGCGGTCATGCGACCTTTATCAACGCGGCCCACCAGCAGCTTGGCGGCTTCGGCCAGGCCCTGCTCGATACCGTGTTCGTTGATGTCTTTCATCAGGATCGGCGTGCCTTTGGACGCCGACTGATAGGCGATACCGCCGCCCATGATACCGGCGCCGAGTACGGCGGCCTGTTTCACGTCCTTGGCGATTTCGTCGTAGGCCTTGGCCTTTTTCTTCAGTTCCTGATCGTTCAGGAACAGGCCGATCAGGCTCTGGGCCGCCGAGGTTTTCGCCAGTTTGACGAAGCCTGCCGCTTCCACTTCCAGGGCTTTGTCGCGACCGAAGTTCGCGGCCTTCTGGATGGTCTTGATCGCTTCCACCGGCGCCGGGTAGTTCGGGCCGGCCTGGCCGGCCACGAAACCTTTGGCGGTTTCGAACGACATCATCTGTTCGATGGCGTTGAGCTTGAGTTTTTCCAGCTTCGGCTGACGCTTGGCCTTGTAGTCAAATTCGCCGCTGATGGCGCCCTTGATCAGGTTCAGCGCGGCTTCGGCCAATTTGTCCGGGGCAACCACAGCGTCGACAGCACCGACTTTCAGTGCATCTTCAGCTTTGTTTTCCTTGCCGGCGGCGATCCATTCGATCGCGTTGTCGGCACCGATCAGGCGCGGCAGGCGCACGGTACCGCCAAAGCCTGGGTAGATGCCCAGCTTGACTTCCGGCAGGCCGATCTTGGCCGTCGCAGACATCACGCGGAAGTCTGCCGCCAAGCACATTTCCAGGCCGCCGCCCAACGCGATGCCATTGATGGCAGCAACGGTCGGCACGTTGAGGTCTTCGAAATCGCTGAAGATCTTGTTGGCTTCGAGGTTGCCAGCCACCAGCTCGGCATCGGGCAGCTTGAAGTTGTCGACGAATTCGGTGATGTCAGCGCCGACGATAAACACGTCCTTGCCGCTGGAGACGATCACGCCCTTGACCGAAGCATCTGCTTTGATGGTGTCTACGGCCTGACGCAGTTCGTTCAGGGTTAGACGGTTGAACTTGTTGACGGACTCACCCTTGAGGTCGAATTTGAGTTCGACGATGCCACTTTCAAGAGCCTTAACCGTGATGGCTTTACCTTCGTAAATCATCAACTGATCTCCACGATATGGAAGCTGAACAGTACACACTGGACGCTGGTCTCTGGTTTGACATTGACAGTTGAATCAATGCTCACGCCAATCCGCCAGGCACACCCGCCAGTGCGATAGTCGGGTTTTGTATGAGTCGTCTGACAGGCAAACGCTCAATTCATACGCCCGTTTGATTTGGGTACGCCACCTTCATCCAATTCCGAGCAATTGTCAATCGCTCCAAAGGCTAGGAAAAACGCGACTTTCCGGTCATTTCAGAACCCGGCCCACAGGCTGGCCACCCGCCAATATTCAAATATTCACAGGATCAATAATAGAAAAGGTGTGGGAAAAAGCTGTACAGAACGCAATACACGGCTAGGCTAGCGGCAACCTACAGATTTACCGGCCTGCCTGGCCAGCTCCAGCCCGATGATGATGTCGGGCTTTTTATTGGCCGGGCTTTTCTGTAGGAGCGAGCTTGCTCGCGAAAACCTGGAGAGCGCCGCGTATAGCCTGATCATCCGCGTTATCGTTGGCGATTTTCGCGAGCAAGCTCGCTCCTACAGGTGTGGGTCAGGCCAGGGCCTTGAGCAGCGCATCGATGTCTTTCAGCACACTTGCTTCGCCCTTTTCGCCCCAATACAGGGCAATCATTTGTTTGTCGGCCTCGACCTTGTAGACGTTTGCCGGCAGCGTTGCAAAATGCGGCAACAACTTCTCATCCACACAGGGTTCACGCCACTGATTGACCCACAGCCCGGGCTCCAGCTGCCAGTAGCTCCAGGTTGCGGGCGCGTTGCCGCGTCGTGGCCGGCAATACTGCGCGCACGGGCTCGGCGGCTCCTGTTTGAGCCAGTGCGGCCACTCCTGGGGCGCCAACTGCATGGCCAGCCCGATGCGGCGTGCCTCCATGCGCAGGGCCATGCGCCCACTCTGCTGGCGCGAAGGGCGCAGCCATACCAGGGGGCTTAAAACCACCGCAAGGATTGACACCACTATCCAGACCGTCATATGTGTACTCCCGAATTTCTAGATGAGCGGATTTGATCTGCGGCAACCCCATCCGCTTGAAAGCAGCCATACTGAACTTATTGCAGCCCCCTGGAGGAACGCCTCATGCCCTACGAACATATTCTGGTCGCTGTCGACCTGACCGAAGAGTGCGATCCAGTGATCAAGCGCGCACAGGAATCCGCGATTGCCAATGGCGCCAAACTGTCGTTGGTACACATCGTCGAGCCCATGGCTATGGCCTTTGGTGGTGACGTGCCAATGGACCTTTCCCAACTGCAGCAGCAACAGTTCGACCAGGCCAAGGAGCGCCTTGACCGCTTGATTCTCAAGTATCCCAAGGTCAGTAAGGAAAATTCCCATCTTACCTACGGCCAACCGCGCCAGGAAATCCACCACTTGGCCAAAGAACAGGGTTGTGACCTGATCGTAGTGGGTAGTCATGGGCGACACGGTTTGGCACTGCTGCTGGGCTCGACCGCCAATGATGTATTGCACGGCGCACCGTGCGATGTACTGGCCGTCAAACTGGTAAAGAGTTCGTAAGACCGATGAAGGTCTAATGTGGGAGCTGGCTTGCCTGCGATAGCGGTGTATCAGCCACCCGATGCATCAACTGACAGACTGCTATCGCAGGCAAGCCAGCTCCCACAGTTGAATCGCATTTCATATTAAAAAGCCCGGCGCTCATAGAAGAGCGCCGGGCTTTTTTATTGCGGGTCGATCAGTCAGCCATCCAGCTCGGCCCAACGCTCAACCAACGCTTCCAGCTCCTGGTTCAGCGTCTCCAGAGAGGCGATGACCTTGGCGGTTTCTGCCGCAGGGCGCAAGTAGAAGCCGGCGTCAGCCATTTCCGCTTCGACCGCAGCGATCTGCTGTTCCTTGGCATCGATATCGCCTGGCAAGGCTTCCAGTTCACGCTGCAACTTGTAGCTGAGCTTTTTCTTGGCAGGCGCACCTTCAGCAGCCGGTGCAGGCGTTTCGGCAGCGACCGGAGCCACCACCGCCGTGTTCAGGTCGGCCTTGCCCGACTTGCTCTCGGTCACGCCCAGCAGGCGCGGCGAGCCGCCCTGACGCAGCCAGTCCTGATAACCGCCCACGTATTCGCGCACCTTGCCTTCGCCTTCGAAAACCAGGGTGCTGGTGACCACGTTGTCGAGGAATTCCCGGTCGTGGCTGACCATCAGCACGGTGCCGTTGAAGGTCAGCAAGACCTCTTCCAACAGTTCCAGGGTTTCCACGTCGAGGTCGTTGGTCGGTTCGTCGAGCACCAGCAGGTTGGCCGGCTTGCTGAACAGCTTGGCCAGCAGCAGGCGCGCGCGCTCACCACCAGACAGAGCCTTGACCGGCGTGCGCGCACGTTGCGGGCTGAACAGGAAGTCGCCCAGGTAGCTGAGTACGTGGCGGCTCTGGCCGTCGATGTCGATAAAGTCGCGACCTTCGGCGACGTTGTCGATCACGGTCTTTTCCAGGTCCAACTGGTGGCGCAACTGGTCAAAGTAGGCCACGTCGATGCGAGTGCCCTCCTCTACCTTGCCGCTGGTCGGTTGCAGACCGCTGAGCATCAGCTTGAGCAAGGTGGTCTTGCCGGTACCGTTGGCGCCCAGCAGGCCGATACGATCGCCACGCTGCAGGACCATGGAGAAGTCCTTGATCAGGAACGGGCCGTCCGGGTGATGGAAGCTGACGTTCTCCAGCACCATCACTTGCTTGCCCGACTTGTCGGCAGTATCGAGCTGGATATTGGCCTTGCCGGTACGCTCGCGGCGCTCACTGCGCTCGACGCGCAAGGCTTTCAAGGCACGCACGCGGCCTTCGTTACGGGTGCGACGGGCCTTGATGCCCTGGCGGATCCAGACTTCTTCCTGGGCCAGCTTCTTGTCGAACAGCGCGTTGGCGGTTTCTTCGGCCGCCAGGGCGGCTTCCTTGTGCACCAGGAAGCTGGCGTAGTCGCCGTTCCAGTCGATCAGGCCGCCACGGTCCAGCTCGAGGATGCGCGTGGCCAGGCTCTGCAGGAATGCACGGTCGTGCGTGATAAACAGGACGGCGCCCTGGAAGTCCTTGATGGCCTCTTCAAGCCAGGCGATGGCGCCGATGTCCAGGTGGTTGGTCGGTTCGTCGAGCAGCAGCAGGTCCGGCTCGGACACCAGGGCCTGGGCCAGCAGCACGCGACGACGCCAGCCACCGGACAATTCGGCGAGGGTCTTGTCGGCCGGCAGTTGCAGTCGGCTCAGGGTACTGTCCACCAGTTGCTGCAAGCGCCAGCCATCACGGGCTTCGAGGTCTTGCTGGACGTGCATCAGTTTGTCCAGGTCTTCTTCGGTGACGCAGTTCTGTGCCAGGTGATGGTATTGCGCGAGCAACTCGCCTACGCCGTCCAGGCCTTCGGCTACCACGTCGAACACTGTCCGTCCGTCGGCCACCGGCAATTCTTGCGGCAATTCGCCGATCTTGAGGCCCGGGGCACGCCAGACAGAGCCGTCATCGGGCTTCTGGTCGCCTTTTACCAGCTTCATCATGCTGGACTTGCCGGTGCCGTTGCGGCCGATGATGCACACCCGCTCACCACGGGCGATCTGCCAGGACACCTTGTCCAACAACGGCATGGCGCCGAAAGCAAGGGACACATCGCTGAATTTGAGCAGGGTCATACGCTTCTCCAAAAACTGGGCGCGCATTCTACCTGAGTTGAAGGTGGGATGCGGTCGGGATTTTCTGTATAGACACGCTCTGTAGGACATTTCCGGCGAACTTGAACGAACCAGCCGGCAAAGCTTTCGCGGGCCGCTGGCAAAAGGCTAAGCTAGGGGCAATCAGTGTCGGCGGTGCCGGTGCTAGTCGTGATTTCTCTGCACGGACGTCTCATGCGCAGTCGCCTTTTCAACTTTTTGTCTTGTCTGCTCCTTTCCGCCACTGCCGTTCAATCCGCCCAGGCGGTGGATCTCACCACTCAACGCCAGTATTACGATCAAGCCAAACGCGCCCTGGCCAAGGGCGACACCGGCCCTTACATGCAATACAGCCAGGCCCTGGCCGACTACCCGCTCACGCCCTATCTGGCCTATGACGAACTGACCGCGCGCCTGAAAACCGCAAGTAACGAGGAAATCGAACAATTCCTCGCCAAACACGGCGACCTGCCCCAGGCCAACTGGATGAAACTGCGTTGGCTGCGCTGGCTGGCCGAACGCGGCGATTGGCAGACTTTTGAAAAGTACTACGACACCAAGCTCAATTTCGTCGAGCTGGACTGCCTGCATGGCCAATACCAGCTCAGCCACAACCTGAAGGCCGAAGGCTACAAGACCGCCGAAAAACTGTGGATGACCGGCAAATCCCAGCCAGCCGCCTGTGACGTCACGTTTGGCCAATGGGCCGCTGCCGGCCAACTCACCGAGCAGAAGATCTGGGACCGCGCCAAGCTCGCCGCCGAAGCGCGTAATTACGCGCTGGCCAACAGCCTGGTGAAAACCCTGCCGACCCTTGGCGCCCAGGGCCGCCTGATGGTGGATGTGGCACAGAAGCCAGACATGCTCAGCGACCCGTCACGCTTCCAGCCGGCCACCGAGGCCATGTCTGACGCCGTGGGCCTGGGCCTGCGTCGCCTGGCGCGCCAGGATCCGGACAAAGCCATGTCGCTGCTCGATGGCTACGCCAGCAGCATGCACTTCTCCCGTGACGAAAAGGTGTCGATTGCCCGCGAGATCGGCTTGACCCTGGCCAAGCGCTTCGACCCGCGCGCGCTGGAGGTCATGACCAAGTACGACCCCGAGTTGCGCGACAATACGGTTTCAGAGTGGCGTCTGCGCCTGCTGTTGCGCCTGGCGCGCTGGGAAGACGCCTACCAGTTGACCCGCAAACTCCCACAGGACCTGGCCACCACCAACCGTTGGCGCTACTGGCAGGCACGCAGCCTGGAGCTGGCCGAGCCGAAGAACCCGCAAGCCTTGGTCCTGTACAAAAACGTGGCCAAGGAGCGGGACTTCTACGGTTTCCTCGCCGCTGACCGCTCCAAATCTCCTTACCAGTTGAACAACAAGCCGCTGGTGATGAGCCAGGCGCTGGTCAACAAGGTGCGCAATACCCCTGGGGTGCGGCGTGCCCTGGAATTCTACGCCCGTGGCCAGATCGTCGACGGTCGCCGTGAGTGGTACCACGTCAGTCGTCATTTCAACCGTGACGAGATGGTCGCCCAGGCCAAGTTGGCCTACGACATGAAGTGGTACTTTCCGGCCATCCGCACCATCAGCCAGGCGCAGTACTGGGACGATCTGGACATCCGCTTCCCGATGGCCCACCGCGACACCCTGGTGCGCGAAGCCAAGGTACGTGGCCTGCACTCCAGCTGGATCTTTGCCATCACCCGCCAGGAAAGCGCGTTCATGGACGATGCCCGCTCCGGCGTCGGCGCCAGCGGCCTGATGCAACTGATGCCCGGCACCGCCAAGGAAACCGCACGCAAGTTCAGCATCCCCCTGGCCTCCCCGGCCCAGGTGCTGGACCCGGATAAAAACATCCAGCTCGGCGCTGCTTACCTGAGCCAGGTTCACAGCCAGTTCAACGGCAACCGCGTGCTCGCCTCCGCTGCCTACAACGCCGGCCCAGGCCGCGTGCGCCAATGGCTGCGCGGCGCAGACCACCTGAGTTTCGACGTATGGGTGGAAAGCATCCCCTTCGACGAAACCCGCCAGTATGTGCAGAACGTGCTGTCTTATTCGGTGATCTACGGGCAGAAGCTCAACTCACCACAGCCTTTGGTGGATTGGCATGAGCGGTACTTCGACGACCAGTAGGAGCGAGCTTGCTCGCGAAGAACGTCAACGCTAACGCGTGCTTCCTGGATAAACTCGGCGCCTGTGAGTTTTTCGCGAGCAAGCTCGCTCCTACAGAGGTTTCATTGCCCGCATCGAAAGATGCGGGCATTTTTTATGGGCGCTGATTCACCTGTTCATCTCCATCACTGAACTGCAACGCCGCCAACCGCGCATACAGCGGATTGCTCGCAGTCAACTGCTGATGCGTGCCCACCGCCACCAGCTTTCCCTGGTCCATCACCGCAATGCGGTCGGCATTCTTCACCGTGGCCAAACGGTGGGCGATCACCAGCGTGGTGCGCCCCTGCATCAGCTGCGGCAGCGCTTGCTGGATAAGGTGTTCACTCTGGGCATCGAGGGCGCTGGTGGCTTCGTCCAGCAGCAGGATCGGCGCGTCGACCAGCAAGGCGCGCGCGATGGCCAGGCGTTGGCGCTGGCCGCCGGAGAGGCCCTGGCCACTTTCACCTAAATGGGTCTGGTAGCCGTCGGGCATTTTCAGGATGAAGTCGTGGGCGTGGGCGATTCGGGCGGCGGCTTCTACCTGGGCGATGGTGGCAGAGGGGTTGCCGTAGCGGATATTGTCCTCGACGCTGCCGAAGAACAACGCCGGGCTCTGGGACACCAGAGCGAAGTGGCGCCGCAGGTCTAACGGGTCAAGCTCGGTCAGCGGCTGGCCTTCGAGCAGGATGCGGCCTTGCTGGGGGTCGTAGAAGCGCAGCAGCATATCGAAAATCGTCGACTTGCCCGCACCGGACGGCCCTACCAACGCCAGGGTTTCGCCCGGGTTGATGGTCAGGTTCAAGCCGTCGATGGCGTAGCTGTCCGGTCGCGAAGGATAGGAAAAGCGTAGGTCCTGCAGTTCCATGCGGCCACTGACGCGTTCCGGCAAACGTACGCCGCCTGTGGTCGGCGCCTGGATCTCGTTGCCTGACTGCAACAGCTCACCGATACGCTCGGCTGCCCCGGCGGCACGCTGCAACTCGCCAAGCACTTCGCTCAGGGTGCCGACGGCGCTGCCGACAATCAGGCTGTAGAACACGAACGCCGCCAGCTCACCGCCGGAAATGCGTCCGCTGATCACGTCCATGCCGCCCACCCACAGCATCACGCCTACCGCGCCGAGCACCAGCATGATCACCAGGGTGATCAGCCAGGAACGCTGCAAGATGCGTTTACGTGCCGTGACAAAGGCGTCCTCGACGGTAACGGCGAAGCGCTGTTCGTCCTGCACCTGATGGTTATAGGCCTGCACGGTCTTGATCTGGCCCAGCGTCTCGGCGACATAGCTGCCGACGTCCGCGATACGGTCCTGGCTCAAACGCGACAGACTGCGCACCCTGCGCCCGAAGATCAGAATCGGCGCCAGCACCAGCGGCAACGCCACCACCACGATGCTGGTGAGCTTGGGGTTAGTGATAAACAGCAACACGATGCCGCCGATCACCATCAGGGCGTTGCGCAGAAACAGCGACAGTGATGAGCCGATCACCGATTGCAGCAAGGTGGTATCGGTGGTCAGCCGCGACTGGATTTCCGAGCTGCGGTTGTTCTCGTAAAAGCCGGGGTGCAGGTAGATCAGGTGATTGAACACCTGCCGGCGAATATCGGCCACCACCCGCTCGCCAATCCACGACACCAGGTAAAACCGCGTGAAGGTGCCCACGGCCAGGCCGAGCACCAGCAGCATGAACAGGCCTATAGACTGGTTGAGCAGATGCGGCGACTGGGTCATGAAGCCCTGGTCCACCAACAGGCGTATGCCCTGCCCCATGGACAAGGTGATGCCAGCGGTGACGATCAGCGCCAACAGTGCGCCAAGCGCCTGCCAGCGGTAGGGCGCGATAAAGCGGCTGGCCAGGCGAATCGCACGGCGTTGACGGATTGAGAACATGGAAGGATCACCAATGGAGAGTCTATCCATCAACATTGGGGGAACTTGCACAAATAACAATGAGTCAGGTTAATTATGCCCACCGATGCAGGCCCCTAGAGGCTATCGGTCTAAGACTCATCTGGAAATATGTACCGGTTTCTGGTGGACTGGGTGTTCGAACCGACGAGCGTGTAAGGAGTTGTAACAGCGCGTTCATGTGGGGGAATTAAAGTAGGTACACAACCTGATGAGGAGACAGGCCATGACCTTGCAGACTAGCAGCACCGACAAAGTGGAAGTAATCCGCATTGAGCATCAAGCCAATCTACGCTGCTCATTCATTGACTCCAATGGGCGCGAAGTGCCGATTACCGAGGACATGATCCAGCAAGCCTGCAGCGAGCTGGAACAGCGACTGGTCAAGCCTGCCCAGCAAGGCTGAAGCGCCCACGCTCTTTCAAACCCGGCCCAGGTGGCCGGGTTTTTTGTGCCCCCTGTAGGAGCGAGCTTGCTCGCGAAAAACATGCGGGCGCCGCGTTAAATCAGAAACGCTGCGTTATCGTTGACGTTTTTCGCGAGCAAGCTCGCTCCTACAGTTATAGGTGTTCGGCACCCAGAGCAGTCACGATCTGTGACAGCACCGCCGACTCCCCCTTGATGCGCACCTTCAAGCCATCGATCTCGCGACGTTCCGGGTAATGCTTGCGCAGCAGGTCGAAGGCCTGGCGCTGCTCCTGCACGGTACCCACCAGGCTGCGACGGAAATCCGCGTCGTCACCGCGTGGGTCGTACACACTGCGGCACAAGGTCGCCAGCGCCCAGGCCGGGTCAGTCTCAGGATGCAGGTGCATCTCGGCCAGCCAGGGGGCCGGCAGCAAATCACTCAGTCGAATACTCGGTTCATGGCCCAGGTGCGCGCACAGCGCCTGGTAAATCTGCGCAGTGCCACGCTGCTTGCCATCAAGGCTGTAACCGGCGATATGGGGCGTGGCCAGCACGCACAGGTCAGCCAGGTCGACGTCCACCTCGGGCTCGCCTTCCCACACGTCCAGCACCGCTTGCAGGTCTTCGCGCGCCAGCAACACCTCGCGCAGGGCCGCGTTATCCACCACCGCACCCCGGCTGGCATTGATCAGCCATGTGCCCGGCTTGAGCTGTTCCAGGCGCTGGCGATCAAGCAGGTGCCAGGTAGAACCGTTGCCGGACTTGATCAGCGGCGTATGCAAGCTGATCACGTCACATTGCTCGATGATCTGCTGCAGGCTGACGTAATCACTGCCCTCGGTAATCTGGCGCGGCGGATCGCACACCAACACATTCCAACCCAGGCCCTTGAGCACCTTGACCAAACGCCCGCCGACTTCACCCGCGCCGACAATGCCGTAGGTGCGCTGCTTGAGGTCAGCGCCTTCGATTTCAGCCAGGGTCTGCAAGCTGCCAAGCACGTAGTCCACCACCCCACGCGCATTGCAGCCGGGCGCGCTGGACCACTGGATACCCGCTTGCTTGAAGTAGTCGAGGTCCAGGTGGTCGGTGCCGATGGTGCAGGTGCCGACAAAGCGCACGTTACTGCCCTCAAGCAAGGCACGGTTGACGTTGGTCACCGAGCGCACCAGCAGTACATCGGCCTGCTCGACGGTGGCGCGGTCGATGGAACGGCCGGGCACGCGGCGAATCTCGCCAAACCCTTCGAAGAATGCATCGAGCAGCGGGATATTTTCGTCGGCAACAATCAGCATGGCAGGCTCCTTTGGCGGATTGGCAGTGTACAGAAGATCCTGTGTAGGAGCTGGCTTGCCTGCGATTGCATCGACCCGGTTTGCCTGATGGACCGAGGTGCCCGCATCGCAGGCAAGCCAGCTCCCACAGGGGTCAGCGCTGGCCCGGGCGCATCGCTTACAAATCCCTAACACAGGTTTTTTCCTGACCGCTGCGTCAACGCGTAGAATCCGCCGTCCTTGCGACTGCCTTTCTATTGGACACCTGTACGTGAACACTGCCACCGCTACCCTCTCCCGCCCCGCCCGCATCAGCCGGGAAGTGCGCGGCCTGCTGACGCTGGCCTTGCCGATCATGATCGGCCAACTGGCCACCACCGCGATGAGCTTCGTCGACGCGGTGATGGCCGGGCGCGTGAGCCCGCAGGACCTGGCGGCGGTGGGCCTGGGTAATTCGATCTGGATCCCGGTGTACCTGTTGATGACCGGCACTCTGCTTGCCACCACGCCGAAAGTCGCCCAGCGCTACGGTGCGGGCCAGTTCAGCGAGATCGGGCCCTTGGTGCGTCAGTCATTGTGGCTGGCCGTCGTGGTTGGCATCGCAGGGGCGCTGTTGTTGCTATGCGCCGAGCCGATCCTGCATGCGATGAAGGTCGAACCCGACTTGATCGAGCCGTCCATGGGCTACCTGCACGGCATCGCCGCCGGTATGCCGGCGGTGGCGTTGTACTACGTGTTTCGCTGTTTCAGTGACGGCCTGGGCCGCACACGGCCGAGCATGGTCATGGGCTTGTGCGGCTTGGCGCTGAATATTCCGCTGAACTACATCTTCATCTACGGCCACTTGGGCGTACCGGCCATGGGCGGCGTGGGTTGTGGCTGGGCTACCGCGATTGCGATGTGGGTGATGATGATCGGACTGGCCATCTGGACGCGCTGGGGCGCGGCCTATCAAAGCAGCGAATTGTTCAAGCGCTTCGACTGGCCGCAGTGGGCGGTGATCAAGCGCGTGTTGGGCATTGGCCTGCCGATAGGCGTGGCGATCTTTGCCGAATCGAGTATTTTTGCGGTGATCGCCTTGTTGATCGGCAGCCTGGGCGCCACGGTGGTCTCCGGTCACCAGATCGCGCTGAACGTCAGCTCCCTGGTGTTCATGATCCCCTATTCCCTGAGCATGGCCGTCACCGTGCGCGTCGGCCAGGCGCTGGGGCGCGGCGAACCTCGGGAAGCACGCTTCGCCGCCGGCGTCGGCATGGGCACCGCACTGGCGTATGCCTGCTTTTCCTGCAGCTTGATGCTGTTGTTTCGCGAGCAGATTGCAGCGATCTACACCCCCGACCCGGTAGTGATCCACCTGGCGTCGATGCTGATCGTGTTCTCGGCGCTGTTCCAGTTCTCTGACTCGATCCAGGTCACCGCCGCCGGCGCATTGCGCGGCTACCAGGACACCCGGGTGACCATGGTGCTGACCTTGTTCGCCTATTGGGGCGTGGGCCTGCCGGTAGGTTACGCCCTGGGCCTGACAAACTGGCTCGGCGAGCCCAGCGGCCCGAGCGGTTTATGGCAAGGGCTGATCGTGGGCTTGAGCTGTGCGGCGGGGATGTTGGTGGTGCGCCTGGCGCGCAGTGCACGCCGACGCATTCGGGCCGAAAAGGCGCAGGCTTAATCGGCTTTCTTGCGGATCCAGTACAGGTAGGTGCCAGCATCTTCCTGCTGACGCACCAGTTCATGGTCGAGAAACACGCAGAACTTGGGGATATCGCGACGGGTCGACGGGTCGGTCGCGATGACCTTGAGCAGGCCGCCCGCCGGCAGGTCGCGGATGTGCTGGTGCAGCATCATCACAGGTTCCGGGCAGTTGAGGCCGGTGGCGTCGAGGGTGCCGTCGACAGGCTGTTCAAGACTCATACTTCACTCCTAAAACTGGCACCGCTCAACAATGTGGGAGCGGGCTTGCCCGCGATGACGGGGGCACATTCAACATAAACTTCGACTGTTATACCGCTTTCACAGGCAACCCAGCTCCCACATTTAATATCAGCGGCCTTTGGATTTCTTTACGTCTACCAGGCGGCGCAGGTGACAGGTCACTTCTTCGCGGTCGTGGTAGAGCTGCTTGCAGCCGATCTCCACACGAATGCCGCGCGCCTTGAAGCCCTCTTCGATGCGCTCCAGCAGGCGCTTCACCTCGGCGTAACGCTGCTTCATCGGCAACTTCAGGTTCACCACCGCCTCGCGGCAATGCCCTTCGCCAATCCAGGTTTCCAAGAGTGCCGCGTTGCGCGCAGGTTTCTCGACGATATCGCAGACCATCCAGTCCACCGGCTGCTTGGGCACGAAGGTGAAGCCGTCGGCCATCAGGTGTTGCACCAGGCCGGTGTCCATCAGGCTTTCGGCCATGGGGCCGTTGTCGATGGCGGTCACCAGCATGCCACGGTTGACCAGTTGCCAGGTCCAGCCGCCCGGTGCTGCGCCGAGGTCGACGCCGGTCATGTCGCCGTGCAGGCGTTCGTCCCACTGGTCACGGGGGATGAAGTGGTGCCAGGCCTCTTCCAGCTTGAGGGTCGAGCGGCTGGGCGCATCACGCGGGAACTTGAGGCGCGGGATGCCCATGGGCCACATCGCCGAGTTGTTCGACTCGGCCAGGCCCATGAACACTTCGCGGCCGCTCTTGAAGGTCAGCAGCAGGCGCGGCTTGCTTGGGTCGTCCACCAGCTTGCCGGCGTTAAGCAGGGCTTTGCGCAGGTGCACTTCGAATTTCTTGCAGAAGTTCGACAGTTCCTTGCCGTCATTGGTGTCGACCATCTCCAGCCACAAGCTGCCGCACAGCGGAAACTCGCGCAGGTGGGCGAGGATCACGCTGATGCGGTCGGTTTCCGGCAGGTCGATAAACACCCCGCGCGCCCACTGCCTGGGGAAGATCAGCTCGGCAAAGCGCTGGCCGTGCATCAGGCGCTGGGCGCCGTCTTCTTCGGTGCAGACAAATTCGGCGCAGGCGCTGCCGGTCTTGGCCTTGGCGTAGCCGGAAACGTTCAGGCGCGCAGCGTGCTCCGCGATCTCGGAACAGACTTCGCCTTCAAAACCCGGGCGGCAGTGCATAAAAAGGGTGTTCATTGAATCTCCTGGTGAATCAACCGGCGTTGCGCTATCGCAATACCTGTCATGAAAACGCGCGCATGATAGCCGAGTTCGGAACCTTGGACTCAGCGATAGAGTCCAGTTATTAGCCTGCTAATGAAAACAGCGCTAACGTGATAGCTCTGTTCGTCCCGTCAGGTCCGTAGCCGTGCGGACCATAAGGAGTCATGTAATGTCATCCCTTGATAGCCTGAGAACCCTTAAGACACTGCAAATAGACAGCAAAACCTACCACTACTTCAGCCTGCCCGAAGCCGCCAAGAGCCTGGGTGACCTGGACAAGCTGCCGATGTCCCTCAAGGTGCTGCTGGAAAACCTGCTGCGCTGGGAAGACGCCAAGACCGTCACCGGCACCGACCTCAAGGCCATCGCCGCCTGGCTCAAAGAACGCCAGTCCGACCGCGAGATCCAGTACCGCCCCGCTCGCGTGCTGATGCAAGACTTTACCGGGGTACCCGCCGTGGTCGACCTGGCCGCCATGCGCGCTGCCGTGGCCAAGGCCGGGGGTGACCCACAGCGCATCAACCCGCTGTCACCGGTGGATCTGGTGATTGACCACTCGGTGATGGTCGACAAGTTTGGCAGCACCAGCGCCTTCGAGCAGAACGTCGATATCGAGATGCAGCGCAACGGCGAACGCTACGCCTTCCTGCGCTGGGGCCAGAGCGCCTTCGACAACTTCAGCGTGGTACCGCCGGGCACCGGCATCTGCCACCAGGTCAACCTCGAATACCTGGGCCGCACCGTGTGGACCAAAGAGGAAGACGGCCGCACCTACGCCTTCCCCGACACCCTGGTCGGCACCGACTCCCACACCACCATGATCAACGGCCTCGGCGTATTGGGCTGGGGCGTGGGCGGGATCGAAGCCGAGGCGGCGATGCTTGGCCAGCCGGTGTCGATGCTGATCCCGGAAGTGATCGGCTTCAAGCTCACCGGCAAGCTCAAGGAAGGCATTACCGCCACCGACCTGGTGCTGACCGTCACGCAAATGCTGCGCAAGAAAGGCGTGGTGGGCAAGTTCGTGGAGTTCTACGGCGACGGGCTGGCCGATTTGCCCCTGGCCGACCGCGCGACCATCGCCAACATGGCACCGGAATATGGCGCGACCTGTGGCTTTTTCCCGGTGGATGAGGTGACCCTGGACTACCTGCGCCTGTCCGGCCGCCCGGCTGAGACGGTCAAGCTGGTGGAAGCCTATACCAAGGCCCAGGGCCTGTGGCGCAACGCCGGCCAGGAGCCGGTCTTCACCGATACCCTGGCCCTGGACATGGGCACTGTCGAGGCCAGCCTTGCCGGGCCCAAACGCCCCCAGGACCGCGTCGCCCTGCCGAATGTAGGCCAAGCGTTCAGCGATTTTCTCGACCTGCAATTCAAGCCCACCAGCAAAGAAGAAGGCCGCCTGGAAAGCGAAGGCGGAGGCGGCGTTGCCGTGGGCAATGCCGACCTGGTCGGCGAGGCGGATTATGAATACGAAGGTAACACCTATCGCCTGAAAAACGGCGCGGTGGTGATCGCCGCGATTACCTCCTGCACCAACACTTCCAACCCCAGCGTGATGATGGCGGCCGGGCTGGTGGCGAAAAAAGCCGTGGAAAAAGGCCTGACCCGCAAGCCCTGGGTGAAAAGCTCCCTGGCGCCGGGCTCCAAAGTGGTCACCGACTACTACAAGGCTGCGGGCCTCACCCAGTACCTGGACAAGCTTGGCTTCGACCTGGTGGGCTACGGCTGCACCACCTGTATCGGCAACTCCGGGCCCCTGCCCGAGCCGATCGAAAAAGCCATCCAGAAGGCCGACCTCACCGTGGCCTCGGTGCTGTCCGGCAACCGTAACTTCGAAGGCCGCGTGCACCCACTGGTGAAAACCAATTGGCTGGCCTCGCCACCCCTGGTCGTCGCCTACGCGCTGGCCGGTACCGTGCGCATCGACATCAGCAGCGAGCCGCTGGGCAATGACCAGCAGGGTAATCCGGTGTACCTCAAGGACATCTGGCCCAGCAGCCAGGAAATCGCCGAAGCGGTGGCCCAAGTCAGCACCAGCATGTTCCACAAGGAATATGCCGAAGTGTTTGCCGGCGACGAGCAATGGCAAGCCATTGAAGTACCGCAGGCAGCCACCTACGTATGGCAGCAGGATTCCACCTACATCCAGCACCCGCCGTTCTTCGACGACATTGCTGGCCCGCTGCCGGTGATCGAGGACGTCAAGGGCGCCAACGTGCTGGCCCTGCTGGGGGACTCGGTAACCACCGACCACATCTCCCCTGCCGGCAATATCAAGGCCGACAGCCCGGCCGGGCGCTACCTGCGCGAACAGGGCGTGGAGCCGCGTGACTTCAACTCCTACGGCTCACGCCGGGGCAACCATGAAGTGATGATGCGCGGCACCTTCGCCAATATCCGTATCCGCAATGAAATGCTCGGCGGCGAAGAAGGCGGTAACACGCTGTATATCCCTACGGGCGAGAAAATGGCGATCTACGATGCCGCCATGAAGTACCAGGCCTCGGGCACACCGCTGGTGGTGATCGCTGGCCAGGAATACGGTACCGGCTCCAGCCGCGACTGGGCAGCCAAGGGCACTAACCTGCTGGGCGTCAAGGCGGTGATCGCCGAGAGCTTCGAGCGTATCCACCGCTCCAACCTGGTAGGCATGGGCGTGTTGCCGTTGCAGTTCAAGCTGGATCAGAACCGCAAGACACTCAAGCTCACCGGCAAGGAGAAGATCGATATCCTCGGACTGACAGCTGCCGAGATCGAGCCGCGAATGAACCTGACGCTGGTGATCACGCGGGAGGATGGCAGCAGCGAGAAGGTTGAGGTGCTGTGCCGGATTGATACCTTGAATGAAGTGGAGTACTTCAAGGCCGGTGGGATTCTGCACTACGTGCTGCGCCAGTTGATAGCGTCTTAAGAGCAACGCAGATCAAAGTTGGGAGCTGGCTTGCCTGCGAAAGCGGTGGGTCAGCCAACATTTTTATAGCTGATACTCCGCCATCGCAGGCAAGCCAGCTCCCACAGTCTTGATCACATTCCAGGCATGAAAAAGGCGCTGTATCTTTCGATACAGCGCCTTTTTACGGTGTGCGGTTTAGCCGAACAGCCACTTCCAGAGCAGCACCAGCACCACCACCGCCAGCACCGGCCGCGCAATGCGGTAGGCTTTGGGATGCTTGCGCTTCCACTGTTTGACCTGGCCGCTGAACTTGTCGCTGAAGGTCTTGCTCCAGGCGTACGCCTGGTTGATGCCGCCCACGCGCTCGTCATCGAGGTTCTGCGGTGCGGTTGCGCGGCCCAGTTGCTTGCTGACCCAGCGGTTGATGCGGGTCATCACGCGGTTGCTCAGTGGCCGCTCGATGTCGCAGAACAGGATCACACGGGTCTGTTCGGTTTCGTTTTTCACCCAGTGCACGTAGGTTTCATCGAACATCACGTCTTCACCGTCGCGCCAGGCGTAGACCTGGCCGTCGACGAAGATACGGCAGTCGTCGGAGTTCGGCGTGGACAGCCCCAGGTGATAACGCAGGGAACCGGCAAACGGGTCGCGGTGCGGGTTGAGGTGACTGCCGCCCGGCAACAGCGCAAACATCGCGCCCTTGACGTTAGGGATGCTGCTCACCAACGCCACGGTCTTGGGGCACAGCGCCTCGGCCGATGGCAGCGGCTTGTCGTACCACTTGAGGTAGAAACGCTTCCAGCCCTTCTTGAAGAACGAACCGAAACCGGCGTCGTTGTTCTTTTCGGCGGCGCGGATGTAGCCCTCGTCGAACAGGTGCATGGCCTCTTCGCGGATCACTTCCCAGTTGTCCTTGAGCACATCCAGTTCCGGGAACTTGCTGCGGTCCAGGTAGGGCTTGGACGGCACCGCGGAAAACAGGTACATCAGGGCGTTATATGGGGCGAACAGCGCCGAATGGTTGACGAACTGACGCAACATCGGCAAACGGGCCTTGCCACGCAGGTGCACATACAGCGTGCTGCCGATGAACAGCAGCAACACCGACAGTTTGGCGGCCAAAGAAAAGGTCATGCAGCAACTCCTGGAAATAAGCGCCTGGCCAGCAAATTTCCGTCAATGGGAAACCAGACGTAACAGCCGGCCATGATAAACACTTGAGCCATTATGCAGAAGGCCCAGACCGACCGGGTGACATACATCAACCTTGTGGCGAGGGAGCTTGCTCCCGCTGGAGTGCGAAGCGCTCCCAGAATAATGGGGCCGCTGCGCAACCCAGCGGGAGCAAGCTCCCTCGCCACAGGGTTGCCCTTAAGATCAGGCCTGGTTTTCCTGCTCGGTAAACAAATCGCTGAACAACATGCTCGACAGATAGCGCTCACCGGAGTCCGGCAAGATCACCACAATAGTCTTGCCCTGCATCTCCGGCTTCTCGGCCAGGCGCACGGCCGCGGCCATGGCGGCGCCACAGGAGATCCCGCACAAGATGCCTTCTTCCAGCATCAAGCGTCGGGCCATGGCTTTGGACTCCTCGTCGGTCGCCAGCTCCACGCGGTCGACCATCGACAGGTCGAGGTTTTTCGGCACGAATCCGGCGCCGATACCCTGGATCTTGTGGGGGCTGGGTTTGATCTCTTCACCCGCCAAGGCCTGGGTGATCACCGGGGAAACCATGGGTTCCACGGCCACCGACAGAATCGGCTTGCCCGCCGTGTTCTTGATATAGCGTGATACTCCGGTGATCGTGCCGCCGGTCCCCACGCCTGCCACCAGCACGTCCACGGCGCCATCGGTGTCGTTCCAGATTTCCGGGCCGGTGGTTTTCTCGTGGATCGCAGGGTTTGCCGGGTTATCGAACTGGGCCGGCATAAAGTAGGTGGCCGGGGCGCTGGCGACGATCTCGGCAGCCTTGTCGATGGCGCCCTTCATGCCCTTGGCCGGCTCGGTCAGCACCAGTTCGGCGCCCAGAGCCTTGAGCACTTTACGGCGCTCAAGGCTCATGGACGACGGCATGGTCAGCAGCAATTTGTAGCCACGGGCGGCGGCGACAAACGCCAGGCCGATACCGGTGTTGCCCGAAGTCGGCTCGACAATGGTCATGCCCGGCTTGAGCTTGCCGCTGCTTTCTGCATCCCAGACCATGCTGGCGCCAATGCGACACTTGACCGAATAACTCGGGTTGCGCCCTTCGATCTTGGCCAGGATCGTCACGCCACGCGGTGCGATGCGGTTGATCTGAACCAGAGGCGTATTACCGATGGAGTGCGCGTTGTCTGCGAAGATGCGGCTCATGACGATTCCTGTTGTCGAGACTTTGGGAAAGGCCCCAAGGGTATGCCTCGTGCTCCCAAGCGTCCAGAAGGAGGAACGTTGCGACGATCAGAACAGTCAATCCCCTACAAGCTAGGAGAACTGCCCAATGAAACGTCGCTACAGTTGGCCGTTAGGGACAATCGCCGCTCTGGTGCTGGTCCTGATTGCCGTGCACATCGCGCTGCCCTACCTGGTGCGCAACTACCTGAACGACAAACTCGCCAACATGGGCGATTACCGTGGCGAGATTGCCGATGTGGACCTGGCGCTATGGCGCGGCGCCTACCGGATCAACGGCCTGCAAATCGTCAAGGTGGACGGCAAGGTCCCGGTACCGTTCGTCAAGGCGCCGCTGATCGAGTTCGCCGTGAGCTGGCATTCACTCTGGTACGACCACGCCGTCGTGGCCGAGGGGCATTTTGTGCGCCCGCAGATCAACTTCGTCGATGGCGGGGCCAACAAGCAGGCGTCCCAGACCGGTAAAGGCACCGATTGGCAGGAACAACTGCGCAAGCTGCTGCCGATTACCCTCAATGAAGTGCGCATCGAAGACGGCGAGATCGCCTTCCATAACTTCAGCTCCAAGCCCCAGGTGAACATCAACGCCACCGGGGTCAACGCCAGCTTCTATAACCTGACCAATGTGCTGGATGTCAAAGGCAAGCGCGATGCACGCTTTGAAGGCAAGGCACTGCTGCAAGGCCAGGCGCCCCTGGAAGCCAACGCCACCTTTGACCCGCTGAGCGATTTCGAAGAGTTCGAGTTCCGCTTCCGCGCCCGCGACCTGCAACTCAAACGCATGAACGACTTTGCATCGGCCTATGGCAAGTTCGACTTCAAGGCAGGCACGGGTGATGTGGTGATCGAAGCCCAGGCTGAAAATGGCCAGCTCACCGGCTACATCAAGCCACTGCTGCGTGATGTGGAGGTGTTCGACTGGCAACAAGACGTTGAAAACCAGGACAAGAATATCTTCCGTTCGATCTGGGAAGCCGTGGTGGGCGCCAGCGAAACCGTGCTGAAAAACCAGCGTAAAAACCAGTTCGCCACCCGTGTGGAGCTGAGCGGTAGCGTGCATCAGCAAAATGTCAGTGCGTTTTCTGCGGTGATCGCGATTCTGCGCAATGGGTTCATCCAGGCGTTCAATGCTCGTTACGAACAGCCCAAGCCCAGCGCTGATTAACCCTGTGGGAGCTGGCTTGCCTGCGATGGCGGTGGGTCAGCCAACTCATCTGTCACTGATACACCGTCATCGCAGGCAAGCCAGCTCCCACACTTCCTGCATGGGCCAGGGCTGATGTGACCCGCCATTCAGAGACTGAATGCCCCGTCTGCGTTCACAGTCGCCGGGGCTGCGCGGTATAGTCAGGCCATTGATGAATTCGAGGAATGACCGATGAAGTTCGAAGGCACCCAGGCCTATGTGGCTACCGATGACCTGAAACTGGCCGTCAACGCCGCCATCACCCTGGAACGGCCATTGCTGGTCAAGGGCGAACCGGGCACCGGCAAGACCATGCTTGCCGAGCAACTGGCCGAATCCTTCGGCGCCAAGCTAATCACCTGGCACATCAAGTCCACCACCAAGGCGCATCAGGGCCTCTACGAGTACGACGCAGTGAGCCGCTTGCGTGACTCGCAACTGGGCGTGGAAAAGGTCCACGACGTGCGCAACTACCTGAAGAAGGGCAAACTCTGGGAAGCCTTCGAGTCCGAAGAGCGGGTGATCCTGCTGATCGATGAAATCGACAAGGCCGACATCGAGTTCCCCAACGACCTGCTGCAAGAACTCGACAAGATGGAGTTCTACGTCTACGAAATCGACGAGACCATCAAAGCCAAGAAGCGCCCGATCATCATCATTACCTCCAACAACGAAAAAGAGCTGCCGGACGCGTTCCTGCGCCGCTGCTTCTTCCACTACATCGCCTTCCCCGACCGCACCACCCTGCAAAAGATCGTGGACGTGCACTACCCGGACATCAAGAAAGACCTGGTCAGCGAAGCGCTGGACGTGTTCTTCGATGTGCGCAAGGTGCCGGGCCTGAAGAAAAAACCTTCCACCTCCGAGCTGGTCGACTGGCTCAAGCTGCTGATGGCCGACAATATTGGCGAAGCAGTGCTACGCGAGCGCGACCCGACCAAGGCCATCCCTCCCCTGGCTGGCGCCCTGGTGAAGAACGAGCAAGACGTGCAGTTGCTGGAGCGTCTGGCGTTCATGAGCCGTCGCGGTAATCGCTGATGCTGCTCAACCTGTTCAACGAAATGCGTGCCGCCAAGGTACCGGTGTCGGTGCGCGAGCTGCTCGACCTGATCAACGCGCTCAAACAGCGCGTGACCTTCGCCGACATGGACGAGTTCTACTACCTGGCCCGGGCGATCCTGGTCAAGGACGAGCGGCATTTCGACAAGTTCGACCGGGCCTTCGGCGCCTATTTCAACGGCCTGGAAAAGCTCGACGACCACCTGCAGGCGCTGATCCCCGAAGAATGGCTACGCAAGGAATTCGAACGTTCCTTGAGCGATGAGGAACGCGCGCAGATCCAGTCCCTGGGTGGCCTCGACAAGCTGATCGAGGAGTTCAAGAAACGCCTGGAAGAACAGAAAGAACGCCACGCCGGTGGCAACAAGTGGATCGGCACCGGCGGCACCAGCCCCTTTGGTTCTGGCGGCTACAACCCCGAAGGCATTCGCGTCGGTGACGCCGGCAAGCGTCAGGGCAAGGCGGTGAAAGTCTGGGACCAGCGCGAGTACAAGAACCTCGACGACCAGGTGGAACTGGGCACGCGCAACATCAAGATCGCCCTGCGCCGCCTGCGCAAGTTTGCGCGCCAGGGCGCGGCCGAAGAGCTGGATATCGACGGCACCATTGACCACACCGCCCGCGATGCCGGCTTGCTGAATATCCAGATGCGCCCCGAACGGCGTAACACTATCAAGCTGTTGCTGCTGTTCGACATCGGCGGCTCGATGGATGCCCACGTGAAGATCTGCGAGGAGCTGTTCTCCGCGTGCAAGACCGAGTTCAAGCACCTGGAATATTTTTACTTCCACAACTTCGTGTACGAATCGGTGTGGAAGAACAACCAGCGCCGTACTTCCGAACGCACCTCCACCCAAGACCTGCTGCACAAATACGGCGCCGACTACAAAGTGATTTTTATCGGCGATGCAGCCATGGCGCCCTATGAAATCACCCAGGCCGGTGGCAGCGTCGAGCATTGGAACGAGGAGCCCGGGTATGTGTGGATGCAGCGTTTCATGGCCAAGTACAAGAAGCTGATCTGGATTAACCCTTACCCGAAAGATACCTGGGGCTATACGGCGTCGACGGGGATTGTGCGGGAGTTGGTGGAGGATCAAATGTATCCGCTGACGCTGCGCGGGCTTGAAGAGGGCATGCGTTTTCTATCCAAGTGAACCCTGGCCTGTAGCCGATGCTAACGGCTACAGGCACGGCACTCAGCAGTGCTCGTTGTCGATCCAGGAAAACCTGAGAAAGAGCGCAGCGAACTGTTTGATCAGTTCAGAATCCTGGCGGTCTACTTTCCCGTCGTTGTTCACATCCTGATTGATCGAAACACTGGCCCCTTGACCATTCCCGTCGCTGTATACCGCCGCCGAATAGACGATGGTTTCATCTCGAGGGTCTCCCTCGCCATGGTGGAAGTGCAGCCGTACCGTATCAGGAATCCCGTTGTCATCGAAGTCGCCGGCAAACACCTTCAGGTATTTGTCAAAGGGCTCATCGAGACTGAACCACTGGAAAGCCAGAAACAGCTGGGAAAACTCCAGTGCCATCTCCCGGTCAACCTTGTCGACAATGCCGTCTTGATTGAGATCATCCGCAATAATCCAGTCAAACTGGCCATCGTCAGTAATATCAAATGCCGTTGCCCGATGCACAAGCGCGGGGGTTTGGGCGGTGTCATAAAACTCCAGATAGACCACATCCGGAATATCGTTATCGAGTACATCCTGGGCATATATCTTCAAATAGCGCATAGCAAAGCCTGATAGTGAATAAGCCAATCAAGGCTTGCATGGCTGTGCGCTGGGGCAAAGACGACAAAATTCTGCAATGTCGTAGGACTCATCTTTAAAACCCACTTACGCTGAAAACCTGCGTAAATACTCTATGTGCTGCCGATGCGCTGTTTCCTGCACCACCGGGGCCAACCGGACTTTCTCCCCCGGCAAACACTGCGCCAGCCGCGCCAAGGATAAAGGCGTCAACGCGCCCAACCGCGGATAACCACCGATCGTCTGCCGGTCATTGAGCAACACAATCGGCTGCCCATCCGGGGGCACCTGGATCGCGCCCAACGGTATCCCTTCGGAAATCAACGACGGCCCCTGATACTGCAACGGCGTGCCGAGCAAACGCACGCCCATACGGTCGGCACGGCTGTCCAGAGACCATTCGGCGTTGAAGGCATCAAACAAACTCTGCCCGCTGAACTGGCCTATCTGCGCGCCGACGATCACGTCCAGTGATGCACCGGATTGCACATCCGGGTTGGCCAGCACCTTCATTGCACCGCCCGTACCGGAATAGGCCAACCGCCCGCCTTGGGCCAGTGCCTTGCCGCAACCGTCCACCCCGCCCAACGCTTCGCGCACGACCGTGGCACAACTGCCCAGTACCGCCTGCGCATCAAAGCCACCGGGCGCGGCCAGATAAGCGCGTGCCCCATTGCACGGCTGAGTGAAGCGCAGTCGCTGGCCCTTTTGCAGGATAAAACTGCGACCGGGGCTTATCGCCCGCTCATCGACATAGGCGCCCAGGTCCGCACCGGCCAAGGCCAGCAGGCAATAATCCTCAGCCTGTACGGTAAAGCCCCCCAGGGTAATTTCCACCACCGGGGCATCCAGGGCATTGCCCAAAAGCCAGTTGGCCCAGGACATCGACACCCAATCCAGCGCGCCGCCCTGGGTCACGCCCAGGTGGCGTACACCAAAACGACCGGCGTCCTGCAACAGGCACAGTGGCGTGCTGGCCTCGATGATCAAGCGGCTCATGCTTGCGCCTCCAGCGGCGTGTCGTCGCCACCCAAGTGGATGAATTCGGCGTGGCTGACCGAGGCGAAGCGCACCGTGTCGCCGGGTTGCATCAGGCTGTAGCCGTCGCGCTCCCGGTCGAACAGTTTGGCCGGGGTGCGGCCGATCAGGTTCCAGCCGCCCGGGGACACCACCGGGTACGCAGCGGTTTGCCGTTCGGCGATACCGACACTGCCAGCGGCCACGCGTTTGCGCGGCGTGTTGAGGCGTGGGGTGGCGAGCACTTCGTCCACCAGCCCCATAAAGGCAAACCCAGGGGCAAAGCCCAGGGCGAATACCTGGTACTCGTGGGCGCTGTGGCGGCGGATCACCTCCTCCACGGCCAGCCCGCTGCGCTGGGACAGCAAGGTCAGTTCCGGGCCGACACTCAGGTCGTACCACACTGGCAACACATGGCATTGGCCGCTGCCCTGGGCCTGGGGTTGCAGGTCGGTAAGGGCCTGGTCAATCAGCGCCCGGGCCTGGGCCGGGGTTAGCGCAGTGAGATCGTAATGCACCATCAAGGTGGTGTAGGACGGCACCAGGTCCACCAATGCCAAGCCAAAGCCATTGCGCAAGCGCTCGGTAGCCGCGAGCATCCACGGCATGTTGGGCTCGGCGATCACGTCAAACAGGCGCACCATCAGGCAGTCGATCGCCACCACTTCGATGCGTGGGTTCATGCTGTTTTCAACGCTTCGCGGATACGCTGCACGGCAGCCACCGAGCTGGCGTTGTCGCCATGCACACACAGGGTATTGGCCTGGAGTACCAATGAGCTGCCGTCGCTGGCAATCAGCGATTCGCCACGGGAAAGGGTCAAGGCCTGCTGCACAATGGTTTCGCTGTCGTGGTGCACCGCGCCGGGCAACTGGCGGGAAACCAGATGGCCGTTGCTGTCATAGGCACGGTCGGCAAAGGCTTCGAACCACAGCGTCACCCCGTATTCATCACCCAACGCTTGGGCCGCGCGGTTATCCCGGGTGGCCAGCAGCATCAGCGGCAGGTCGCCGTAGGCGGCCACGGCCTGGATCACCGCACGCAACTGCGCGGGGTTGGCCATCATGTCGTTGTACATCGCACCATGGGGTTTCACATAGCTGACGCGCCCGCCCTGAGCGCGGCAGATGCCATCCAGCGCGCCGATCTGGTAGTGCAACAGGTCCTGGATTTCCTGCGGCGTGTAATTCATGGAGCGCCGGCCGAAGCCTTGCAGGTCCTGGTAGGCCGGGTGGGCGCCCACTTGTACGCCGTGCTTGAACGCCAGGCTGACGGTCTTGCGCATGATGCTCGGGTCGCCGGCATGGAAGCCGCAGGCCACGTTGGCGCAATCAATGAACGGCATGACTTCGGCGTCCAGACCCATGGTCCAGTTGCCAAAGCTTTCGCCGATGTCGCAGTTCAGTAGCAGGCGGCTCACGGTGGTCGCTCCTGTAGGTTTTGTTTTTTTGTAGTGTGGGATTTATTACACAGAACTCGCAACTTGTCCTGGCACCCCAACGACGCTTATCGTGGAACGGCTCGATTTTTGGCGCTTGCCCGGTGCGACGTCCAACTAATAAAAACCGATTCATGCATAAGAAAAAGTTGATCCCATGAATTTGAAGTTCCTCGAAACCTTCGTCTGGGTGGCCAGGCTCAAGAGCTTCCGGCTCACGGCCGAGAAGCTGTTCACCACCCAGGCCTCGATTTCCAGCCGCATTGCGGTGCTGGAAAGCGAGTTGGGGGTGAAGCTGTTCCTGCGTGATTCGCGTGGCGTGAGCTTGACGCCGGAAGGCTTGAAAGTGCTCGACTATGCAGAGCAGATGATGGTGACCATGCAGGGCTTGAAGCAGTCCCTGGAGACCACCAGCAGCAAGGTCGGGCGCATTCGGATCGGCGCGATGGACACGGTGATCCACACCTGGCTGAGCCCGCTGGTCGCTGAACTGATGAAGCTGTACCCGCTGGTAGAGATCGAGTTGATCGCCGATACCGCGCTGAACCTCAGCGATCAGTTGCAAAAAGGCTTCCTTGACCTGATCCTGCAAACCGACCTGCTGCGCCTGGAAACCGTGCGCAGCCTGGAACTGGCCAGCCACCCCATGGCCTGGATCGTGGCCAGCCAGTCGATCTACAACCGCGACTACGCCTCCCTCGCCGAACTGGCCCAGGAGCGCATCATCACCTACTCGAAAAACTCTCACCCGCATCAGGACGTGTTGAGTTTGATGCAGGCCAATGGCGTGGCCGCACCGCGCATGAACTGCGTGAACTCGGTGTCAGCGATTACCCGGTTGCTGCGCGATGGCTTCGGTATCGGCGCACTGCCGCCGGTGCTGGTGAGCGAAGAGCTGGAGCGAGGGGAATTGGTGATGCTGCCAATGGCCCAGCGCCTGCCGAACTTGCAGGTGGTGGTGTCGTGGCGCGTAGGAGTGGAGTTGGTGGAGGAAATTGTGGGGTTGTGCCAGAAAGTCGTCGCCCGCTATGCCGAGCAAGTCGGTGCAGAACGCATGCAACTGCATAAACCCGATTAATCGTTCCCATGCTCTGCGTGGGAACGCAGCCTAGGGCGCTCTGCGCCTCCAAGCGCGACGCGGAACGTCAGAAAAAGCATTCCCACGCGGAGCGTGGGAACGATCAGTGGGTCGTTAGAGGCCCTTGAGGTCCCGTTCTTCGATGGGCCGGCTCTGGCGCAGGCGCCGGCCGCCTAACACCACCCAGTCGATCAAGCGGTACAGGCACTCGATGCCGAACGACAACAGCATCGCCCCGCCCAGGCCCCAGCCCATGGCTTCAGGCGTCAGCAGAATCTGGTAGCTGTAGCCATTCCAGGTCTCCGAACGGATATCCGGGTCGGCAGCCACCGCCACTTGCAGGGCACGGATGTACCACGGGCCTTGCATGGCCTGGTATTGCTTGTCCAACTCGAGTTGGCGATCGAGCATAGCGCCCAGGCTGCTGGCGTCGCTCTGGAATACCGGGTCATCGCTGGCGCGGTAATGCGCCACCAAGGCTTGCATATCACCGTTGAAAAACTGCTGCGCCGTGGACTCGAAACCGCGCAAGCCGGTCTGGGCCTCGATCAAGTGGGCTTCGACGCGCTTGGCGTAGTCATTGATAAACCCCGGCACCTGCACGCCGACCAACAAGCCAACGGCAAACAGCACCAACCGCAGATAGCTAAGCAACATGCTCGATTCCTTACTCGGTAACGCCCTGGCTGACACATTCACCGCGTCGCCACAGGCTCCATTGGCCCGGTTCGTAGCGGGTCCAGTTTTCGTTGTCGGTCAACGGCTCGGTGGCGATCACCGTTACCACATCATTGGGGGTGGTTTCGGCCTGAAAATCGACGATCACGTCGACATCTTTCAAGCGCGCCGGGCCAAAAGGCGCCCGCCGGGTGATCTGTGCCAGCTTGGTCGAGCAATAGCAGAACAGCCAGTCGCCATCGCTGAGCAGGCAGTTGAATACGCCCTTGCTGCGGTATTCGGCGCAGGCGGCGATCAGGTCGGGCAGCACCTGTTCGATGTCCACCGGCTCGGGGAAGGCTTCGCGCACACGGTTGAGCAAGTCGCAGAACGCCGCTTCGCTGTCGGTATCGCCCACCGGGCGGTAGAAGGTGGCGCGGGGATTGAAGTCCGCCAGTTGGCCGTTGTGGGCAAAACACCAGTTACGCCCCCACAGCTCGCGCACGAACGGATGAGTATTGGCCAGGCTGACCTTGCCCACATTGGCCTGGCGGATATGGCCGATCACCACTTCGCTCTTGATGGGGTAACGCTGAACCAGCAATGCGACTTCCGACTCGCTACTGGCAGCCGGGTCCTGGAACAGGCGCAGGCCACGGCCTTCATAGAAGGCAATGCCCCAGCCGTCGCGGTGCGGGCCAGTGCGCCCACCGCGCTGCATCAGCCCGGTAAAGCTGAACACGATATCGGTGGGGACGTTGGCACTCATGCCCAATAATTCACACATGCCAGGGCTCTCGCTGCAGGGCAGACAACGTTAAAGGCGCGGTTCGACCCGCATACCACCGGCAGGCGCCGGACGACGGAACGGTTCGTCGTCTTCTTCCGGCTCGGCGGCCAAGGCCGCATCCGCAGCCGCCTTGCGCTCACGGCGAGCGTTGGCGGCGCGCTCGATGGGCCAGCGGATCAGCACAAACACGATGTACAGGGCAAACACGATCATCGTGTACATGAACAGGTCGGAAATGGCGCGCCAGGCGTTGTTGCCGACCTTGAGCACCAGGTCCAGGGCGGTAATGGCCACGGCCGGCGCAAACTGGGTCTTGACCGGGTCGACAATGGTCGGGCTGAGCAGCAACACCGCCATCAGCAATTGCAGGGGCTCGCGCAGCCAGCGCCAGATCCAGCGGGTCATGCGCCACCACACCAACAGGCAGCCCAAAGCGGCGAAGGCGTAAAGGCCCCAAGCGGTCAGATAGTCGTTCTCGGTCATGGTGTCCATGGCAAGGTTGGCAAACAGGCGGCTATGATAACGGCTTTTGCGTGTCGCGGCTGCAATGCCTGCCACCGTCTGCCAGATAGGGAATTATCCATGCCTATTTCCACCGCACCGATTGCCCGCAAGGCCCCAGGCCCAGACCCGTACGCTTGGCTGCAAGAACGCGACAACCCTGAGGTGCTCGACTACCTCAAGGCCGAAAACGCCTGGCAGGAAGCCCAACTGGCCGATCAGCAAGCGTTGCGCGAGACCCTGTTCGAAGAGATCAAGGGCCGCATTCTGGAAACCGACCTGTCCCTGCCCTCCCCTTGGGGCCCGTATCTGTATTACACCCGCACCACCGCCGGCGACGAATACGCCCGCCACTACCGCTGCCGCCGCCCGGCCGATGACAGCAACCAGGTGGACACCAGCAGCGAAGAGCTGTTGCTGGACCCGAACGTGTTGGCCAATGGCGGCTTTTTCTCCCTGGGCGCGTTCAGCATCAGCCCCGATCACCAACGCCTGGCCTACAGCCTCGATACCAGCGGCGAAGAGATTTACACCCTGTTCGTGAAGGAATTGGCGACCGACAAGGTCAGCGAACTGGCGTTCGACAACTGCGATGGCAGCATGACCTGGGCCAATGACAGCCTGACGCTGTTTTTCGGCGAACTGGACGACACCCATCGCCCGCACAAGCTGTATCGCTATCGCCTGGACGGCACCGCAGCGCAGGAAGTCTTCCACGAGCCCGACGGTCGTTTCTTCCTGCATTGCTACCGCTCAAGCTCCGAACGCCAACTGTTGCTGGCCCTGGGCAGCAAGACCACCAGCGAAGTCTGGGCGCTGGACGCCGATCAACCGCACCTGGCCTTCACCTGCCTGGCGTCACGGGTCGAAGACCACGAATACGACGTCGACCACGGCAAGCGCAATGGCCAGTGGACCTGGTTTATCCGCAGCAACCGCGACGGCATCAACCATGCGCTGTACGTGGCCGCCGACACCGGCACGCCGCCCACCGAAGCCGACTGGCAGAACCTGATCCCCCACAGCGACGAGGTCATGCTTGACGGCGTGAGCCTGAACGCCAGCGCCATGACCTTGAGCCTGCGCATCGGTGGCCTGCCAGTCATCGAAGTGCACCCTGAGGATGTGCCGGCCTATCGGGTGCAATTGCCTGACGCCGCCTACAGCCTCTACGTGCAGAACAGCCTGGAGTTCCCCAGCGACAAGATCCGCCTGCGCTATGAGGCCTTGAACCGCCCGGCCCAAGTGCGCCAGCTTGAGCTGGCGACAGGCGCACAGGTCGTGCTCAAGGAAACCCCGGTACTGGGCGTCTTCAACGCCGACGATTACGTCAGCCAACGCCTGTGGGCCACTTCCGCCGACGGCACTCAGGTACCCATCAGCCTGGTGGTCAAGCGTGACCAGCTCGGCAAGCCGACGCCGCTGTACCTGTATGGCTACGGTGCCTACGGCTCAAGCCTGGACCCGTGGTTCTCCCATGCGCGCCTGAGCTTGCTCGACCGTGGCGTGGCGTTTGCCATCGCCCATGTGCGCGGCGGCGGTGAGCTGGGGGAAGCCTGGTATCGCAACGGCAAGCAGGAACACAAGCAGAACACCTTCAGCGACTTTATCGCCTGCGCCGAACATTTGATTGCCGAGCGCCTGACCACCTCCCCGCAACTGGCGATCAGTGGCGGCAGTGCCGGCGGCCTGTTGATCGGCGCGGTGCTCAACCAGCGTCCGGAATTGTTCCAGGCGGCAATTGCCGAAGTGCCGTTCGTCGATGTGCTCAATACCATGCTCGACCCGGAACTGCCGCTGACCATCACCGAGTACGACGAGTGGGGCAACCCCGAGGACCCCGAGGTGTACGCGCGCATCAAGGCTTACGCGCCGTACGAGAACGTCAGCGCCCAGGCTTACCCGGCCACGCTGGTGATCGCCGGCTATAACGACAGCCGCGTGCAGTACTGGGAAGCCGCCAAGTGGGTGGCCAAGCTGCGGGATATCAAGACGGACGACAACCTGCTGCTGCTCAAGACCGAGCTGGGTGCCGGCCATGGCGGCATGAGCGGGCGCTATCAGGGCTTACGTGACGTCGCCCTCGAATATGCCTTTGTGTTCAAGGCCCTCGGTCTGGTCTAACCGCCCGGCGTTTTCGGCTTGCTGTCGTTCTGCTGCAGGCCAGGGACCGTCTGGTCCTTGGGCGGCGCCGGCAACACGATGGGCGCCAGCGGCGGCGAGCCATTCTGGGTCTTGGGCGCAACGGGCGGAGTGACTTGCGGGTACAACGTGGGTGTTGGCGTGCCCGGCGCGCCTGGGGTTGGCGTGGGCGCGACCGGTACGGTTTGTAACTCCTGAGCCTGCGCGGTACCCAATGCGAGCGCGCTCAACACAATGACCGTTAGAATGCTGCACTTCATCGATGGCTCCATGGCCTGACCGGAATGCCCTAAGGCTACTCCCAACCGCGCAAGAATGCCCTTCCCAATGAGATTTCCATGAAACGTTTTGTTCTGCTGGACACCACCCCAATCCCCGACAACGGCGGTGCCTTGTGCCTGTTCGAATACGGCGAGGACTTCGTCATCAAGATCCAGGGCGGTGACGGTGGCCAGTTGATGAACACGCGCATGCACGGCTCCGAAGATGCCTTGGCGGAGATTCCCTGCCGCAAAGTGGCCGGACGCCCAGGATCACGGGTGCTGATCGGCGGCCTGGGCATGGGCTTTACCTTGGCCGCGGCGCTCAAGCATTTGGGCAAGAGCGCCGAAGTGGTGGTGGCCGAACTGGTGCCCGGCGTCGTGGAATGGAACCGTGGGCCACTGGGGGAGAAATCCGGACGCCCGCTGCTGGACCCGCGCACCGTGGTCCGCCTGGAAGACGTGGCCAAGGTACTGCAGGCCGAGCCCCAAGGCTTTGATGCGATCATGCTCGACGTCGACAACGGCCCCGAGGGGCTCACGCAAAAAGCTAACAGTTGGCTGTACTCGGCCAGTGGCCTGGCCGCGTGCGCCAAGGCCCTGCGGCCCAAGGGTGTGCTGGCGGTGTGGTCGGCCAGCGCCGACAAGCTGTTCAGTGACAAACTGCGCAAGGCCGGTTTCAAGGCCGAGGAAGTGCAAGTGTTTGCCCATGGCAACAAGGGCACGCGGCATACCATCTGGATTGCAGAGAAGCTCAAGGGCTGATCACGGTTGATTCAATAGCGCCAATCCCCTGTGGGAGCGGCTAGAATCAACCTTGTCCGTGAACCACCCAATAATAGCCAGGAGCCATGATGAGCTCGAATAACCCACCCTCCCACACCGCCAAGCTGGACCGCATCCTCGCCGATGCCCAGCGCGACCGCGAAATGGGCTACCGCGATAAAGCCTTGAAGATGTACCCCCACGTGTGTGGCCGCTGCGCCCGTGAGTTTTCCGGCAAGCGCTTGAGTGAACTGACCGTCCACCACCGCAACCACAACCATGATGACAACCCCCAGGACGGCTCCAACTGGGAGTTGCTGTGCCTGTACTGCCACGACAACGAACACTCGCGCTACACCGACCAGCAATACTTCGGCGAAGGCTCCACCAGCAGCCCGAGCATTGCCAAGGCAACGCACAACCCGTTTGCGGCGTTGGCGGGGTTGATGAAGAAGGAAGACTAACGTTCTTCTTTGCCTGTTCCGGCCTCATCGCAGGCAAGCCAGCTTCCACAGTAGGAATGCATTTCCCCGTGGGAGCCGGGCTTGCCCGCGATGCGATCGCCCAAGCACTGCATCCCCCCAGGCCGTATAATCGCCGTTTTTCTCAAGGCACCCTTCCCCGTGGGCAATAAACGCTACAGCTGCATCGGTCTGTATAACCCCAAATCCCCCGAAAACGTCGGCTCGGTGATGCGTGCCGCCGGCTGCTACGGCGTGGCCTCGGTGTTCTACACCGGCGTGCGTTACGAGCGCGCCCGGGATTTCATCACCGACACCAAGAAGGTGCACCACGATATCCCGCTGATCGGCATCGACGACCTGAAAAAGATCCTGCCCCTGGGCTGCATTCCGGTGGCCGTGGAACTGGTCGAAGGCGCCCGTCCGCTGCCTGAATACACCCACCCCGACCGGGCCCTGTATATCTTCGGCCCCGAAGACGGCTCCCTGGACAAAGAGATCCGCGACTGGTGCGAGGACGTGGTGTACATCCCCACCACCGGCTGCATGAACCTGGCGGCCACGGTCAACGTGGTGCTCTATGACCGCCTGGCCAAGGGCAATAACACCCGTTCGGGCCCCAAGTACTGACATTGCGGGAACATCCGGCACATGCGCGCAGTCAGCTAATAACACTTGCCCTTGTTGGAGACTGATCATGAGCGACAGCAAAACCTTGCGACCTATCATCGAAGCCGCCCCCTTGAAGCCTCAACCCACCCAGAACGTGCATGGCTGGGAGCGCATCGGCTCGGTGGCCGGCGGGGTAATGATGGTGGGTAAAGGCTTGCGCCGCGGCGGGATTTTCGGCTTGATCCAGGTGGCGATTGGTGGCGTGGCACTGGCCCGTGGCTTTACCGGGCACAGTTCGCTCAAGGACAAACTGGAACAGGGCCGCCAGGAAATGAACAGCGTGCGCACCAAGATCGAACGGGCCGGTGAAGAGTTGAAGAACCTGAAGACCAAGGCCGAAGTGGCGGCTGAAAAGGCGGTGAAACCTAAAGCCTGACCTGAGACTTGGACATGCTGGAGATTCAAATGTGGGAGGGGGCTTGCCCCCTCCCACATTTTGAATTGCACAGGGGTTTGGATCAGCGCAGCAGTTTGCTGTCCAGTACCACCGACGACTCACCGATCACACTCTCGGCCAACTGCACGAATTCTTTGGTGTTGACGCTGTTCACCCGCATCAACGCCTGCGCCAGATCGTCCAGGGAGCGTTTGTTGTGGGTCTTCACGCGGATCTCACGGTCCAGCTCCTGCAATACCACCACCGAACGCGACAGCCTCGCGCCGTTGACGTGCTCGCCTTTGAGAGTGGTGACGTCTTTGCCTTCTTTGGTCAGCCGCGCCTGGATCGCCGCATAGCGTTCATCGGTGATGCCACCGGCACGTCGCATCAGCTCAATCGCGTAGTACTCGCCCAAGCCCTCGCTGATCCAGTCGCTGCTGTCGTGGTCATTGAAGCGTCCGATGGCCTGCACCACTTCGCGCAGCAACGGGCTGCTGCCATTTTCGCCCACCAGCGGCGTGCGGCTGTTGAGGTAGATCGAATCGCGTAACGAATAAGCGCCCCGCCGCATCGGGTCACTGGCACCGACAATCAACAGTTTGCCGGGATGGCGCGGGAACGCGGCTTCCACCTGGGGCCAGACAAACGTCAGCAACGTCAGCACGTCCATGCGGCGCATGCCCTGGCCCTTGGGCGAGGCCACGGTGACGTCGGTTTCACCCAGGCGCAGGCGGCGGCTGCCGAGGTTGCCCGCCAGCATCCAGCCGGTGGGACGGTCGAACAGGCGGGACACGTTGTCGATGCGGAATTTGTTCTGGCCGATGCGCGGCCAGGCCGTTTCGACGCTCTTCCAACCCGTCGGCAGTTCGAACATCAGACGTGAGACCAGCTCGACGCCGTCTTGCTGGTCGAGACGTGCGGCCGGCACCAGGTCTTCGCCGCGCAGCAACGCCCAGCCGGGCGTGATGCGTGTGTCATACACGCCGGGCTTGCGCGCATGGGCCAGGCGCACCCGGTAGGTCAGGCTGGCCTTGTCAGGGCTGGGTTGCCACAGGCCACGGTTGCCCGTGACTTGCCACTGGCCATCGGCCTTGAAGTCGCTGTAGTCACCGTCGCGGCCCAGGTCGAAGTTCAGGCTGCGCACCGCCGCGCCCTGGGACAGGCTGACGCGCACCTCCGCCTGCTGGCTTTGGGGCAACAGCTTGATGTGGTAATCCAGGTCGACTTTCTTCGCGCACCAGCCCGGCCCGCTCAGCGCCAGCACGACCAGGCCCGCTGCCCACTTGGCGGCCACCTTCATACACACTCCTCATTCAGCCTGCGCGGAAAATCAGGTAATCCTCCCAGTCGTCCTCGGGCACGCTGCCTTCGCTGAGCATGCGCCCGGACTGGGAAATGCGTTCATGGTGCACCGCGTCACGGTCGCCGCAGACCAGGTGATGCCACAGCGGCAAGTCCTTGCGCTCGCTGACCAGGCGATAACCGCAGGTCGGCGGCAACCATTTGAACTGATCGGCCTGGCCCGGTGTGAGCTGAATGCAATCAGGCACCGAGGCGCGGCGGTTGGGGTAATCAGTGCACTGGCAGGTTTTCAGGTCGAGCAGTTTGCAGGCGATACGCGTGTAATAGACGCTGTTGTCGTCCTCATCCTCAAGCTTTTGCAGGCAGCACAGGCCACAGCCGTCGCACAATGACTCCCACTCCTCTTGGTCGAGGTGCTCAAGGGTTTTGCGTATCCAGAAAGGTTCGACTTTGGCGGCCATGGCTCTGCATCAGTATCGGAAGGTGAAAAGGCCGCCAGTCTAGTGCCCAAGCCCGTTGGGGCCAAGCGCTTACGACTGACGGTGTTGCAAGACTTGTCAGGCCTGGGTGGGCGCAGTAGTTTTGAATCCCGTTTTTTTCATCAGGGTCTGTCCATGAGCAATAACCCCCGTGTTGCCGATTATCCGATCCACACCCAATTCACCGAGCGCTGGTCGCCCCGCGCCTTTACCGGCGAGAGCATCCCGCAGGAGACGCTGCTGAGTTTCTTCGAAGCAGCACGCTGGGCGCCTTCGGCCTACAACTCGCAGCCGTGGCGGTTTCTGTATGCGCGCCGTGACACGCCGGACTGGGAGCGCTTCCTGGGCCTGCTGAATGAATTCAACCGCAATTGGGCGCAGCATGCGTCGGCCCTGATCATCATCGCGTCGAAAACCGACTTCATCGCCCCGGGTGCTACCGAAGAAACCCCGGCGCTGTGGCACACCTTCGACACCGGCTCGGCCTGGGGCCACCTGGCGCTGCAAGCCAGCCTCAGTGGCTGGCACACCCACGGCATGGCCGGTTTCGACCAGGAACTGACCCGCAAGGAGCTGAAGATTCCCCAGGGTTATGCGCTGCATGCGGCCGTGGCGGTGGGCAAGCTGGGTGACAAGTCGAGTTTGCCGGAGTACCTGCAAGGGCGCGAAATGCCGAGCCCGCGCAAGCCGTTGAGCGAGCTGGTGTCCGAGGGGAACTTCAGTCTCTAAGCATCGCCCTCTCATCCTCTGTAGGAGCGAGCTTGCTCGCGAAGAACGTCAACGATGACGCGCACTTTCTGAATAAGCGCGGCGCCTGTGAGTTTTTCGCGAGCAAGCTCGCTCCTACATGAGGCCATCGGGCAAGCTCTTCAGTACCCGCGCTCGAAATCCACTTCCCCGCGTAGCGCTTGCTTGGCCTGATACGCCCGCAGGTTCTGCACAAACAACTCCACCATCATTGGCGGCGAGGTCGGGGCCGAGCTGTGCCCGGTCAACAGCAAACCCCACGCCGTCCAGAACGGGTGGCGTTGCGGCAAGGGCTCCTGGCGGCACACGTCGATCACCGCGCCGGCCAGGTGCCCTTCTTTGAGCGCCTCGACCAGATCGGCGTCCACCACCGCCACGCCGCGTCCGACGTTGATAAACAACCCGGTGGGCTGGAATTGCTTGAACAGCGCCGCGTCGTACAGGTCATGGGTATCAGGCGTGTTGGGCAGCAGGTTGATCACGTAATCCACCTCCCCCACCAGCCGGCCCAACTGGTCGAGCCCCGCCACTTCGATAAACGGTGCCTGCTCGCGGGCCTGGCTGGCGATGCCATACAACTGCACGCCGAACGGCAGCAGAAACTCAGCCACGCGCTGGCCGATGTCACCGGTGCCGACGATCAGCGCCTTACGCCCCGCCAGGCTCTGGCCCATGCGGTTATCCCATTTGCGCTCCACCTGGCTGACCAACCGCGCCAGCACTTCACGCTCGTGGCCCAGCATGTAGGTGAGGACAAACTCGGCCATGACCTGGCCAAAAATGCCTACCGCGCGGGTCAGCCGGTAGTCGCGTGGCAAGCCATCGGCCAGCAGTGGCGTGATGCCCGCCCAGGTCGATTGCAGCCATTGCGGATGATGGCCCTGGCGCAGCAGGTTAGCCAACAGATCGGGCTGGCCCAGCCACACCGGACAGTCGGCGGCCAGGCGCGAGAGTTCGGCCGAGTCGCCGCTGGTCAGCACTTCGAGGTCTGGGGCGGCGTCCCTGAGCAATTGGGCGTAGAGCGGATGATCCTGTTCAGCAATCAGAACACGCATGGTTCAAACCTTTGAAAAAACAGTGCAGACGGCCGCCCGCATCCTTACGGCCACCGTCCTCTAATACGATTCCATTGAAGCTGTGCCCTGAAGCGGGCACTGGTCGATCACATCGGGTCGTTGCGGCGCAGCAGCTCTTCGGGCAAGTGCTCGATGTACTCGTCCTCGGCCGGCGGCATTTGCAGGTGGTAGCCCTGCTTGTCGAGGTTTTCCAGCACCACGGCGATGTCTTCGCGCGACAGCTTGCGCTCCGGCGTCAGCACCATGTCAAAGGCGTGATGCGCCTTGCCAAAGGCTTCCATCAACGGCTCGGGCACGCGCTCCAGGGCATCGCTTTTGAGCACATAGAGGTACATGCCGTCTTTTTTCTTGCTGCGGTAGATGGAGCAAATACGTTTCAAGGCTGTTCTCCGGCATTGGCCAGGCTGTCGAGCAACGCCTGGCCCATCAACTCGCGGCGCCAGCCACGCAGCGAGTCTGGCAATTGGTAAGGCCCATCGGGGTAGCCACTTTTAACCAGGGCTTCGAGGGTTTTCTTGCGCAGCATCAGTTCCGGCGCCATGTCCAGGCGCTCGGCGAAGGTTTGGCCCAGGGCCCGCAGTTGCTTGATCAACGCTGCAGCGTCCACCGGTAACGGCTCTGCCACGGCAGGCGGCCATTGGTCCATGGGCAGGCTGGCAGTGCGTTTGATCAGGTCCAGCAGGAACTGGCCGTCCTGGCGCACCGTACGCGGGTGCATGTCTTCGATCTTGCCCAGGGCGGCGAGGTTATCCGGCTGGGATTTGGCCAGGGGCCATAACGAGTGCTCGCGAACGATGCGGTTGCGCGGCAAGTCGCGGGCACGAGCCTGCTGCTCGCGCCAGGCGCAGAGTTCACGCAGCACCGCGAGTTGGGCACGGGACAATTTCCACGCCAGCTTGGCGTCGCGGTACAGCTCGTAGGGGTCGATCTCACGGCGCAGGTTGGCCACCAGTTCGGCGCCGTCTTCCAATACCCACGCGTATTTGTCGTCCGACAGTTGCGGGCGCAGGCGGGTGTAAACCTCGGCCAGGTGCACCGCGTCTTCGGCGGCGTAGCTGACCTGCGTCTCTGACAATGGCCGCTGCAGCCAGTCGGAGCGGGTTTCGCCCTTGGGCAGCTCGATATCCAACACCGCCTGCACCAGGCGCGAGTAGCCCATGGAGAAACCGAGGTTGAGGTACGCCGCCGCCAATTGGGTGTCGAACAACGGCACTGGCAAGCTGCCAGTCAGGCGCAACAGCACTTCCAGGTCTTCGCTGCAGGCGTGCACCACCTTGATCACCGCCGGGTTCTCCAGCAAGGCGGCCAAGGGTTGCCAATTGTCGATAGTCAGGGGGTCGATCAGGTAAGCGCGCACGCCATCACCGATCTGGATCAGCCCGGCAATAGGGTAAAAGGTGTCGACCCGCATGAATTCGGTGTCGAGGGCGACGAATGGCAACTGCTGCCATTCGGCGCAATGCTGGCCGAGGCTATCGTTGTCGCAGATCCAGTGAATATCGATGGCCACACGGCTCTCCCTTGAAGAATGGCGCGCAGTATATATCGCGAAAGGGGCTTGCGAGCATCCGCAGTGCACACGCCATCATGAAAACTCCGACAGGAGATGAAGAATAGTCCGACAAACGGGCGTTATCCTCTCTTACGCAAAACGTAGACGCACCATCGCCGCGAGCCCGGCAGGAACTCTTGGTAATTGAGGATTTTGAAGCCGGCTTGGCGAAACTCGCTCTCTACCGGCGTGCCCACGTTCACGGCAACAATCACCGTGTCGCGACTGACGCGGTGAAACTCATGCAATAACATGAGCCGTGCATCGCTGCCGGGCACATGGCGAAACAAATCCAGGCAGAAAATGCAGTCCACCGCATTCGCCGAAAGGCCAATGGAAAACGCCGAGCCCTGGAATGTTTTGACACGTTTGAGCAACGTACCCGGGTGATGGGTGCGCGCGTGATCGAGCATCGCCTGGGAGTTGTCCGAGGCCAGGATCACACGGTTGACGTGTTCGGCCAGCACCGGCCAGAAGCGCCCGGAACCGCACGCCAGGTCGAGGATAAGCCCTGGCTCGCCCGCCACTTTCAGGGCCTGGCGTACCAACCGCGCATCGCGCCACGCCGACAGGCGCTGCAACAGCCTGGGCGGACGCGGGTCGCCACAGCCCCTGGCATGCTCACGGTCATAGCGCTCGGTGAATTCGGTCTCGATGGAGGATGGAGGTTGTGGCGACATCGCGGGCTCATGTGAATGAAACGGTAGTGAACGACCTTGATCCGCAGCTTAACCTTCGCAACGTGAAAAAAAGGTCGAAAGCCCACCCCGCTAAAACCGGTCACGCTTGATGCAAGTACCACCGCCAATCCTGCTCCCCCACCTCGCCCATGAACTGGCGGTATTCGGCACGTTTGACCGCCAGGTAAACGCTTAGGAATTCGCGCCCGAACGCATCCGGTGCCCAGCGGGAGGTTTCCAGCGCGCGCAAGGTGGTCAGCCAGTCGGTGGGCAGCAGTTCCTTGGCCTGGGCGTAGCCGTTGCCTTGCACCGGGGCGCCAGGGTCGAGCTGTTCGCGGATGCCTCGATGAATCCCGGCCAGGATCGCAGCAGCCGCCAGGTAGGGGTTGGCGTCGGCACCGCAGATGCGGTGTTCGATATGCCGGGATAGAGCCGGGCCACCGGGCACGCGCAGGCTGACGGTGCGGTTGTCCACGCCCCAGGTGGCAGCGAGCGGCGCATAGCTGTTGGTTTGGAAGCGTCGATAAGAGTTGGCGTTGGGGCAGAACATCAACAGTGAATCGAGCAAGGTACTGAGCATGCCGCCCACGGCTTGGCGCAGCAGTGGCGTGCCGTCGGTCGCTTCACTGGCAAACAGGTTATTGCCCTGGGCATCGGCCAGGCTGACGTGCATGTGCATGCCGGTGCCGGCCAGGTCGTCGAACGGCTTGGCCATGAAACAGGCGGTCATTCCATGTTTGTGCGCCACGCCCTTGACCAGGCGTTTGTAGCGCACGGCTTCGTCCATCGCCTGCAGCGCGTCGGTGCGGTGTTCGAGGGTGATTTCCACTTGCCCCGGCGCGTACTCGGAGATAGCTGTGCGCGCCGGAATCCCTTGCAGTTTGCAGGCGCTGTAGAGGTCGGCAAGAAACGGCTCGATCTGCTCCAGTTCGCGCAGGCCGTAGACTTGCGTCGAACGCGGGCGATTGCCATCCACATCCCGCGCCGGTTGCGGGCGGCCGTTGCTGTCGGGCTTCTGGTCGAGCAGATAGAACTCCAGCTCCGCCGCCATCACCGGGTAATAACCGTCGGCCTTGAGCGCCTCGATAACATTGGCCAGCAGGTGCCTGGGGTCGGCCACGGTGGCGGGCAGGCCTTCGGTGGGGTGCATGCTGACCTGCACCGCTGCGGTGGGGATCAAGCGCCATGGCATGCGCTGCAAGCTGCCGCTGATCGGGTAGGCGCGGCAGTCAATATCCCCCACCTCCCAGACCAGCCCGGAGTTTTCTACGTCATCGCCATTGATGGTCAGGCCGAGGATGGTACTGGGCAGAGGCCGGCCACTTTCGTACACCGCCAGCAGTTCGTCGCGGTGCAGCAGCTTGCCGCGCGGTACGCCGTTGTTATCGAGGATAAACAGCTCGAACATTTCAATGTCGGGGTTCTGTTCAAGGAAGGTCTGGGCTTCATGCAGGCTGGCAAAAACACTCATGGGAATTCTCATACGTTTGCGTCAGGCAAGCGCGCAGGCGCCGCCGGGCAGATGCGCACAGGTGCGCGTCATCCTTGGGGTAGATCAACGTAGGAGAGAGGTATCTGGCGGGCGCGCGTGTCGGCAATGGAACAAGGCCCAGAACGCAAGCGCAGACGGCAATGTCGCGGTGTGAGTGTCGGGGCAAGCGTGCATGCGCGGTTCACAGTGATAGAGAGACTGGAGCGTCACACGCGAGGTTACACGGGTAAATTCAGGCTTGATGGAGTTTGGTTGCAGTTTGGCTAAACATTCTGTCTGGAGGAGCGAGATTGCTCGCGAAGATCGTTAACGATAACGCGGGGTGCCTGGTTCACAGCGGCGCACACAGCTTTTTCGCGAGCAAGCTCGTTCCTACAAAAAACGGGCATTATGGCTGCTTCAACCGAGCCCTAAGGATTCGACTCCATGAAAGCGCCTCTGGCCCTCTGTGTACTGGCAAGCCTGGCCAATGTCGCCCAGGCCGACACCGCTGCATCTCGCCTTGACGACGTGATTGCGCGCGGCACCCTCACCGTGTGTACCACCGGCGACTACAAGCCTTACACCTCGCTGCGCAGCGACGGCGGCTATGAAGGTATCGACATTGCCATGGCCGAGTCCCTGGCCAAGAGCCTCAACGCCAAAATCAACTGGGTGCCCACCACCTGGAAAACCCTGATGCCGGACTTTCTGACCCAACGCTGCGACATCGCGGTGGGCGGAATTTCCGTGTCGTTGGAACGTCAGAAAAAAGCCTTCTTCAGCCAGTCTCTCGGGGTCGATGGCAAGATCCCACTGGTGCGCTGCGCCGATGTGCAGCGCTACCAGACGGTGGAACAGATCAACCAGCCCCAGGTGCGAGTGATCGAACCCGCCGGTGGCACCAATGAAGTGTTTGCCCGTGCGCACCTGGGCCAGACGCAGATTCGCCTGCATGACAACGTGACGATTTTTGATGAATTGCTGGCGGGCAAAGCCGATGTGATGATTACCGACGCCAGCGAGGCGCGTTATCAGCAGAAGCTCAAGCCTGGGTTGTGTGCGGTCAACCCGGAGCAACCGATGCAGTACAGTGAAAAAGCCTTTTTGCTGCCGCGCGATGATGTGGCCTGGAAGAGTTATGTGGATCAGTGGTTGCATTTGAGTGTGGCGACGGGGGCGTATGCGGGGATTGTGGGGCAGTGGTTGGCTGCGCCTTGAATGCGGGGTGTCAGGTAGATCGGTCTTGATTGTCCGGCCGTCATCGCAGGCAAGCCAGCTCCCACATTGGGATCCTGGGGCGTCAGCCCGGTCCTACGCCTTGATCAACGCTACAAACGCCGCACACGCAGCGCTGCGATACGCGCCCTTGCGGCTCAGGAGTGCCGCGGTGCGCTGCGGCAACGGTGGATTGATCACCACGGCATGCAGGCCCGCCTGAGCCTCGGCCAGTGCGCGGGGCAGGATGGTTGCCAGGGGCGTGCTGCGCACGATTTCGATGATCGCGCTGATGGAATTGGCTTCCATGGCAATCTGCGGTTTAACCCCTTGCTGGTGGCAGTAGTCGTCGATATAGCGGCGGGTGGCGAAGCCTGTGTTCAATAGCACCAGGGGCTGTTCGAGCCAGGCTGGTTGTGTGCGTTCTGGATGGCTGGCACTGACGACCAGGCTCAGCTCTTCGACAAACAGCGCCTCACAGTCGATCTCCAGCCCATGCTCGCCGGTAAAGCCGATGCCGATATCCAGCAGGTCCTCGCCCAGGGCGGCTTCGATGCGGTCTTGGGTCAGTTCCTCAATGCTCAAGGTGATGCCGGGATACGACGCATTGAAGCGTGCCAGCAGCGGGCCGATCAGGTAGGCGGTGAAGGTCGGCGTCATGGCCAGGCGCAAATGCCCCCGGCGCAGGTCCTGCACGTCATGTATGGCGCGGGTGCCGGCCTGTAGATCCTGCAAGGCCAGCCGCGCATAACGCACATAGGCCTGCCCCGCGTCGGTCAGGCTGACACTGCGCCCGGAACGGTCCAGCAGTGGCGCGCCCAGGCTTTCTTCCAGTTGCTTGATCTGTTGCGACAAGGTCGGCTGCGACACGTGCAGCGCCTCGGCGGCACGCGTGAAATTGCGATGCTCGGCAACGGCCAGCAAGTAACGGATATGACGCAACAGCATGGGCAGCGCTCCAACTATAGGCATGACTTATAGAAAGCATAATAAACCGGTCTTGGACGCTATAGCCGAAAACTTCCATCCTTGCCCCATCAGCGACGCAAGGAGAACCACCATGCAGCACCTCATCGACGGCTTTCGCAAATTCCAACGTGAAGCCTTTACCCCGCGCAGTGACTTGTTCAAACACCTGGCGACCACGCAAAACCCCGGCACCTTGTTCGTGTCCTGCTCTGACAGCCGCGTAGTCCCCGAGCTGTTGACCCAGCAGGAACCCGGTGACCTGTTCGTCATCCGTAACGCCGGCAACATAGTGCCGTCCTACGGCCCGGAACCGGGAGGCGTGTCGGCCACAGTCGAATATGCCGTAGCGGTGCTGGGCGTCAGCGACATTGTGATTTGCGGGCACTCGGACTGCGGTGCAATGACTGCAATTTCCACCTGCAAATGCCTGGACCACCTGCCCGCCGTGGCCAACTGGTTGCGCCATGCCGAGTCGGCCAAGGTGATCAATGCCGCCCGTACGCATGCCTCGGACGCTGCCCGCCTGGATGCCTTGGTGCGCGAAAACGTGGTCGCCCAACTGGCTAATCTCAAGACCCACCCTTCGGTCGCCCTGGCGCTGGAACAAGGCCGGATGAACCTGCATGGCTGGGTGTACGACATCGAAACCGGCGGCATCGACGCTTTGGACGGGCACACCGGGCGCTTCGTCTCCCTGCTCGACCACCCCAGCACCCGCGCCCACGCCGCCTGAACCTTATTCAACCCAAGAGGACGTCACCATGTTGCAATCCCAATTCGCCCAAACCCCACGCCTGGCCCTGGCCGACACCGTTATCGACCTCAAGGCACGCAAAAACCTGGCGTGGCAGGACCTCACCGACGGCACCGGGCTGAGCCTGGCATTCGTCACCGCAGCCCTGCTCGGCCAGCACCCGCTGCCCAAGGAGGCGGCCGACATCGTGTGCGGCAAACTCGGCCTTGACGAGGACGCCAGCCGACTGCTGCAAAGCGTCCCACTGCGCGGCAGCTTCCCGAGCGGTGTGCCGACCGACCCAACCATGTACCGTTTCTACGAAATGCTGCAGGTCTACGGCTCTACCTTGAAGGCCCTGGTGCATGAGCAATTCGGCGACGGCATCATCAGCGCCATCAACTTCAAGCTGGACATCAAGAAAGTCGAAGACCCGGACGGCGGCTCCCGTGCGGTCATCACCCTGGACGGCAAATACCTGCCGACCAAACCCTTCTGATTTGCCGCCAACCGTCTACGCTCTTGGCACACCAACAAGAACGAGGGACGGGTAAATGAAGAGACTGCTCCGATTCACCTGGCTGCTGCTGTTGTGTTGCAGCCAGGTGCATGCCGCCACGGCACAGGAAGCGGATGCCCAAGCCGCCAAGGCCCTGCTGGAAAAAGCCTTGGCGTACTACCACAAGCAAGGTGACAAGGCCTTCGCCGCCTTCAGCCGTCAGGGCGAGTTCATCGACCAGGACCGCTATGTGTTTGTGGTCGATACAAAAGGCGTGCTGTTGGCCAGTGGCGGGCCCTCCTCCGCGCTGATCGGTCGCGATGTGTCCGAGGTGCTCGGGCCCGACCTGCAAGCCTCGTTCAAACAAGCCCTTAGCGTGCCCGAAGGCCAGGGTATCCAGCAGGCTGACTATCGCTGGCAGAACTGGAATGACGGCAAGGTCGAACACAAGCATGTGTTTTATCAGCGGGTGGGCGAACGCATCCTGGCGGTCGGTTATTACTTGCCGCGCGCCACGCCGGAACAGGCACGGGCGCTGCGCAACAAGGCGGTGGAGGCGTTAGTCAAGGATGAAACCGGCACGCTCAAGGCGATCAACTCTTTGCAGGGTGGCTTCCTGCAAGATGACCTGTACGTGTTTGTGGTGGACCTGAACACCCGGCGCTACGTCGCCCACGGCACCAACCTGCGCCTGATCAACACCGATTTTGCCAAGATCAAGGACCCGGATGGCAAACCGGTGGGTGTGCCGATCCTCCAGATGATGGCCGAACAGGACCAGGGCGAATACAAATACCGCTGGAAAAACCCGGTGACCGGCAAGGTCGAGAACAAGCATGCCTATGTGCGCAAGAGCGGGCATTTCATGGTTGCGGTGGGGTATTACAGCCCCTGATCCTGATCGTTCCCACGCTCTGCGTGGGAACGCCGCCTGGGACGCTCCGCGTCCGCTTATCTAACTTTGTCTTCACGGCCGCGCAGTACCCGATTCGGCATCGCTATCGCAGCGGCCAACCCCAGCAGCGACACCGCCGCACTCACCATCAGCAAATGCCGGAACGTCACCGCCAGCTCGTCGCGCAACGCATCCTGCGCCGGGCCGGGTGCGGCGTTGAGGCCGTCGAGCAGTACGTTGCCGGAACTGCCTTCGGCCACCAGTGCGCCGCTCGTCAAATGGGCGAAACTGGAATCGTGCAACAGCGCCAGCAGCAACGCCGACATGCAGGCCACCCCCACTGCCCCGCCCAGGGAGCGAAACAGGTTGGTGGTGCTGGTGGCCACACCGATATCCCGTTGCTCTACCGAGTTCTGCGTACCCACCAACGAGGTCGGGAACTGCATGCCGGCGGCGATACCGCACAACAACATGAAGACGCTGGTAAGCGCCACCGCCTGGGGGGCGCTGTAGGCCATGCCGAGAATCGCCAGCGGGCTCAACACCGCGCCGCTGAGGATCATCGGTTTATAGCGGCCGGTCACCGAGGTCATGCGCCCGGCGAAATACGCGCCCATCGGCAAGCCCATCGCCAACGGCAGCAAGTGCAGGGCTGCGCTGTCGGCACCAGCGCCGGTCACGGTCTGGTAGCGCAGGGGCATCAGCACCGTCAGGGAAATCGCCTGGAAGCTGGTGACGAAAATCGTGCACCAGCACAACACCGCACTGCGGTTGGCAAACAAGTGCATCGGCAACAGCGGTTCCCGTGCGCGGCGTTCGTGCCATACAAACACGCTCAAGGCCAACAGGGCACAGGCCAGCAACCCCAGCACTTGATCGTCACGCCACGAATGGCCCTGGCCGATTTCAGTGATGCCCAGCAACAAGGCGGTGAGGCCGACGATCATCAGCACCGTGCCGAGGTAATCGATGATCGGCTTGCGCTGCGGCACCGGCAGCCCCACCAGAGTGCGATGGGCCACGTACCAGGCACCGACGCCCAGTGGCAGGTTGATCAAAAACACCCATCGCCACGACAGGTACTCGGTCATATAACCGCCCAGTACCGGCCCGGCCACGCTGGCCACCGCGTACATGCTGCTGAAATACCCCTGATAACGTCCCCGTTCGCGGGGAGGAATAATGTCGCCAATGATCGCCTGGCTCACCGAGACCATCCCGCCAGCGCCGATACCCTGCAGAACCCGCGCCAGCACCAGTTGCTCCATGCTTTGCGCAAGGCCGCAGAACAGCGACGCGAGGGTGAACACGCCCATGCCGATGAGCATCATGGGGCGGCGCCCATACAGGTCACCGAGCTTGCCGTAGATCGGCACCGCCACGGTCATCGCTACCATGTAGCCGGAGATCACCCAGGCGAGCAGGTTGACGTCATGGAACTGTGCGGAAATGGCCGGCATGGACACGGCGACAATGGTCTGGTCCAGGGCACCCAGGAAGATCGCCATCATCAGCGCGACCAGGATACTGCGCACGGCGGGAACGGTTGGAGCGGGCTGATAGAGGTGTGTCACGGCAGAACCTTCGAGCAGGGCCCACAGGCAACGGTCACCGGTGGGAATGCTCGATACGATAGCAGGCTATTCGATAGGCTCGTAAGGAAGGCCGACGTAATTTTCTGCGATGGTTTTACGCCCAGCCTCAGAGCGAATGAAATAGTCCAGTTCGCTTTCGGCAATACGCTGGCTGAAGTCATCCGCCTGGGGAAACTGATGCAGCATCGAGGTCATCCACCAGGAAAACCGCTCGGCTTTCCACACTCGGCGCAGGCAGATTGCCGAGTATTTTTCCAGCAAGTCCAGGCGCCCTTCGCGGTACACCTTGAGCAAGATGCGGAACAAGGTGCTCACATCACTGGCTGCCAGGTTCAAGCCCTTGGCACCGGTGGGCGGCACAATGTGCGCGGCATCGCCGAGCAGGAACAGGCGCCCGTACTGCATGGGTTCCACCACAAAGCTGCGCAGCGGCGCGATGCTTTTCTCGATAGACTGGCCGGTCACCAATTGTTCGGCCAATGAGCCGGGCAGGCGGCTTTTGAGTTCATCCCAGAAACGTTCATCCGCCCAGTCTTCCAGCTTCTCTTCGACCGGCACTTGCAGGTAGTAACGGCTGCGGGTCGGCGACCGCATGCTGCACAGCGCAAAACCCCGCGCATGTTTGGCGTACACCAGTTCGGCATGTACCGGCGGCGTGTCGGCCAGCACGCCCAGCCAGCCGAAGGGATAGACCCGTTCGAACACCTTCAGCGCTTGCGCCGGTATCGACTGGCGGGCCACGCCATGGAAACCGTCGCAGCCGGCAATGTAGTCGCACTCCAGGCGACAGGCTTGGCCTTCATGCTCAAAGGTCAGCCACGGCTGTTCACTTTTCAGGTCATGGGGTTGAACATTGGAGGCTTCGTACAGAGTGATGGCACCCGCGGCTGCGCGGGCGGCCATCAGGTCGCGGGTGACCTCGGTCTGGCCGTAGATCATCACCGACTGGCCGCCGGTCAAGGCCTTGAGGTCGATGGAGGTGAGTTGGCCATTGAGGGCAATATCAAACCCGTCGTGCACCAGACCCTCGGCGTCCATGCGTTGGCTGACGCCGGCTTCGCGCAGCAGGTCGACCATGCCCTGTTCCAACACACCGGCACGGATACGGCCTTGTACGTAATCGGCGCTCTGACGCTCTAGAACGAGGGTCTGGATGCCAGCGTTGTGCAGCAGTTGGCCGAGCAGCAATCCGGAAGGACCGGCACCAATAATGGCGACTTGGGTTTTCAGGGTTTTCATTATTTTTATGACCTTCAAGCTTCACGCGAACGTATGGAGTGAAAGAGTTGTCATTGCTCTTGTGGCTGACATTTTTCACTTGAGTGAGGCTCATAAGAAGGTGAAAACTGCGTCAAAACCTGTGCTTTTCGCCAATCGGGGCGATTACCGAACCATTATCCTGAGTATCGGATTGAAACCATGACCAAAACCGCGATTCCGGTCTTCAAGCTTTACGGGGAAAGCCAGCAGTGGCCGACTCCCGATTTGTTGCACTGCGAAACCATTTCCCGGCGCAGTCGGGAATACCAGTGGGAAATCCAGCCCCACCGGCACGCGGACCTGTGCCAGTTGCTGTATGTGCACAAAGGCCAGGCACAACTGGAAATCGAGGGCCAGCGCACCACGCTTAACGAGTCGAGCCTGCAAGTGCTGCCACCGCTGTGCGTGCATGGCTTTCGTTTTTCCGAGGATGTGGAAGGGTTTGTGGTAACGCTTTCGGCGCCGCTGGTCAGCCACTTGCAGGCGCAACTGGGCTCTACCGTCGATGGCCTGCACACACTCGGCAGCTACCCGGCGGGCAAGGACAGCGATTACTTGAACAGCCTGTTCGTACGCTTGCAGGACGAATACGCCGATGACCAACCGGCACGGGACATGATGCTGCACGCCCTGGTCAGCGTGTTGTTGGTATGGGTCAGCCGCCAGGCGATCGAGCGCCGCCATCCACGCGCGCCGCGGGGTCGTGAGTACTTTCGGCGGTTTACGCAACTGGTCGAACAGCATTACCGCGAACACCCGAAGATTGAAGACCTGGCCCACAAGCTGGGCATCTCGGTCTCACATTTGAACGGGACGTGTCGGGAGTTGGGTGGGCAACCGGCGTTGCAGATCATGCATGACCGCCAATTGCTGGAAGCCAAGCGCCTGCTGACCTACACCAGCATGACCATCAACGAGATGTCCGAAGTGCTGGGCTTTTCCGACCCGACCAACTTCTCACGGCTGTTTCGCCGCAGGGTCGGGTTTTCACCCAAGGCGTTTCGTGAACAACTGAAGGCAGAGCAGCCTACCTGAGCGCACTGAAACTGCCGGTGCGGGGAACGCATTGGTCCTGATGGCAGCTGATAGCGAACGCCGCTGGCTGCATGCGCGTTTGCTCGACGCGGTAGGCGGCAGTCCCATACAGCGCTGTCGCCAATGCGCAGAGGGTGAAAATTGTCAGGTACTTTCTGGTTTTGATGCTCATGGCACAGACCTCTGAACGGATCTACAGGGTGCTGTTTAAAGCATAGGTCAACTTGCCCTGATGCGATGCCATTCAGCGCGCTTATTTCAGCTCAAAGCCAGACATCCCAAACTGGCTCTTCGGGAAAGCGCAGCACCAGGAAATCCAGGAGGCTACGCAACGCCGAAGGCATGTGTTTGCGTGAGGCGTACACCGCATAGATGTTCATTTGTCGTGGCTCGGCGTGCGGCAGCAAGCGCACCAACTCCCCACTGCGAATCAGCTCGCCGGCCTGATAACTGGGCAGCATCGCCACACCTGCCCCGGCCAGCGTCACGCGCATTAACGTGCTGGCCTCGTTGGCCGTGATATTGCCGTGGACCGGCACCGACACGTGCTCTCCGTTTTCTTCGAAATGCCACAGGCTCTTGCCGAAGTAGGAGTGAGTCAGGCAATTGTGCCGGGCCAGGTCTTCGACTTTCTGCGGCGCCGGATGCTCGCGCAGATAAGCCGGTGTGGCGCACACCACCGAGCGACATACGGTCAGGCGCCGGGCGATCAGGTTGGGGTCCAGATCGTTGCTGGTGCGGATCGCCAGGTCGATGCGCTCGTCCACCAGGTTCACCGTGCGATCAAGCATCTGCAAATCCATCGTCACCAGGGGGTAAAGCTTGACGTATTCGGCAATCGCCGCGCCCAGCTGCGCCTGGCCGAACGAGGTGCTGACGCTCAGGCGCAACAGACCTCGGGGCGCGTCATCGGGTTCGCTGACGGCGGCCTGCATATCCCCACACAAATCCAACAATTGCCGGCAACGCGGTAGTGTTTCACCCCCGGCGGCAGTGAGGCTGAGCTTGCGCGTGGTGCGGTGCAGCAGGCGTGCGCCCACCCAGTCTTCCAGCTCCGCCAGGTAACGCGAGACCACCGGGCGCGACAGGTCAAGGTGGTCGGCGGCGGCGGATTGGCTGCCCAGGTCCACCACGGTGACAAACACGCGCATTGCTTGAAGACGATCCATGATTTGCCCGATTTTAGAAACAAACTATGTCCCAGCATCGCATTTTTTGTCGCGTTTTATGCAACTAAGCTCTGTGCATCCCTTATCTATGGCAGGAGCTGCCCGATGTTCTCGACCTTCAAACGCTTGACCCTGGCTACTGCCGCCCTGGCATTCGCTGCCCACGCTGCGGCGGCAGAGCTGAAACTGGACGTGTACAACCCAGGCGAAGCCGCGATCTTCCCGGTCAGCTCGGTGCTGGTGAGCGGCGAGAAAGACGCGATCCTGGTGGATGCGCAATTCGGCAAAGGCCAAGCCGAGCAACTGGTGCAGAAGATCCGCGCGAGCGGCAAACGCCTGACCACCATCTACATCAGCCATGGCGACCCGGACTACTACTTCGGCCTGGACACCCTCACCGCCGCTTTCCCCGACGCCAAGGTGCTGGCGCCGCAGCCGGTGGTCGACCATATCAACGCCACTGTCGCCGACAAGCTGGCCTTCTGGGGCCCGAAAATGGGCGCAGACAAACCGGCCAAGACCCTTGTACCGCAGGTACTTAAAGGCCACAGCCTGACCCTGGAAGGACAGCAGCTTGAAGTGGTGGGCCTCGACGGCCCGCAGCCAGATCGCAGCTTTGTGTGGATCCCGTCGATCAAAGCCGTGGTTGGTGGTGTGGTTATCGCTGAAAACATCCACGTCTGGATGGCTGATACCCAGAGCGCGCAATCCCATAAAGACTGGTTGGCCACCCTCAAGCGCATTGAAGACCTGAAACCGAACACCGTGGTGCCAGGCCATTACCTGGGCACGCCATCGCTGGCCTCGGTCAACTTCACCGCCGATTACATCAAGGCCTTCGACCTCGAAACCGCCAAGGCCAAGGACTCCGCCGCCCTGATTGCGGCCATGAAAAAACGCTACCCCACCCTCGCCGACGAAAGCTCGCTGGAACTGAGCGCCAAAGTCGCCAAGGGCGAAATGAAGTGGTAACTGGCTTTAAACCTTAACCCTGTTGGAGAACATCATGAGCAAGATTGCAATCATTGGTGCCACCGGCCGCGCCGGTAGCCAACTGCTGGAAGAAGCGCTGCGTCGCGGGCATACCGTCACCGCCATCGCCCGCAATACCGACAAGCTGGCTGTGCGCCCAGGCGTTACGGTCAAACAGGTTGATGCCCTGGATGCCGAGGCCTTGCAACACGCCATCAGCGGTAGCGACGTGGTGGTCAGCGCGGCGCACTTCGCCACCCTTCCCGCCAGCGCCGTGATCGGCCCGGTGAAAAAGGCCGGGGTGAAACGTTTGTTGGTGGTCGGCGGCGCAGGTTCGCTGTTGTTGCCCGGTGGCGGGCGCGTGATCGACAGCGAAGGGTTCCCGGCTGAATATAAAGCTGAAGCCAGTGCCGGGGCTGACTTCCTGGAAACGTTGCGTCAGGAAAAGGAGCTGGACTGGACCTTCCTGTCGCCATCGGCCCTGTTCGACGGCACCGAGCGCACGGGCAAATTCCGCCTGGGCACGGATGATCTGCTGATGGACAGTGACGGCAACAGTTCGATCAGTTTTGCCGACTTCGCCATCGCCATGCTGGATGAAGTGGAGACACCGAAGCACTCGCGCCAGCGCTTTACGGTCGGTTACTGACCCAACGCTGGCTTGCCTTTTTTGTAGGAGCGAGCTTGCTCGCGAAAAACTCACAGGCGCCGCGTTCATTCAGGATGTAGGCGTTATCGTTGACGTTTTTCGCGAGCAAGCTCGCTCCTACATAGGGCGATGTACGGGCAAGCCAGCTCACGCACTGGCCTCACTCACCAACCAATCCATCAGCGCGACCAACCCAACCGACGGTTCCGTCCCCGGCGGATACACCAGGAAATACCCCATCCCCGTCGACACCCGCAGTTCAAACGGCATCGCCAACCGCCCCGCCTTCAGATCCTCGCCAATCAGCGCACTGTCGCCCATCGCCACCCCGGTGCCCTGGGACGCTACGGTCATTGCCAAGTCCAAGGTTTCGAAGTGGTGCCGTTGGATGGGATCGCTCAAGCAGGCATTGGCAGCCTTGAGCCACAACGTCCAATCGCGCTCGTCTCGGGTCGGGTGCAACAGTACCTGATGCTGCAAATCCTGCGGCGTACGCAAACTGCCCAGCAACCCAGGCACGCAGACCGGCGTTAGGCGCTCGTCGAATAAGTGCCGCGCCTCGGCCGACTGCTCGGCGATGGGCCCGTAGATCACCGCCGCGTCAAACGTCTCACGACGAAAGTCGACGTTATAGGCCACCGTCGTGGTGAGCTCCACCGGCACATCCGGGCGTTCTTTTTGCCATTGCAGCAAGCGCGGCAACAACCAGCGCATCACGCAGGTGGACGCTTTGAGCTGCAAGGTGCGGCGCCGGTCACCGATGTGCTCCACCGCGTCAGCGAGCAAGCCAAACACCTGTTGCGCGCACGCCAGCCATTCGCGCCCCTCCTCCGTCAGGCTCAAGCCCCGCGCCTGGCGCTGAAACAGGGCATAGCCCAACTGGCTTTCCAACCCGGCCACCTGCCGGCTCACCGCGCCCTGGGTGATGTGCAGGTGTTCGGCGGCACGGGTGAAGTTGCAGCACTGGGCCGTGACCCAGAAGGTGTGCAACGCAGGTAACGGAGGGAGGCGTTTCATCGGGGTGCAGCCATGACGGGAGGACATGGCGAGTATGACTTTTTATCGATTGTTGCCGCCACTGGCCAACCGCTCCAATAGCGCTTCGAATCCATCACAAGAGCGACCTGTATGGCGACCTGCGGCGAAGTATTGGTGCACCTCCTGGAACGCTACGGCGTGGACCACGTGTTCGGCATTCCCGGCGTGCACACCGTGGAGCTGTACCGGGGCCTGGCGCGCTCCAGTATTCGGCATATCACCCCGCGCCACGAACAGGGCGCCGGCTTCATGGCCGACGGTTATGCGCGCACCTCTGGCAAGCCCGGCGTGTGCTTTATCATCACCGGCCCCGGCATGACCAATATCACCACCGCCATGGGCCAGGCCTATGCCGACTCGATCCCGATGCTGGTGATTTCCAGCGTGCAGGCACGCAGCCAGTTGGGCGGCGGGCGCGGCAAGTTGCATGAACTGCCGAACCAGAGCGCGCTGGTGGCCGGGGTGGCGGCGTTCTCCCATACCTTGATGTCAGCGGCCGAACTGCCCGCCGTGCTGGCGCGGGCGTTTGCGTTGTTCCAGGCTGGTCGGCCGCGCCCGGTGCATATCGAGATCCCCCTGGATGTGTTGGTGGAAAATGCCGACGCGTTGCTGGGCAGCACGCCTGTCAGCGTCACCCGTGCCGGCGCAGCACCGGCTGCCATTGAGCAGATGCGCCAGTGGCTGGCTGCGGCCAAGCGCCCGCTGATCCTGGCCGGTGGCGGCGCCATTGACGGCGCCACCGAACTGACCCACCTCGCAGAAACCCTCGGCGCGCCCGTGGCCTTGACCATTAACGCCAAGGGTATGTTGCCCGCCGCGCACCCGCTGCTCATCGGCTCCACGCAGACACTGCCCGCCACCCGTGCCTTGGTGGCTGAAGCTGACGTGGTATTGGCGATCGGCACCGAGTTGGCGGAGACCGACTACGACGTCACCTTCGCCGGCGGTTTCAACATTCCCGGAACGCTGCTGCGCATCGATATCGACCCGGACCAGACCGTACGCAACTACCCGCCCCAAGTGGCACTGGTGGCCGATGCGCGCATTGCCGCCCAAGCCCTGCTTACCGAAATCAACCGCCAGCCGCTGGCGCCGCGCACTGCCGACTGGGGTGCAGCACGCGTCTCCCGTTTGTGGGCCGAGCTGGAACCTGCCTGGGACGCTGCGACGCGTGCGCAAACCCGGTTTCTCAACGCGGTTCTGGAGGAATTGCCCGGCGTGATGTTCGTGGGCGACTCCACTCAACCGGTGTACAGCGGCAACCTGACCCTGAACCTCGACCACCCACGTCGGTGGTTCAACGCCTCCACCGGTTACGGCACCCTGGGTTATGCCCTGCCCGCCGCCATGGGTGCCTGGCTCGGGCGCGGCGATGGCCAACCGGTGGTGTGCCTGATCGGCGACGGCGGTTTGCAATTCACCTTGCCGGAACTGGCCAGCGCGGTGGAGGCCCGTACTCCTGTGATTGTGCTGTTGTGGAATAACCAGGGTTATGAAGAGATCAAGAAGTACATGGTCAACCGTGACATCGAGCCGGTGGGTGTGGACATCTACACGCCGGACTTTATCGGCGTGGCCACGGCCTTGGGTTGCGCGGCAGAAAGCATCCGCGGCATCGAACATCTTCGCACCGCATTGCATGCTGCTGCTGATCGCCAGGGGCCGACGCTGCTTGAAATCGACCAAGGGCGGTGGGAGTTGACGAATCTGTAATCCCGCAACGCTGGACCTGTGGCGAGGGAGCTTGCTCCCGTGACGCCCTGCCAGCCAGCGCCCAATGCGCGCTTACCTCACCCCTCGGCATCTGCATTTTTTCAATAGCCCCTGCGACTTTCTGATTTGCCCCGCTGCACGCTCCATGGCCTGATTCGCCCTTGTTCATTCAAGGCAGGCCCATGGAAAACGTTCAGGCAAAATCCACCTCCGCACTATGGCTGATGATCAGCGTAGTGCTCGTCGCTCTCAACTTGCGCCCCTCGATGGCGGCCGTGGGGCCCTTGCTGGCGTCGATTCGTGCGGATGTGCCGCTAAGTTTCAGCAGCGCCGCCTTACTGACCATGTTGCCGGTCATGGCCATGGGCCTGGCGATGTTCTTTGGCATGGACTTGGCCAAGCGCGTGGGCGAGCATCGCAGCATTGTGCTGTCGCTGCTGGTGATTGGGCTGGCGACCTTGTCGCGGTTGTTCCTGGATTCGGCACTGGAACTCATCGTGAGTGCCATCGCGGCGGGAGTCGGCATTGCGCTGATTCAGGCATTGATGCCGGCGCTGATCAAGTCGCGGTTCAGTGCCAATGTCTCGTTATTCATGGGCCTGTATGTCACCGCGATCATGGGCGGCGCGGCTCTGGCTGCTTCGTTCTCGCCGTTGGTGCAAGCCCGGACCGGCAGTTGGCGTATCGGCCTGGCTATCTGGGCACTGCTGGCGTTGCTGGCCCTGGTGTTCTGGTATGCCCAGCGTGCGGCACTGCCGCCGTTGCCTCAAGCCGGCTCGGGCCCTCAGGAGGCTTTTTTCAGCAATCGCCGCGCCTGGTTGCTGGCGATCTTTTTTGGCCTCGGCACCGCGTCCTACACCTGTGTGCTGGCGTGGCTGGCGCCCTACTACGTCGAGCAGGGTTGGAGTGAACAGAATGCCGGCTTGCTGCTGGGCTTCTTGACCGCCATGGAAGTGATCTCCGGCCTGGTCACCCCGGCCATCGCCAACCGCCGCCAGGATAAGCGTAGCGTGGTGGCGGTGTTGCTGGTGCTGATCATCCTGGGTTTCTGCGGGCTCATTCTCAGTCCGCAACACTGGAGCCTGTTGTGGCCATGCCTGCTCGGCCTGGGGATTGGCGGCCTGTTTCCGATGAGCCTGATCCTGTCCCTGGACCACCTCGACAACCCGCGCCGCGCCGGTGGCCTTACCGCGTTTGTGCAGGGCATCGGTTATCTGATCGCCGGCCTGTCGCCGCTCATCGCCGGCATGATCCGCGACCAATTGGGCAGCTTCGAATGGGCCTGGTGGTCATTGATGGCAGTGAGCGGGCTGATGCTGCTGATCGTCATGCGGTTCAACCCGGCGCATTACGCACGCCATATCCGCTGACGTCGTATTACAAACATTTTTTGTCCCACACAAAACATTGAAGGGTCCTACAGAGCTTTCTATTGGTACGAGCGTTCCGTTAACATTTTGCTCAGTCTTGTACTGAGTTCGGTACAAAGGGTTTACGGACGAAACCGATGCTAAACAGTAACTTGCTCAGAAAGCTCGATATGCAGGATTTGATGGTGTTCATCGCCGTCTACGACCAGAGCAGCGTTACCGAGGTGTCTGAAACGCTGTTCGTCAGCCAGTCCACCGTGAGCTATAGCCTGAAGAAGCTGCGCACCAGCTTTGAAGATGAGCTGTTTATCAACACCCGCGCAGGCATGCGTCCTACGTACAAGGCCACCACCATGTACGAGCACGTGCACAAGATTCTGGAAAGCATCAACCTGTGCCATGCCGGTGGCCAGGCTTTTGATCCGACCCAACAGGCCGTGACCTTCAATGTGTGCGCGCCGGAATATTTCGAACAGTTGATCCTCCCGCGCCTGCTGAAGCGCTTCGACCATGCCGACCTGCCGGTAATCGTCAATGTGCAGAAGCTGGAAACCGACATCCCCGCCGACGACCTGCGTGAAGGTCGCCTGGACCTGGTGATCTGCTTCGGCCCGCACTTTCACCGCGCTCACAAAGACTTCAAGACCCAGATGCTGTTGGAGGACGACTTGGTCTGCGTGTGCGACCAACGCTCAGCGCCGAGAGAACAGGCGTTCAGCCTGCAATCCTTCGTTGAGCGGCGCCACGTATTCCCTACGCCGTGGACCTCCGACACCAACATGATCGATGGCTGGCTTGCGCGCCAGGCCCGCAAGCGTCAGGTGATTGCACGGGCCAACAGCTACAGCGCGGCATTGAAGATGATTGCCGGCACCGATTTCATCGTCACCTTGCCCCGCCGCGTGCAAAAGTTACTGGCACCAGCGCCGGCATTCGGTGTTTGCGAAGCACCTAACGGTTTGCCGGGGTTCACCCTGGATATGCAGTGGAACGAAACCAGTGGGCAGGACAGCGCCAATACCTGGTTTCGGGAACAAGTGGTGAAGGTGTGTGCGGATCAGGGTTTGTTATAGGAACGCGCCTGATCAAGCTCTCCACCCCCCTAATCAGATAGCCAGTGACGTTCGGCGCTTAATGACAGCCTGCGACGCGACATCCCGAGCGACAGGGCAATCGATATGGCAGTCTGCTATTACTTTGACCATCCACGCCAGAAACTGCTTTACGGCACCTGAACGCTCACGCCCCGGCACGCATACAGCTGAAAACTGCGCGCCCGGAATCTTGATGTCGGGCCTGTAAGGAATCAGCAATCCATTCGCAACATAGTCTGCCGCCAAGACCGTGCTCGCCAGCGTCAAGCCATGCCCGGCAATAGCGGCCTGGAGCGCAAAATGCTCATCGTTGTATTCACGATAGACCGCGTTTGATAGCCAACTTTCATGATTCGCAGCCGCGCACCAGGACGCCCAACTAATTGAAGCGGGCGATGACGTAGCCCAACGTATATTTATAAGTTTCAAAGAAGCTTCAACTTCCTCTTGCCTCCAGTGGGCATGAGAGAAAACACCAAACTGTTCGCGCATAAGCGCGTGGCTGTACAAGTCTGGAAAATCGCGAAACCCACAACGAATCGCTAAATCAACAGATGAGTCACGAAACAAATCCACCACTTCATTACTGGTTTCAACACTGACATGAATGTCTGGATGTTCGCTATAAAATTTCGCCAGCCGAGGGATCAACCATAAAGACGCAAATGCCGGCGTGGTAGAAACTCGGAGTGTGTTGGAGTCGGCGGGTGGCTTGAGCGAAGACATACTACCGCTTATATCCAGAAACGAAAGATGCACCTTTGAATATAGCCTCTCACCGTTCGCTGTGAGTTGAACACCGTGGGGAGTGCGTACAAAAAGCATACTGCCCAGTAAGTTTTCAAGTGTTTTTATTTGTTGTGATACTGCCGCTGGGGTAACAAACAACTCCGCGGAGGCTGCTTTAAACCCACCGAGTCTTGCGGCAGATTCAAATGCACGAATGGCTGTCAACGGCAATTTTGCGAACATTAATCAATCCCCCTTCCATGGTAAAAAAACTAAGCCAGGCTTACTTTATCTGATTTGCCTTCGCTTTCATAGAAGTGAATTCTAGGCTACGCCACCTAGCCGGTAACAGGAGGCGCGTCGATCGAGAATGTCGAGTCCATACTGACTGCGCTTGCGGATTGACGAAATTCTTTAGTCTAACTAAATGACACTGGCCTATATACGGTCTATCCCTGAGTGCACTTCAGCGTTCATGGAGTAGGTCTCGTTGCGCCTTTTTTAGAGCACATGGTGCATTCATGGAAAAGAACATACCTATCATTGACGTCGGTAGTTTGACGCAGGGAGCAGAGATATCACCACGTCTAGTAAAGGAGATCGACAACGCGTGCAGGGAGGTCGGATTTTTCACCGTCGTCAATCACGGTGTAGATAACACGCTTATTTCAACTGTCTTCTCTCAAATAGAATCGTTTTTTGACCTGCCTGTTCAGGCCAAGGAAAAAATCGAAATTCATAAATCCCCCTATATGCGTGGCTACTTTAGCGAAGGCGCTGATAAGTCGGATGGCATATTGGGCGATGTCAAAGAGGGTTTTGACATGGCCGCGGACTTGTCGCTTGACGACGAGTTCGTAAAAGCCAAATTACCTTTTTACGGCCCCAATGTATGGCCAGAGGAATTACCCGACTTCAAGCTTGCGATGAGGGAATATCACTCGCAAATGCTTGCGTTCGGAAAAAAACTGCTAAACGTGTTTGCCCTTGCTCTCAATATGCCGATCGATTACTTCGATGATAAATTCAAGAAGCCGATGGCCCAATTGAGAGTCCTGCGTTATCCCTCCACCCAATATACGCAGGGAGCGCCGATGGGTGCTGGAGAGCATACAGACTTCGGCTGGATCACGATGATCTCGGAAAGTGCCACCGGGGGGTTAGAGGTACAGAGTGCCAACGGCACCTGGATCAAAGTCAAACCCATCCCAAATGCCTTTGTCGTCAATGTCGGGGATCTAATGTCTCGCTGGACGAATGACCGTTACAAGGCAACGCTGCATCGAGTGATAAATACCTCCGGCAAATTACGCCATTCGGCGGCGTTCTTTATGGACCCAGACTACACCGCCAAAGTGGAGTGCCTGCCCAGCTGTTGCGCAGACGGCAGTCCTGCGAAATACGGAGCGATCATCGCGGGTGAGTACATGGACCAGAGGTTCTTGGAAACCACCACATTTCGTGAACTTGAACCCAACTAGTAGGAGTATTGAACGTGCTAGGTAAAGAATACACATTCTATCTATCAGCGATCGTAGCGATACTGGGCACCGTGGGCTATCACATGCTCATGAAGAAAATACCGTCTACGATCAACCCCTTGGTTTCAATTGTCAGTATTTATGTGGCGATCGTTATCCTGTCCACCTTGATGTTGCCGTTTTTTTTGGGCAGTGGAACGTTACTCGCGGGCTTGAAGCAAATGACCTGGCTTCAGGGAGGCATCGCGTTTTGCATCTTGATGATGGAAATCGGCTTTTTGATGATGTATCGCAGTGGATGGGACCTCAGTACGGGCAATATCGTTACCGGCGCCATTATCAATATTGCGCTCGGCTTTATCGGGGTATTTCTGCTTAAAGAAGGACTCTCTTATTTAAATATTGCCGGTGTTTTATTGTGCATCGTCGGCGTGATACTGATCGGCTACAAATCCAGTAGCAGCGAACAACCCGTGGACGCGGATACGCACGCTACGGTCTCGCTAGTACCACCTTCACTGGTGCCAGATGCAACACCAAAAGAACCCTAGCCAGCCGTACACCTGCAATACATCTCTGGCATTGTGTATGCACACATATTCAAACCCCGCCGTTAGTTCCACATGCGCACGGAAGTGATTACACCTGTCCAGGCATGATAGGTTGTTCAATGCTAGCCCCCAAACCAGCTCAATAAGCGTTTCAGTGATTTTGCTCTTGAAGGTGATGAGATGTCTTTACTGTATGCTGATAATTATCTGCGCGCCATCAAAGACGCCAACGTGAAAACCCTGCTTATTTCAATAGCTAAAGAGCGAAGACTGTTGCCATCGGTGATGATACTAAGTGCAATAGCATCCTTCACTGTAGGGGGCATATTCCTGGCGTATACTCAACAGATCGTTGCGGTACTCGGTGCGATTATCTTGATTGCCCTTGCCAAAATCTGGTCCTGGTACCTGAGCCACGATTGCGCGCACAATTCTGTTTTCAAGTCGAAGAAAGTCAATTCTGTCATCGGAGAGTTGCTGTCTTTCCTTAACGGCCTCTCTTTCTTTTCATTTGAAGCCTATAGAAAAGATCATGTTCGCCATCATGCCGAAAAAATTGATATTGGTGGGTTCGATAGTGGTCACTTTGCTGTCGCTCATCCGAGGCTATTCAGTGCAATCATTGTTGCAGAAAAAATATATCTTCCCGCCTTCTACTATGTGATCAAGCTTACCAATATTTACTCCGTGATATTCAGCGGCAGCAGGCGCGAAGTTGCAAGGGGTATTGGAAGCCTGTGCATTTACATTGTAGCCTTCGCTACGTTTGCCCGGTTCTCCCTGATACTTGTGGTGGTATGGCAAGCCTCCTCCTTCCTTAGGATACACATCGTACGATTCGTCGACTGTTTCCAGCATTCTTTCCAGCAGGTGTATACGGCGGGAGAAAAGCTAACCCATGGAAAACACTACGAAATCCAGAATACCTTCTCCGTACCGGTGGCAAGAAAGTTTACCTTCCTCAATCTGATTATTTTGAATTTTGGTTACCACGCGGCCCACCACTGCTTTCCAACATGCCCTTGGTATATGTTGCCACAACTGGAAGCTGCCATAACCAAACAGTTGAGGCTTTACGGAATAACGGACACAAGAGAAGAAAGCACGCCATTCTTCAACTTCATGACTGCCTACCATCGTGGGCGGTTATCAAGAATCATCAGCACCGATGAAGGACAACCCTACGATGTTGATGGCCAATTTAACACCCACCATTTCACCGGTGCGTACACAGATAAGCTCTTAGGTTGAGTCACCCACTCAGGTCGGGCCTTATCAAAGCATGGACACTGTCAGGTCGTGGATACGGAGACCCCCACCTCAGCGCTTGAAAGTCGTAACTTACTTATAACTCAACTCATGACAAATCAATCAGATCTATAAAGGAGTGCGTGTGGACGATTCATGTGCAGACGCCAACAGCTTCTGGCTGACGGCTGTTGAAAAAGAGAGTATTCGGGACGCGCTCATAGACATTTGTTACGAGCCAACGGGAGGGCGAGACTACATCCACCTCATTCGCATGACCGCTTATCAAAAGTTTCCCGCGCGACTTCTAAAAAAGCTTGAATCACTTAAAGATGACGATGCTTCTTATTGTGTATTTGAGAACCTTCCGATTGATGACGCATTTGGCAGCCCGCAAGGCGACGCTAATAGCTTGAACTTCAAAAGTGGTTATCTTTCTGAAAATGTGCTGGTTGCCCTGGGCAGTTTGATAGCGGAGCCCTACTCCATCAAGCATGAGGGGCCAAAACTGGTCAATGACTTGGTACCGCATCCGGAGGCCGTAGGCGAGTATACCGGCAACGGTTCGGACCTGGAGTTGGACCTGCACACCGAAAATGCCTTTCAGGCTTATGACTCCCGTGGAGACACCTCGCCGCTGGCTCTTCTGCTTCTCGGCGTTCGCGGTGACCCTGCCGGGGTGGGCCCGAAAACCTGGGTGGCCGATGCGAGGGAAGCCCTTCAGGTTCTGGAACAGGCCGATATTGAAATCCTATATGGCAAACATTTCATCATTCGTCAGCCCTACCGCTGGAGGAACAGTGCCGCAGGCGCGAAAGAAACTCATGTGTACCCAATTCTGAGCGGCCCGCTGACTCACCCTAGAGTCACTGCTGCGTTTTACCCGGACATGGTAATTGCCGCTGATCACGAAGCACAAAATACCCTGTTGAGGTTTTACAACGCGCTTAAAAGCGTAGCGCGGCCGCTGGACATTCAACCTGGCAAGTTGGTGTACATCAACAATCGTTTCATGCTCCATTCGCGTGACAAGTTCACCCCCAGTTTCGATCCAGAGGGGCATGCGTATCGTTGGATCCAGCGTTTGTTCATCACGAACAACTTGTGGAACTTCCGTTCATTCAACAAGTGTGGCGCGCGGATATTCGAACCCGTTACTCGATGATATAAAGAGATAAATTAAATGTCGAACCATAAGCCATATACATCAATTATTCATAATATAGGCACTTTCCTCACGGGTGATCTCGCGTCTCCACTCATTACAGCAGATACCCTCGTCAGTGTTGATGGAATGATCACCTACGTGGGTCAGGCAGCAGATGTGGATTTTTCACACGCAGACCTGGTGATTGACGCCAAGCAGAGCACGGTCATGCCAGGTTTGATCGACAACCACACTCACCCGACCCTGGGTGAGTACAGCCCGCGCTCTGGCAACCACAATTGGATCTGGCACTCCTTGCAGGGCGGCGTGACGACCATGATCTCTGCCGGGGAAGTGCACGTTCCGGGGCTACCGACCGACAGGGTCGGTACTATCGCCATGGCAATCGCAGCGCAGCGCTCTTTCTCCAATGCGCGCCCTAGCGGAATAAAAATGGAAGCCGGCGCGCCACTGCTCAACGATGAATTTTCGGATGAGGATTTCGCCGCAATGGTTGCTCAAGGCATCAACCAACTGGGAGAGGTCGGGATAGGCCCGGTCAAGTCAGTCAGTCGTGCAGCTGAATTGGTCAAGATGGCTCGCAAACACGGCATGACTTCCATTACCCACACGGGCGGTCCTTCAATTTCTACCTCCCAGAGCATGGGTGCAGAAGAGATCCTTGAAATTGCGCCCGATATCATCGGGCACATCAATGGCGGCTATACCGCACTGGCACCCAGCCAAATCAGATGCCTGTGTGAAGGCTGTCTGGGTGCCCTGGAAATCGTACATAACGGCAACGAGTTCGCGGCGGTCACCACCCTGAATTACGCACGAGAAATGAACCAACTGGACCGTATCGTCATTGGCACGGATTCCCCTGCCGGATGTGGGGTTCCCGCGCTTGGCATGCTCAGGGCAATTGCCTTGCTCAGTAGTTTCGGCGACGTTCCACCGGAAAAGGCCGTCTGTTTCGCAACGGGTAACACCGCCAAGGTGAGAAAGTTGAATCGGGGGATTCTGGGCGTCGGAAGAGAAGCCGACATTCTGATCGCCTGTGGGCCTTTGGGAGGAGCGCAACCCAGCGTACTTGGAAGTTTCAGCAGTGGTGACCTTCCAAGTATTACCTCGATTCTGATCGATGGGCGCCTGGTCGTGAGGCAATCCAGGAACTCGCCACCGCCATCTGTCACACCTGAAATAACTCTGCGTACCTAATAGCAGCGTCCCGAAAGGGACGTCGCCTCGAGAGCACTCATATGCATAGAATTCTGCCCGAAATTACGCGCAGAGGGCCTACCGTACTCGCATGCGGTTGCGCAATTGGATTGGCTATTCCCTATCTTGCAGACTTGGCGAGGCCATTGCTCGCCGTCATGGTTTTCATATTTGTCCTGGGCACTCTCCTGCGTATTAACAACGCTGAAGTCATCACTGCAGCCAGAAACTTGAAAATATCCCTGATATTTCCAGCCCTGATGGTGGTGGCTTGCCCTTATATTTTTGGAATGCTTTCGCTTTACCTCACCGGCAATCAAGAACTTTCCCTTGCGATAGCCATCGCTGTTGCCGCCCCGCCCGCCAGCGGAAATGCAGCCGTCGCGAGAATGCTCGGGCTTGACCCTTCCATGTCACTGGTGACTGCGCTCTGCTCAATGGCAATTATCCCTGTCACCGCTCCGATGATACTCCACCTATTCGCTGATGGCCTTTCACTCTCCTTGAACCCCGTTGATCTGGCGATCAGACTGGCCGTGTTGATAGGAGGCGCCGAAGGCGCTGCTATTTTGATACGTCGTTTTTCGCACACCTTCGTCGCCACGCACGGCCTGGCTATTGACGGTATTGTCGTCATCGCGCTTTTCCTCTTTGCAGTAGGCACGATGGCGGGCATGCAGCAGGTAATTCTGGAGACCCCGTCGTTGGCCATCTCGATGATCGCCATTGCCTATTGCATCAACGTCTGCCTGCAGCTCCTCATGGGCTGCTTATATCCCGGGTCATTGATCGCCAAGTTCACCATGGCACTCAACGGTGGCAATAGAAATGTTGGACTATTATGGTCTGCTCTTGGTGTCAGCTTATCGCCCACAATGGCGTTGTATTTTGCATGCTGCCAACTGCCTATTCACACCATGCCGAAGATACTGCAGTTTGTTTTACCCAGAGTTGAAAGCTATTTGAACAAACTGGTTTTAAGCAAGAATCGAATCTGAGCTATTACTGCCTGGAACTGCATAAAAATGATACTCACGCCAGAAAATATCAGGCAGATTGCCGAACGCTCTTCGCTGGAGACTACTGCCTGCTCTTGTATTCGGGGCTTGTCGCAGGGGTGGGAAACCTTACCCAAAACACTCGAGGCGAGCAGCCTGTTGCGCTTCCTAGGCGAAATCTCGACCGATAGGGCACAAGAACTCAGCCTTGAGGAATACCACCCGAACGGTACCCATTTCTGGTCTGAAGACGCGCCTATCTGCTTTGATTTCTTTCCTTATAATATTTCAAGCGTCTGGGGCTGTAAGTGTTGCGCGCGAGCATTCCTCAGGTTTACGGAAGCAGGCGCCTATCACTCCGAACAACGCATCCGTATTTTGCGTGCGTCGCTGATTGGCAACCCCGTTCAAGAAGAGCACGTTCAGGATTAGCCGTTCTTGAGGCGCCCCCCTCCTTCCCCTAGCACGGGTATAAACCTCAGGCTTTATTCGCTACCAACCCGCGATCACTCATGAATGCCTCCAGCCGCGAGCGCATCCAGCGTTCCGCCGGGTCTGTGTCAACGTGGCTGAGCCACACCATGGACAAATCCAGGGTCGGGGTTTCGAACGGGAACGGCTCGCAGAACAGATTCCCGCTGGCGGCCATAGCCTGGGCGGTGTAATCCGGCAGGCTGGCGATCATGTCGGTGCCGGCAAGCAAGGCCGGCAACGAACTGTATTGCGGCACCGAGAGCACTACATGGCGTTTGCGGCCCACCTCTGCCAGCCACTCATCGGCAAACCCGGCCACATTGGCGGTGTGGGACACCAGCACGTGGGGCCGTGCGCAATATTCGTCAAGGGTCAGCGGGGTGTCCGAGGCATCGGCGCGCAGCAGGCACGGGCGGATGTGCCGCAATAGCTTGCGCTTGGCATTGGCCGGCAACCCGCGGGTCTGGGTGATTCCGACGGTAATATCGCCAGAAGCCAGCAGGTCGGGAATGCGCCAATAATCCACATGCTGCACCACGAACACCACCTGCGGCGCTTCCTGACGCAAGGCCCGTAGCAAGGGTGGCAGCAGGCCGAACTCAACGTCATCGGACAGGCCGATGCGGAAAGTCATGGTGCTGATGGACGGGTCGAAATCATGGGTCAGGCTCAGGGCCGAAGACAGCGAGTCGAGGGCCGGCGACAGGTGCTGGATGATCTCCTCGGCGCGCGCCGTAGGCTCCATGCGATGGCCGACACGAATAAACAGTGGGTCGTTGAAGAGGGTACGCAGGCGGTTGAGGGCCGAACTGATGGTCGGTTGGCCGAGAAACAGCTTCTCCGCAACCCGCGTCACATTGCGCTCGAGCATCAGTGCTTCAAAGACCACCATCAGATTGATGTCGGCCTTGCGTAATTCATTGCGATTCATCGGCGCCTGCCCCTTTCCCCAAGACAAGCGGCAGTTTAGGAAGGCTGCGGGGCTGCGTCTATGTGCGTACTGCTCAATAACGGGTTGGGGACGGTAAATCTGCGTTTGAAGGTTGCCGCTGCGCTTAAAAATGTGGGAGCGGGCTTGCTCGCGAAGGCGGTAAGTGGAGA
>NZ_JALJRP010000004.1:0-101737 GCF_024519715.1 Pseudomonas sp. Pse35 | reverse complement strand
GGTGGATCAGCCGACGACTCCGTTGACTGACACACCGCCTTCGCGAGCAAGCCCGCTCCCCCAATTAGACCGCGTTTACCTGACTCAAGGCTTGAGCGGTCGCTCCTGGTCACGCTCGGAAAGCTCGGTGCCATCGTCCGGATGCTTCCAGGTTTGCGGCTTTTCGTCTTCGCGCTGCCGCCGGGGTTCTTCACGCTCCGGCTCGTTGTGCTGCTTGTGTTCGTTCCCCATAACGGCCTCCGCCCATAAGAATTGGAAACAGCTTCAAGCATAGGACACGGCGGGTTGTCTTGAAGCCGGAATGGATTGATAGCAAATACGCATCAATTCATCCAAATTAGTCACTTATCATTTCTAAATGTGTCAGCCACTATCCCAAGTCTTAAGCGAAACAAGCACTTTAAAAAGAACGCTGGAGACACAAAACCATGACGACCCCTTCCCGGCCTGCGGCTGCCCCCTCGAAAGTAGGCGCGGTATTGCGCGTTACTTCGGGCAATTTCCTCGAACAGTTCGACTTCTTTCTGTTCGGTTTCTACGCCACCTATATCGCTGCCGCGTTCTTCCCGGCCGCTAATGAGTTTGCGTCATTAATGATGACCTTCGCCGTGTTCGGCGCTGGCTTCCTGATGCGTCCATTGGGCGCGATTATTCTGGGTGCCTACATCGATGACGTGGGCCGTCGCAAAGGCTTGATCGTGACCTTGTCGATCATGGCCAGCGGTACGCTACTGATCGTGCTGGTGCCGAGTTATCAGACCATCGGCCTATGGGCGCCGTTTCTGGTGCTGCTGGGGCGCCTGCTGCAAGGTTTCTCGGCCGGTGCGGAGCTGGGTGGCGTGTCGGTGTACCTGTCCGAAATGGCCACGCCGGGCCGTAAAGGCTTCTACACCAGTTGGCAGTCGGGCAGCCAACAGATCTCCATCGTCGTCGCCGCGGCCCTGGGTTATGGCCTGAACGTGTGGATGGAACCTGCGGTGGTGGCCGATTGGGGCTGGCGTATTCCGTTCGCCGTCGGCTGCGTGATCATTCCGTTCATCTTCGTGCTGCGTCGCAACCTGCAGGAAACCGAAGAGTTCGCCAACCGCAAGCATCGCCCGACCATGCGTGAAGTGATGGCGACCCTGGTGAAGAACTGGACCGTGGTCATCGGCGGCATGCTGATGGTGGCCATGACCACCACCGCGTTCTACCTGATCACCGTGTACGCGCCGACTTTCGGTAAAACCGTGTTGCACCTGAGCACCTCGGACGCCTTGCTGGTGACCTTGCTGGTCGCGATCTCGAACTTTTTCTGGCTGCCGATCGGCGGCACGTTAAGCGACCGCTTCGGCCGTAAACCCGTGCTGATTGCCATGACGGTGCTGACTGTCCTTACGGCTTATCCGGCATTGTCCTACGTGGTCAACGCACCAAGCTTTGCGCACATGCTGGAAACCCTGCTGTGGTTCTCGTTCCTGTATGGCATGTATAACGGCGCGATGATCCCGGCGTTGACTGAAATCATGCCGGTGGAAGTGCGTGTGGCGGGTTTCTCCCTGGCCTACAGCCTGGCGACAGCAGTGTTCGGTGGCTTCACGCCAGCGATCTCCACCTGGTTCATTCACATCACCGAAGACAAGGCTTCACCTGCGTATTGGATGATCTTCGCCGCGCTGTGTGCATTGTGTTCGACCCTGGCGTTGTATCGCCGCGCCAATACCCGCGGCCAAGTCATGCAGGAGGCTGCGCAATGAAGCCGCTGTTCAAAACCCTCGCTGCTGTCGTCCTCGGCACCCTGGCGCTATCAGCCCAGGCCGAACAACTCAAGGTCATGACCTCGGGCGGCTTCACCGCCGCGTATAAATTGCTCGGCCCGCAATACGCCGAGCAAAGCGGTGACACCCTCGACACCATCCTTGGCCCGTCCATGGGCAAGGCGCCGGAAGCGATTCCCAACCGCCTGGCCCGTGGCGAACAGGCCGATGTGGTGATCATGGTCGGCTATGCCCTGGATGAGTTGATCAAACAAGGCAAAGTCGATCCCGCGTCCCGCGTGGAGCTGGCCGACTCGCGGATTGGCCTGGTGGTGAAGGAAGGTGCGGCCAAACCTGTGATCAATACAGACGCCGAGTTGAAGGCCGTGCTGAGCAAAGCCAAATCGGTGGCCTATTCGGATAGCGCAAGCGGCGTTTATGTCGAGAAGGAATTGTTCAAGAAGCTCGGCATGCCGGCCAAGGGCACCATGATCCAACGCGTGCCGGTGGGCGAACAGGTGGCCAAGGGTGATTACGAGGTCGGCTTGCAACAAGTGGCGGAATTGTTGCCAGTCAAGGGCGTGACGTTCGTAGGCAAGATCCCGGAAGACGTGCAGTCCGTTACCCGTTTCGCCGCCGGTATTCCAGTGAACGCCAAACACCCTGAGCAGGCCAAGGCACTGTTGCAGTTCATGGCATCGCCCGAGGCCCAGCAGGAGGTGCAATCCACCGGCCTGGACTCGGTGTCACGCTGACCGGAACGGCATCTCCCGTACCAGTCGCTCCAACTCCAGCGCCGCCGGTGGCAACGTCCGCCCGCGGCGCTTGATCAAGCCCACATTGCGCAGCACCTGGGGCTCCACCAGCGGCACACTGACCAGAATCGGGTGAGTGTGCGCCGGCATCGCAATCGACGGCACCATCGCCACTCCCAGCCCCGCCTCCACCAGCCCGATCATGGTGGTCACGTGGTGCGTCTCGCAGATACTCGGCTTTTTCACCCGCACCCCACGCAAGGCCTGGTCGAGCAGGAAGCGGTTGCCCGACGTCTTGTCCACCTCGATGTAGTCATGCTCATAGGCCTCGGTCCAGCTCACGCTGTCACGCCCAGCCAGAGGGTGATCACGCCGGCAGGCCAGCACGTAGCGCTCCTGCAGCAGCAACTCGAATTCCACCTCATCGGCCAGGCTACCGCTGAAACTCACGCCAAAGTCCGCCTCGCCGCTGGCCACCGCATTGCACACCTCGCCGGCACTGGCATCCAGCACCCGCAGGCGAATCCTCGGATACAGCTTGTGGAACTCGGAGATTACGTGGGGCATGAAGTAGTACGCGGTAGACGGCACGCAGGCGATGGTGACATTACCCATGCGCGTCGAGGCGACGTTGCTGATACCCATCAGCGCGATGTCGAGATCGTCGAGCATGCGCTCGACCTGGGGTAAAAATGCACGCCCGACCATGGTCAGGCTGACCCGTCGCGTGGTGCGTTCGAACAGCTTTACATCCAGCGCGGATTCGAGCTTTTCGATACGCCGACTGAGGGCCGGTTGCGAGATACGGATGGCCTCGGCAGCGCCACGAAAACTGCCCTTGTCCACCACGGCGCGGAAAGCTTGGAGGTCGTTGAGGTCGAAGTTGATGATCACGGGAGGCAGGCCAAAGGTGGTCGAGGTGGCGAGCATTATCGTATGGGAGCCGGTGGGACGCCATGTGTGCCTAGATGGTTTGCCGAGATCATCCTGTTACACATATGAAGTCATACATATCAGCAGGTTATCAGCCACCTACGGCAACGCGATCGCCAAAACGGGTCAATACTTTCGGCCTGACCTACACAACTGGAGACGTAGCAACTCATGGAAACCTACCCCTTCTGGATGGACGACGAGGCGCCGGGCATCGGCATCGATCAGTTGCTTCTTGCATCGCGCCAATGGTCGAGTAGGATTGAATCCCACTCACCTCAGGCGGATACACCCATGCGCTCAACCCAGCAAATGAGCATCACCTTGCCCCTTGAAATGGCGGCTCTGGTCAAAGCCAAGGTGGCTGCTGGCGAATATGCCAGCGAAAGTGAAGTGATTCGCGACGGCCTGCGGGCGTTGCTGGCGCGTGATCGTGCCATGGAGGATTGGCTCAGAGCCGAAGTCATCCCCGCAGCGACCGCCCTTGAGGCGAAGCCTGAGCTTGGGTTATCGCCAGAACAGGTCCGCGAACATATGGCCGCCAGACGTCAGCGCAAAGGCACAGGGGAAGCGTGAGCTACTCGGTAGTTTTCTCGCCCGAGGTCTTGGCGCAACTCGATGCTCTCGAAGACTACATCAGCGATGTCGGCTCCCCTCCTGTAGCGGCGCGTTTTATCGACAATCTTGTCAGCTACTGCGAAAGCCTTGCCCTGTTTCCCTTGCGTGGCATGCGCCGTGACGACCTGCTGAAAGACTTGCGCATCACTCACTATCGTCGCAGCACCATTATTGCTTTCAGGGTGAAGCCTGACTTCAAAACGGTATCGATAGTAGGGGTGTTTTATGGCGGGCAAGACTACACGGCGTTGTTGCACGCAGATCAGAACGAGCACCCGACAAGGGCTGAAAAGCCTGCTGAAAACTGATCAGCAGGCTTTTAGCGTTCAAACATCCTTTAATGAAGGGCCTGATAGCGAGTTCCAAGCCGCTGGTGCACCGAAAAACGCCTGGGCATTACTGTCCAACGTTTCCAAGTGATACCCGCCTTCCTGCACGATCACGCAGGGCAACCCCAGCGCACGGATGCGGGCTCCCAACCGCGCAAAGCCTTCCCGCGTCACCGCGACTTTGCTTTGTGGGTCCAGCTCATAGATATCGAAGCCCAGTGACAACACCAGCACATCCGCCGAGAAGTCCTTCACCGCTGCCAGGGCCTGCTCCAGTTTTTCAAAGAACACCGCTTCGCTGGCACCATGGGGCATCGGCAGGTTGAGGTTGTACCCCTCGCCGGCGCCGTTGCCTTTTTCCTCGGCAAAGCCTGCGACGCCAGGATAGAAGTTGGTCGGGTCGCCGTGGATCGACACATACAGCACGTCGTCGCGGTCGTAGAAAATTTCCTGGATGCCTTGGCCGTGATGCATATCGGTATCGAGCACGGCGACACGCTGGAAACCTTGGCGCAGTGCCTGCGCAGCCACGGCCGCATTGTTGATGTAACAGAAGCCACCGGCCGCGTCGAAGCGGGCGTGATGGCCCGGGGGCCGGCACAAGGCGTAGGCGGCAGGGGCGCCGTCGAGGATGTCTCCCGCTGCGGCGATGGCGCTTTGGGCTGACCAATAAGCCGAGCGCCAGGTCAACTCACCGATGGGGCAACTGCCATCGGCCAGGTAGCGTGCCGCCTGAGCCAGGATGCCGCGCAAGGCATTGGGTTCACGCACGAAGATGTTGGACATGACTTCGTCGCCCCAGTCTTCGGGAATTTCTTTCCAGCGCTGGTGAGCTTCTTGAAGAAAAGCCAGGTAGTCGCCGCCGTGCACCGCGAGCAAAGGATCCATACCGCAATCGGTCGGTTGCTGGATATCGAAGCCCAGGGTTTGCGCAGCCAACAGCAGGTTGCGCGCTCGCTCGGGAACCTCCTGGGGCGTGCGCATCTGGCCGCGGGAATAGTAGCTACGCGGGTGATGCAGGAGTTGTTCGGGGTGAAAAAACGTCTTCATGAGTTGCTCCTGGATAAACACAGAACCTGTGGGAGCTGGCTTGCCTGCGATGGCGGTGAATCAGGCAGTACATTGCTCTCTGACAGTGCGCAATCGCAGGCAAGCCAGCTCCCACAGGGGTGCGGCGTCGGCCTTTAGAAATGAACATGCCCGGCGCGTTTCAAGACGGCGTTGAGCAAGACATCGGTACCCTGGCGCACATCGTCGGGCAAGACATCCTCGGCTTCGTTGTGGCTGAGGCCGCCGACGCAGGGGATGAAGATCATCGCGGTGGGGCAATAGCGCGCCAGGTGAATCGCATCGTGGCCGGCGCCGCTGACGATGGTCTGCTGGCTGTAGCCCAAGCCGTCCACCGCAGCCTGCACGCAAGCCACGCACTCGGCGTCGAACGGCGTAGCCGGGCTGATCCATTGAGGCGTGATGGTGACGCTCAGGCCACGGTTGTCCGCGATAGCCTGCAGGCGTGCACGCACTTGCTGCTCCATGGCGTCGATGTCGGCGTCGCGGTGATGGCGCAGGTCGACGGTAAAGTTGAGCAAGCCGGGGATGGTGTTGCGCGACGACTTGGCGATGCTCAGTTCACCCACAGTGGTAAGGCCCTGCGGGGCAAAATCGGCAGCGAGGTTTTCCAGGGCCTGGATCATTTTTGCCGCGCCGCACAGCGCATCTTTACGCAACGGCATCGGCGTGGTGCCAGCGTGCGCGGCCATGCCTTCGACCCGTACATCGAGCCAGCGAATCGCTTGACCACCGGTGACTACGCCGATGCTGTTGGCGTTGTCTTCCAGAATCGGGCCTTGCTCGATATGCGCTTCGAAATACGCATCCACTGCGCCACCCAACGGGCGCTCACCGTTGTAGCCGGTGGTGCGCAACGCCTCGTTCACGCTGATACCGTCTACATCAGCGGTTGCCAGTGCCATGTCCAGGGCAAGCGTGCCGGTGAACACTGCCGAGCCCAGCATCGCCGGGGTGAAACGGGCGCCCTCCTCGTTGGTCCACACTGCAATTTCCAACGGCTTGCGCGTCTGGATGCCGTGGTCGTCGAGGCTGCGGATGACCTCCAGGCCAGCCAACACGCCGTACACCCCATCGAAGCGTCCGCCTTCGGGCTGGGTATCCAGGTGGCTGCCCATCATCACCGGGGCGGCGTCATTGTCGGTGCCCGCGCGGCGGGCGAACAGGTTGCCGATGGCATCCACGCTCAACGTCAGGCCGGCTGCTTTACACCAGTGGCTGAACAGCTCACGACCGGCCTTGTCTTCAGCGCTCAACGCCAGGCGGCAGCTGCCACCGCGTGCGGTCGCGCCGATCTCGGCCATGTCCATCAGGCTACGCCACAGGCGCTCGCCATTAATCTTCAACATTGCTGACTCCCTCAACTGTGTGCCATTTCCAGGCGGTGGGCCGTGGCATGGCGGCGGGACAAGGCCAGTACGCACACCAACGAAACCGCCGCGATCACGCTGTAAAACACTGCCATCGGCCACCATTGGCCCAAGTATTGATGGGCCAGCCAGGTGCCGATCAACGGTGTCAGGCCGCCGGCCAGCGCGCCGCATACCTGGTAAGCCAGGGAGATCGCGGTGTAGCGCACACGGGTTTCAAACAGGCCGCTGACAAAACCTGCGATGACGGCGTAGAACGACGCCATGCACACCACCGCCAGGGCAATGCCGAGGATGATCAACGGTGCCTGAGCGCTGCTGACCAGGACGAACATCGGGTACGGCGAGGCCATTGCCAGCACGCACATGGCGCACAGAAACCGCGTAGCGCCGACCTTCTCCGCCACCCAGGCGGCCAGCGGCTGGACGCAGAACTGAATAATGGCGACGAAGAACAGGCATTCCAGAATCAACGAGCGCGGCAGATTAAGTTGCTGAGTGCTGTAGGCAATCATGAAGGTGTTGGTGAAATACACGCCGGCAATTCCCAACGTATTGGCGCCAATGCACAACAACAGTGGACGCCAAGCGGTCTTCAGCACTTCCAGCACGGGGGCTTGGTCCTGCTTGATCGCTCGCGCTTTTTCCGCCAGAGCCTTGTCTTCGAGGAACTCCGGCGACTCGTTCACACCCAGGCGAATCGCGAGGCCGACGATCAACAGCAAGGCACTGGCCAGGAACGGCAGGCGCCAGCCCCAGCTGAGCAGGTCCTCTTCAGGTAAACGAGTGACGGCACTGAACGCTAGCAAGGAAAGAATCAAACCGGCCGGGCTGCCCAACTGCGCGAAGGATGCAAAGAAATTACGCCGCCCTTTCGGCGCGTGCTCGCCAGCCATCAACACCGCCCCACCCCACTCGCCGCCAACCGCAATACCCTGCACCACCCGCAACAGGATCAACAGCACCGGTGCGGCAGCGCCGATCTGGGCATAGGTCGGTAACAGGCCGATGCACACCGTGACCACGCCCATCATCACGAGGGTAATCACCAGGGATTTCTTGCGGCCGATGCGGTCGCCGATATGACCGAACACGATGCCGCCCAACGGCCGCGCAAAAAAGCCGACGGCGAAGGTGCCGAACGCGGCCATGGTGCTGAACAATTTATCGTCGGAGGGGAAGAACAGTTGACCGAACACCAGCGCTGCAGCGGTGGCATAGATGTAAAAGTCGTACCACTCGATCATGGTGCCGATAAAGGCGGCGGCCGCAGCACGGCGAGGCTGCGGCGAAGCGGAAGGCTTCATGGGGCTGGCTCCTTTGTTTATTTTTTTGGCAGGAGAAAGTCAAACCGGTGCGCTCTGGTGGCGCTCGTTAAACCCGATTTTTCGGCCAGGGGCTATGATTAGTCAATTTTCTATTTATTATCTTGATTATAAGAACTGCTTATATCGAGCGCCGCCATGCCCGAATTCCGCCGCGATATTCACCCTCTGCTCAATGACCGCCTGGACTGGAACCTGCTGCGCACCTTCCGCGTGATCGGCCAGGAACTGAGCATCAGCCGCGCCGCCGCCCGCCTGCATCTGACGCAACCGGCCATCAGCCAGGCGCTCAAGCGCCTGGAAGAACAGCTGGATTGCCAGCTCATCCTGCGCCGTGGCCCGCGCTTCGTGCTCACCGAAGCCGGTGAGCAGATCTTCGCCATTGCCGGAGAGATGTACGGCCAGGTCTCGCAGATGAGCAACGCCCTGCAAAAGCCGGGTGATGAAGTGATCGGCAAAGTGCGCTTGCTGATGATCAGCCGGATTAATTCCGACACTTTCGATGACTTTCTCGCGGGTTTTCATCGCGAACATCCACGGGTCGATCTGGAAGTAGAAGTGATGCGCAGCTCCGACATTGTCGCCGCGCTGCTGGAAAAAACCGCGACCCTGGGGCTCAGCCTCAATCGCCGGCCACAACCGCGCCTGGAACAGCATCTGTTTCTGCGTCAGCGTTATGCGTTCTTTTGTGGAAAACACCACCCATTGTTCGGACGCACAGGGTTAGTCGAAGGGGATCTGCAATCGGAGAATTTCGTGAGTTTTACCAGCGACCAGATTGGCGGCATGTTGTCGCCGCTGACTATTTTCCGTGATCAGCAAGGGTTTGGCGGGCGGATCGTAGCGTCATCCTCCAGCCTGGAAGAAGTGCGGCGATTGGTCATCGCCGGGTTTGGCTTGGGCTGTTTACCCACTCATGTGGTGGCGGACGATGTGGAGCGCGGGCTGCTGTGGCGGTTGCCGCCGGATGAGGGGATTGCGGATGTGGATATTCATCTGTTGTGGAACCGGGAGCAGAAGATGAGTCGGGCGGAGGGGGTGTTTATTGAGTGTCTTCTGGAGCGGTTGGCCGAAAAATGATTGCTCACATCGATAGCACTGATGATTACTATCGAAACGAGCGCCTGAACGATTGCCGACACTGATTCCTATAATCGCCCCACATTCCCTCCTCGCCTGGCTTCAGGCGACATTCCTCCCGGAACCCAATCCCATGCCAAGCGCGAGCCAGGCCCCTAGCGGGCATCCTGAACATAATCAACTAAGCGTCAAACAGCAGTGGTTGGCGATTCTTTCGGTCGCCGTGGGTGCCTTTGCCCTGGTGACCAGTGAGTTCCTACCGGTGGGCGTACTCAACGACGTCGCCAGCGATTTGGGCATCAGTGCCGGTCACGCCGGATTGATGGTGACATTGCCCGGCATCATGGCTGCCCTCGCCGCGCCGTTTCTGTCGGTCAGCATTGGCGCCATGGACCGTCGTTACTTGCTGATCGGCCTGACATTGGTGATGATCATCGCCAACTTGGTGGTGGCCTTCGCTAATGATTTCAGCCTGCTGCTGTTCGGCCGCGTATTGCTCGGCATCAGCATCGGCGGCTTCTGGGCCACGGCCATTGCCCTCAGCGGGCGGCTGGCGCCCAAGGGCGTGGGCGTAGCAAAGGCCACCTCGATCATCATGATGGGCGTGACCCTGGCCACCGTTCTGGGCGTGCCTGTGGGTACCTGGCTCAGCGGCCTGATGGGCTGGCGGATGACCTTCCTGGTCACGGCGTTGGTGGGCATTCCGGTGCTGTTGGCGCAAATCTTCCTGCTGCCGCGACTCACCCCTGAGAAAGCCATTCAGATCCGTGACCTGCCAGCTTTGTTTATCAACCCACAAGCGCGGGTCGGGTTGATCGCCGTACTGCTGATCGGCCTGGCGCACTTTGCTGCGTATACCTATGTCGCGCCGTTCTTTAAACACAGCTCCGGCTTCGACGGGCCAACGATTGGCTCATTGTTGCTGCTGTATGGCGTGGCGGGCGTGCTGGGCAATGTGTTCGCCGGCTTCGCCGCCAACCGCAGCGTACGCAACACCCTGCTGCTGGTCGCGCTGATGATCGGTACCAGCACTGCACTGTTCCCCTACTTCGCCACCGGTATGACAGGCGCCGTGGTGCTGATCGCGCTCTGGGGCTTTGCCTTTGGCGCCTTCCCGGCCTGCGCCAGTATCTGGATGTTCGTGGTAGCGCCCAAGGATGTGGAGCGAGGCATGCCGCTGTTCGTGGCGCTGTTTCAGGTGATCATTGCCCTGGGCTCGTTCTTTGGTGGGCGGATCGTCGACCAAATGGGCAGCTCGGTGTTGTTGAGCCTGGCCACTGTGTTGGTGGGGTTGGGGTTTGCGACCGTGCTGGTGTTGGGCCGCAAGGTGAGCAACAGCTTGGTGGCGCAGCCTGCCTGACCGAGTTGCAGCCAAAAAAAAGCCTGCTGAGCGTTGAGTTCAGCAGGCTTTTTTCGTTTCCGGAGCAGGTGTTTATTGGGCCGTGGGGAAATCACGCTCGAGGACAGCGTCCACCAGGGCTTGCGCGTTCTCAATCAATTGAGCCAGGGCCATGATCACGGGTGACTGCGTGCTGACTGGATCTTCGGCGCATTGGTAAGCGGTTTGCAGGGCGGATGACAGGATTTCGGTGGCGTTTGTGAGGGCTTCTTCGGTGCCAACGTCAGCGCCTACATGGAATATTTTACGAGGGGAAAATTCGGAATCAGAATCGAGATTGCTCATTGTGTAGCTCCTGTATGCAATGGGAACTGCCACATCCCGCTGTCAAACAGGATCAGGTGGCAGCTGTGCGCGGGTTGACAGACCGGTATACAGGACCCGGCGCACCCGAAGATGCCCCACGCACAGCCGCCATAAAACGACGTCACAGCAGAAACGCTGTAATCGCATGGAGGACGTACACCTGTAAATCAGTCTGTCAAAACTGGTCGCCATGAGGACGACGGCGGAAGGTTAGCGCCCTACCCCAGCCAACGCAACCCTGCCCGAAAACTGCCGCCTCCGCATAACGTAAGCACCTGTTTCGGAAAAGCTTGGTAACCAGAATGCCCACAGGGAACCTTGTGCGCATAAGCCTCTGAGCTAGCCTGAAAAAGGTCGCCGCCGGGGCGGCATACTGTCAAGGGTGCTTATATGCCAACAAGATATCGCGATGCGGTCACAGGTGAATACGTAACAGAGCAAGAGGCGAAGAAAAGACCAAGAGAAACGGTGAAAGAAACCGATAAAAAGCGCCCGGCAAAGCCGACGAGCAAAAAGTAGGATCAACAGATGAGAGCGATTGCCGTATGTCTAGACAGACTTGCCAATGAAACCCGATTGCTCCAATGTAATGACCAACGTCATTACACAAGGAGCTATCCCTTGGCATCTATCAACATCCGTATCGATGACGACCTGAAAACTCGCGCCTACCTGGAGCTGGAGAAACTCGGTGTCACCCCTTCCGAACTGATACGCCAGGCGCTGCAATATGTTGCCGAGCGCGGCCAGTTGCCATTTAAGCCTGTGCTGATGACTGAAGAGGATGAAGCCTTGATGGCGACCGTACGTGAGCGTCTTGCATCGCCTCAACGCGTGAAGGTTTCTTTGGATGACCTATAGCCTTGATTTTGATGCGCGTGCATTGAAGGAATGGCAAAAGCTCGGTGACACCCCGTCAGCAACTCAAAAAGAAGCTAGTCGAAATCCTGAACAACCCACGTATTGAAGCTAATCGCCTCCATAGCCTGCCTGACTGCTACAAGATCAAACTGCGTAGTAGCGAGTACAGGCTGGTGTATCAAGTGATCGATCAGGAAATTACGGTGTTCGTGGTCGCCGTTGATAAACGTGAGCGTGATCAGGCTTATCGCAAAGCGTCTGAGCGCCTTGAACAGCGCTAGGCAGGACTAAAACAAATCCCTGAAACAGCCATTAATAACGGCCGGAAACGAAAAAGCCCCGCAACTTATTCAGCTGCGGGGCTTTTTTCTATGTAATGGCGGAGAGATAGGGATTCGAACCCTAGGTACCGGTGAAGGTACAACGGATTTCGAATCCGTCCCATTCGGCCACTCTGGCATCTCTCCAACGGCGCGCATCATAACAGCATGATTGATGGATGCAAAGCGCCGAAGCGATTTTTTTCCGTGCTATCAGATGCTTGCGTCGATTACAGCGGTACGCCGAGGCGCTTGGCGACTTCTTCGTAGGCTTCGATCACGTCACCGAGGCCTTGGCGGAAGCGGTCTTTGTCCATCTTCTTCTTGGTGTCCTTGTCCCACAGGCGGCAACCATCCGGGCTGAACTCGTCGCCCAGGACGATGGAGCCGTCGTGGAACACGCCGAATTCGAGCTTGAAGTCCACCAGCAACAGGCCGGCGTCGTCGAACAGCTTGCTCAGCACGTCGTTGACCTTGAGGGACAACTCCTTCATGCGCGCCAGTTGCTCAGCGGTGCCCCAGCCGAACGCCACGACGTGGGATTCGTTGATGAACGGGTCGCCCTTGGCGTCGTCCTTCAGGAACAGTTCGAAGGTGTAAGGGTTGAGCTTGAGGCCCTCTTCCACGCCCAAACGCTTGACCAGGCTGCCGGCGGCGTAGTTACGCACGACGCATTCCACCGGGATCATGTCGAGCTTCTTGACCAGGCACTCGTTGTCGCCCAGAAGTTTGTCGAATTGGGTCGGGATACCGGCCGCTTCGAGTTTCTGCATGATGAAGGCGTTGAACTTGTTGTTCACCATGCCTTTGCGATCCAGCTGTTCGATGCGCTTGCCGTCGAACGCCGAGGTGTCGTTGCGAAACAGCAGGATCAGGCGGTTGGCGTCGTCGGTCTTGTACACCGACTTGGCTTTGCCGCGGTAGAGTTCTTCACGTTTTTCCATGATGGGCTCCGCTTTGAGTAAGGTGGGCTAGGCGATGTGTCGCCAGTCGAGCCCTGAATCTTGATCGGCCAGTTGCAGCCAGTCCGGGTCGCACCCTAGGGTGTCGACAAAACATTGCCGGGCAAGCGTCGGCAGGTTGTTCTTGCTGCTGAGGTGAGCCAGGACCAGGTGTTGCAGGTCTTGCCAGCCCAACTCGTACACCAGATATGCCGCCTGGTGATTGTTCAAATGTCCCAGCTCGCCGCCCACCCGTTGCTTGAGAAAGTAAGGGTAGTGACCGCGTGCCAGTAGATCCCTGCAGTGGTTGGACTCGATCATCAAGGCATCGAGGTCCCGGTAACCGTCCAGCACCCTGGCGCAGTAGGAACCCAGGTCGGTCAGCACGCCGAAACGCCGCTGGCCGTCACTGAATACGTATTGCGTGGGCTCCTGGGCATCGTGGGCAACCGCGACGACATTGATGCTCAGGGCACCGATTTGCAGTTGCTCGCCACCGGCCAGAAAACCTGCCGGCTCAATGGGTTTGCGCATCCCGCGCAACGTGCCACGACTCAAGTACACCGGCAGATTGTAGCGCCGAGACAGCAAACCCACGCCATGCACATGGTCGGCATGTTCGTGGGTTACCAGAATCGCGCTCAGTTGCGTGGGGTGAACCCCCAGGCGCAACAGGCGCCGCTCGGTTTCCCGCAGGGAGAAACCACAATCGACCAGCACGTACGTGTCATCATGGGCGACCAGCGTACCGTTCCCTTGGCTACCGCTGCCGAGAACGGCAAAACGCATCGAATCAGCCCAGGTTGTCTTGAATCACGCCCAACACTTTGCGCGCTGTTTCAGCTGGCGCGACGGTGTTGATGTTCTTCTCGACGGTGACTTGCACGCTTTCGCCCACCTTGCTCAAACGAACCTGGTAACGCTCGGCACGGGTTTCGATCTCTTCCTTGGTCGGCGCGCTGCCGAACAATTTGCCGAAGAAACCTGGCTCGTCGTCCTTCTTCTCAGCCTTTTCAGCCACGTTGATGTAGTACAGGCCCAGGCTGCGGTTGATGTCTTCAACGCGCCAAGGGCCCTGCTCCAACGCGCGGCCAACACTGGCCCAGGCGCGGTCGAGGTCTTCACCCAGGTTCAGCACGACGTTGCCGCTGCCGTCTTCGGTGAGGCTGACGCGGCTAGGGGTGTCGTAATCACGGGCGGCGAGTAAGGATACGGAACCGCCCTTCTCGGAGATACGGCTCATGCTGGCCAGCATCTCGTCGACCAACGCGGCGTCGACACCGGTGTTGACCGAGCGCGGCGTGAAGTCGACGTCAGCCGTGCTGCCGGCAGGCCGCTCGGCGCTGACTACATAGACTTCGCTGGTGTTGCGCTGCACGCCAGGCTCGATGCGTACACGCACACGGGCTTCGCTGTCGGCGGCAACACCGCCCGCCAGCAGGCGCTGGGCCATGTTGGCTGACAGCTCGCGACCTTGCTGCCACGCGGTGGTGAACTCACCGGTCTGCGGGCGCTGCTGGTCGAGACGGAAACCGTTGTCCTGGAAGAACTGCACCGCCACCGGCCAGACTTCGGCAGGTGGGCGCTGGGCCACGATCCAGCGGTTGTCGCCGCTTTTCTGCAGGCTGTAGTCGCTGGCATCGGCCACGGCCATGATCGGCTGTGGGCGCGGCACTACGTACTCACCCTTGACCGTGTCGTCGGCGACGTTGCGTGGAATCGGCAACAATGGGTCAAGGCGCTTGGCGACATTGACATCAGGCGGCAGTTGCATCGGTTTGGTTGCTTGCGCTTCCAGGTAATCGCTGCCGCGGTCACGGAAGTAGCCTTCCGGGCCCCATACCCAACCGCAGCCACTGGTGCTGGAGATAATCAAGGCAAGTGCGGAAAGTCCGGCCAATCGCTTCATGCGTAGTGCTTCCTCAATTAAACCAGGACGCCGGACTGGCGCAGGGCCTGTCGCAGCGGTTCGTGACAGGCTTCGCTGAGGGGGGTGAGCGGCAGACGGATACCGTCCGGCATCAGGCCCATCTCAAACAGCGCCCACTTCACGGGAATAGGATTGGATTCGATAAACAGTGTCTTGTTGAGCGGCATCAGCTTTTCGTGGATGGCGCGAGCGGTGGCTGCATCGCCCGCGATGGCGGCGGCACACATATCGCTCATGGCGCGCGGGGCCACGTTGGCGGTCACGGAGATATTGCCCTTGCCACCCAGCAGGATCAGCTCGACAGCGGTGGCGTCGTCACCGGAATACACCAGGAAGTCGCTGCTCACGCCGGCCAGGATGTCCTTGGCGCGTTGCAGGTCGCCAGTGGCTTCCTTGATGCCGATGATGTTCGGCACGGTGGACAGGCGGATCACGGTCTCGGCCTTCATGTCGCACGCGGTGCGACCCGGTACGTTGTAGAGGATCTGCGGGATCTGCACGGCTTCGGCGATGGCTTTGAAGTGCTGGTACAAGCCTTCCTGGGTCGGCTTGTTGTAGTACGGGGTTACCAGCAGGCAAGCGTCGGCGCCAGCCTTCTTGGCGTTCCTGGTCAGCTCGATCGCTTCACGCGTCGAGTTGGCGCCCGTACCGGCGATCACGGCAATGCGGCCCGCAACGCGCTTGACCACGAACTCGATCACCTGGATGTGCTCTTCCACATCGAGGGTGGCCGATTCACCTGTGGTGCCGACCGCCACAATGGCGTTGGTGCCCTCTTGCAGGTGGAAGTCCACCAGTTTGCCCAGGCTGTCCCAGTCGAGACGACCTTGTGCATCCATGGGTGTGACCAGTGCCACCATACTGCCCGCAATCATGCAACCGCTCCTGCCGGAAAAAGAGAGCCGTAATGGTACTGGCGCCAAGATGCTTGTACAAGCGAAGTACCGCGTGAGGATGCGTTCTGGCGCAACTAAACGTCGGGCAATGACATCATCGGGCCAAAGCACCGCCCGAAGCCGGCTGATCACGCAATGAAAACGCCACCTCCTAGCCCTTGGCGACGCTTTTCGCTACCCTTGATCCTTTGATCGATACAGCCCACACGGTATCGACCGCTCATCGCTTTAGGAAGGCTGCATGTCCACCCCCACAGTTCGCGAACAATTCCTTGTTATCAGTGCCCTCGGCGCCAACCCCATGGAGCTGACCAACGTCCTGTGCCGCGCCAGCCATGAGAACCGCTGCGCCGTCGTGACCTCCCGCCTGACCCGCCACGGCGAGTGCAGTGCGCTGGTCCTGCAGATTTCTGGCTCCTGGGATGCCTTGGCACGCCTTGAAACCGGCCTGCCGGGCCTGGCCAAAAAGCACGACTTTACCGTCAACGTGGTACGCAGCGCCGCCCTGGAAAATCGCCCACAGGCTTTGCCTTACGTGGCCTATGTCAGCTCGGCCTACCGTTCGGACATCGTCAACGAGTTGTGCCAGTTCTTTATCGACCATAACGTCGAGCTGGAAAACCTGACCTGTGACACCTACCAGGCGCCACAAACCGGCGGCACCATGCTCAACGCCACCTTTACCGTGACCTTGCCGGCCGGCGTACAGATCAGTTGGCTGCGCGACCAGTTCCTCGATTTCGCCGATGCCCTGAACCTCGACGCCTTGATCGAACCATGGCGCCCACAGAACCCCATGTAAGGAAGTACCTCTCTATGCCGGTAGCCATCGACACACCCGTGGCCGATTTCGAGGCCCAGGCCACCAGCGGCCAGACCTTCAGCCTCGCGGCCCTCAACGGCAAGCAAGTGGTGATCTACTTTTACCCGAAGGACAGCACCCCAGGCTGCACTACCGAAGGCCAAGGCTTTCGTGACCAGTACGCCGCATTCAAGGCCGCCAATACCGAAGTGTTCGGCGTGTCGCGTGACAGCGTGAAGTCCCACGAGAACTTCAAGGGCAAACAGGAATTTCCTTTCGAGCTGATCAGCGATAAGGACGAAGCGGTCTGCCAGCTGTTTGATGTGATCAAGTTGAAGAAGCTGTATGGCAAGGAATACCTGGGTGTGGATCGCAGCACATTCCTGATCGACAGCCAAGGCGTGCTGCGTCAGGAATGGCGCGGAGTGAAAGTGCCGGGGCATGTTGATGCCGTGTTGGCGGCAGCGCAGGCGCTGAATAAGGCCTGATTCTGCGTCGACAAGGCCGTCAGGCCTTGCGCAACCAATAACGGTACACACCCTCGGCGGCGTCTTCATGCTCCAGGGTGTGGCCGGCCAGCTTGGCAAAGGTGCGAAAATCACGCTGGGAGCCGGCGTCGGTGGCAGTCACCTTGAGCACGGCACCGCTGGCCATTTTATTGAGCTCCAGCTTGGCCTTGAGCAACGGCAAAGGGCAGTTAAGACCGCTGGCGTCGAGTTCGGCGTCACAGGCTACAACGTCGGTCATGGTGCTACTCCAGGCAAACATTCGGGCCGCTTAGAATATCTGGTCCCAAGCTCAGTGTCCGGCTACAGTAAGCTCTTTGTCGAAAGGCTTTGTGCATGACTTTTTTGCGCCCTACCCTGCTGACGCTGGCCTGCCTGCTGGCCTCCCCGGCCTTTGCTGACGACCTGCCGTCACTTGGTGACGCCAGCTCTGCCATAGTCTCGCCGCAACAGGAATACCAATTGGGCCGCGCCTGGCTGGCCTACCTGCGCGGCCAGGTTTCGCAACTCAATGATCCGCAACTCAAGGATTACGTTGAAACCAGCGTGTACAAGCTGGTGGAGACCAGCCAGGTCAATGACCGGCGCCTGGAATTCATCCTGATCAACAGCCCACAGCTCAACGCCTTTGCGGCTCCCGGTGGGATCGTCGGGGTCAACGGCGGCCTGTTTCTCAATGCACAGACCGAAGGTGAATACGCGTCGGTACTGGCCCACGAACTGGCGCACTTGTCCCAGCGTCACTTCGCCCGAGGCGTGGAAGCGCAATCACGCATGCAACTGCCGATGATGGCCGCCCTGCTTGGCGGCATTATCGCCGCCGCTGCGGGTGCCGGCGATGCCGGTATCGCCGCGATTGCCGGCTCACAAGCCGCCGCGATCCAGGAACAGCGCCGCTTCTCTCGCCAGAACGAGCAAGAGGCCGACCGCATCGGCATCCTCAACCTGGAGAAAGCCGGCTACGACCCGCGCTCCATGCCCACGATGTTCGAACGGCTGATGCGCCAATACCGCTTCGACGCCAAGCCACCGGAGTTCCTGCTGACTCACCCGGTAACCGAATCGCGTATCGCCGACACCCGCAACCGCGCCGAACAAGCCAAACCTGGCGGCAAGGAAGACAGCCTGCGCTATCAACTGATTCGCGCACGGGTGCAGCTCAAGTACGAAGACACACCTGGTCTGGCCGCCAAGCGCTTCCAGGCGCAGCTGGATGAGAACCCTAAAAATGACGTAGCGCGTTATGGCCTGGCCATCGCTCAGATCAAGGGTACTCAACTCAAGGAAGCGCGGGAAAGCCTGGCGCCGCTGTTGGCCAAGGCGCCCAACGACATTACCTACAACCTGGCCCAAATCGAACTGGACATCACCAGCAACCGCATGCCGGATGCGCAGCAACGTACCGACCGCATGCTCACCCAGTACCCCAGCAACTACCCGCTGAACCAGGTGCGGGTAGACCTGCTGCTTAAGCAGAACCGTACCGCCGATGCAGAAAAGGCGCTGGATGGGCTGCTCAAGTCGCGGCCGGACGATCCGGACGTGTGGTATCAGGTCGCCGAGACTCGCGGCTTGTCCGGCAATATCATTGGCCTGCATCAGGCTCGCGCCGAATATTTCGCATTGGTGGGGGATTTCCAGCAAGCCATCCAGCAATTGGACTTTGCCAAGCGGCGCGCCGGCAATAACTTCCCGTTGTCCTCACGCATCGACGCCCGTCAGCGCGAACTGATCGAACAAGAGCGTTTGGTGAAAGGCATGATGAGCTAAACCCGGCGCCCACAAAAAAGCCCCGCTGCCGTTAACTGGCAGCGGGGCTTTTTTATAGGTCTAGCGGATTACTCGGCCAGTTTGAAGGTGATGAAGCTGGCACGGCCTTGACGCAGGACGCGCATCGACACCGAGCGATTCTTCGGCAACGCCTTGGCGATGTCGGCGAATTCCTTGGTGGTATCGATTGCCTGGTTGTTCAAGTGGGTGATCACGTCACCCGGTTGCAGGCCGATCAAGGCGGCTGGGCCGTCCTGCACTTCCTTGATCACGACACCGCTTTGCAGGTCGAAGGTTTTCTTCTGCTCGGCGGTCAGTTCAACGACGGCGATACCCAGGCGGTTACTGCTGCGCTCGGCGCCTGGCTTGGCGTTGCCCAGGGCGTCCAGGGTCGCGCCTTCTTCCGGAATTGCCCCAACGGTCAGTTCGACGTTCTGGCGCTTGCCATCACGAATCACTTCCAGCTTGGCTTTGCCGCCGGCCTTGAGCGCGCCGACCAAGTGAGGCAAGTCCGCCGACATGATGATCGGCTGGCCGTTCATGCTCAGAATTACGTCACCGACTTTCAGGCCGCCCTTGGCCGCAGGGCCATTGTCCTGAATCTGCGCAACCAGGGCACCGGCCGGCTTGTCGAGACCGAAGGACTCAGCCAGGTCCTTGTTCACTTCCTGGATTACCACACCCAACCAGCCGCGGCTGACCTTGCCGCCGCTTTTGAGCTGATTGGAGACGTCCATGGCCACATCGATCGGGATCGCGAAGGACACGCCCATGAAGCCACCGGAGCGGGTGTATATCTGCGAGTTGATCCCCACCACTTCGCCGGCCAGGTTGAACAGCGGACCACCGGAGTTGCCCGGGTTGATCGGCACGTCGGTCTGGATGAACGGCACGTAGTTTTCGTTTGGCAGGCTGCGACCAATGGCGCTGACGATGCCTTGGGTAACGGTATGGTCAAAGCCGAACGGCGAACCGATCGCGACCACCCACTGACCGGCCTTCAGGTCCTGGGACTTGCCCAGTTTAAGCACCGGCAAGTCCTTGCCATCGATTTTGAGCAAAGCCACGTCGGAACGTGGATCGGTACCAATCAGCTTGGCCTTGAGTTCACTGCGGTCGGCCAGGCGCACGAGAATCTCGTCGGCATCGGCAATCACGTGGTTGTTGGTGAGGATGTAGCCGTCAGGCGAAATGATGAAGCCGGAGCCCAGGGACTGGGCTTCGCGCTGACCACCGCCGCCACGAGGAGAGCGAGGTTGCGGCATCCCGCGTTCGAAGAACTCGCGCAACATGGGCGGCAAGCCTTCCAGGTCGGGCATCTGCTGGTTCGAGACTTTGCGATCCGGCAGCTTCTGCGTGGTACTGATGTTCACCACGGCAGGCGAGGCCTGCTCCACCAGTTGGGTGAAGTCAGGCAGCTCGACCGCTTGCGCAGGTAAGGCCTGGCCCAGCACCAGCACTGTGGCGACTATGGATAAGTAAGACTTCAAACGTGGTATCGACATACAGCTCCCGTTACGACGAGCAGGGTTAAGCGACAGGGTTCAATAAACGCCGGATACTGCGAGCGGCATTTTTGTTCCGCGAACAAACAAGGCCAGAGCCATCAAACCCTGACCTATAAAAAACATGGGAAGTTTTTGCAAGTGAAAATGCTGATCCAGAGATTTCATACGCCCAGCACCCAACGAAATTCGGGCCCAGATTGATAGACCAGGATGAACATAAGATTAACAATCTCAGGGCTTGGCGGCGGCCTTTTCACCACGCACCGACAACGCGATGCGCTCAGCAGTGCCAATGGGAATTTCGCCCACCACCGTGACCATCATTTCGCCATCTACCGTATTCAAACGCCGGGATACTGCCACGGTCGGCCAAAGCTGAGCGCGGGTTTCATTCACATCGGCGCCGTTGGCTGACTCAAGAAACACCGAAAAACGCGCGAGCCCATCGTCATACATCAGGCTGTCGACGGTAGATTTCGTTTGGGCATCTTTGCGCGTAGCGCTGCTGATCTGTTGGAAACCAGGCGGTAGCCAGTCCAGATGCCACTTTTGCGTGGCAGACAGCTCAGGTGCTTTAGCGGCGGACATCGTTACCGGCGAACAGTCGCCGCTGGGCTGCAAGTCCTGGTCAGAAGGAATGGCCGAAGCATCCAGACGGGTGAACTGAAAACGCTCCAACAACTGCCCTTGGTCATTCAGCAGCAAGGATTTAAGCGGCAGCGCAGTTTCACGGTCCAGGTGTAATTCAAACCCATAACGGTAGGGATCACGCGGGCTGATCGACACAATCACCGCATGACGACCGGCCACGCGCGATTTGCCAATAACGGCCAGGTCATAGAATGAAGTGAGTTTTTTTGGATCAAGAATACGCGAGGGTGCCTCAGGTGACTGACCGAGACCAGCTGCCAACGTGCCACTGACACATTGTGCCCGACCATCAACCCTGACCGCTTCCTGGGCGGAGCCGTCAAGTTGCAACAAGCGTTCACGGACATGACCATTCTGGACACGGTGCCAGATGTCATGGGTAGAAAAACTGCCGTTACGTTCGTAGACAAACGTACCTTCAAAGCTTTGCTGCTGCTCTGCACGCCCAAGTCGAATCAGCCAGTCTTGGGCTTCATCGGCATGGGCGGATAGTGCAAACCAACTACTGAGCAAAAGCGTAAGGAGCGGTATGGCGCGCATAGGGCTCCTTAGCGAATCAGCGGTTTTCCTGGCTTGCTGCACGAGCGTATGGCAGAGCGCTGTCAGTGCCTTTGGCAGCCGATTCCTGCGCATGTTGACGCAGGTAGCCTGGAAGGCGCTGATCCTGCCAGCCGGATTGCCCCTGAAGTACACCATTAGCCATAGGGCCGGTGGTATCAGTGCTTTCCTTGTAGCCAGCCAGCACGGCCGGACCTTTGACTTGCGGACCGGCCATGACCGGTTGCTGAGTCTGTTGGGCCAGCTCGTTGCCTGCGATCTCGTCCTGGTTGTACAGGCGAACACCTGCCAACACAGCAACAGTCACCGAAGCGGCCACTGCCAGACGACCCAGGCTGCGCCACGGACCACGCGAGGCTTTTGCCGGAACGGCTTCATCAGCCAGTGCAGCAGAAACGGCCGCAGCAATATCCAGACGAGGGATTAGGAGATCCTTGTGCATCACCGCCCGAGCGACTTGGTAACGAGACCAGGTATCACGGGTTTCGGCGTCATCAAATGCGTTGAGCACTCGACGAAGTTCCAGTTCATCCGCTTCGTTATCCATCACTGCGGACAGCGATTCCTGCAGGGCATCACGACTCATGGCGGTTCCTCTCTTGGCTGTCGCCGCTGTCTTTAGTTTTCCTGCAACAACGGTTGCAAGGCTTTGTCGATGGCTTCCCGGGCCCGGAAAATCCGCGACCTCACAGTCCCCACCGGACATTGCATGACGCTCGCAATGTCTTCGTAACTCAGACCATCGAATTCACGTAAAGTTAACGCCGTACGCAAATCTTCTGGCAGTTGCTGAATAGTGCGATGGACGGTGCCTTCGATCTCGTCGCGCAGCAATGCACGCTCCGGCGACTCGAGATCTTTGAGGCCGTGATCACCATCGTAGAATTCAGCATCTTCTGAACTGACATCACTGTCTGGTGGGCGGCGACCGCGTGACACCAGATAGTTTTTCGCCGTGTTGATGGCGATGCGGTATAGCCACGTGTAAAACGCACTGTCACCGCGGAAATTTCCAAGTGCACGGTAAGCCTTGATAAAGGCTTCCTGCGCAACGTCCTGCGCTTCATGGGTGTCGTGCACAAACCGCACGATCAACCCGAGAATTTTGTGCTGGTATTTCAGCACTAGCAGATCAAATGCTCGCTTATCACCGCGCTGTACGCGCTCGACCAGCTGCTGATCCTCTTCCTGGGTTAGCATGAACACTCCTCGTTGTACTTGAAGGAGGCTTGCATAACTAAACGATCAGGCTTGCAAACATAGACTCGGGCTTTTCGCAAAAGTTCTCCCCCTTCAAGCAAGTTTCCGGCATGCACTGATTTGGCACACACGAAAAACGCAGCACGGTCGGTGCCGGCTGCGCGAATAATCTTGTCGCCGGTTTCGTGACGCGTCCAATGCTCCCGACGGGCCAATAAACTCAACGTTTTCCCAGCTTTCGGGCAACCTGCTATTGAGTCGGGGCTTATGCAAAAAGTTCCCGTCCCGCCAACCGGCCGTTTCCCAAAGCTGCGCAGCATAATCTCACAATGCCACGAAGGCGTGGCTATTGTGCCGCTCCACCCCTCTATATACTAGTGGCCCGTGTGACCCTTTGATTCGCCGATCCAGGCGTCCTGTTTGCGCCCCCCTTTGGATCGCTTTTTGCGGAATCCGTCAAATGAGCCAACAGTTTCAACACGATGTCCTCGTAATCGGCAGCGGCGCCGCCGGCTTGAGCCTGGCCCTGACCCTGCCCAGCCATTTGCGTATAGCGGTTTTGAGCAAAGGCGACCTGGCCAACGGCTCGACCTTCTGGGCCCAGGGCGGCGTTGCTGCGGTGCTGGACGACACAGACACCGTGCAATCCCACGTCGAAGACACCCTTAACGCTGGCGGTGGCCTGTGCAACGAAGACGCCGTGCGCTTCACCGTCGAGCACAGCCGGGAAGCCATCCAATGGTTGATCGACCAAGGTGTGCCTTTCACCCGCGATGAACATGCCGGCAGCGACGACGGTGGCTTTGAGTTCCACCTGACCCGTGAAGGCGGCCACAGCCATCGCCGAATCATTCACGCTGCCGATGCCACCGGGGCCGCGATTTTCAAGACCCTGCTCGACCAGGCCCGCCAACGTCCAAATATCCAATTGCTGGAGCAGCGCGTCGCGGTCGACCTGATCACCGAAAAACGCTTGGGCCTGCCGGGCGAACGCTGCCTGGGCGCCTACGTACTCAACCGCACCAGCGGTGAAGTCGATACCTATGGCGCACGCTTCACCATTCTCGCCTCGGGCGGCGCCGCCAAGGTCTACCTCTATACCAGCAACCCCGACGGTGCCTGCGGCGACGGCATTGCGATGGCCTGGCGCTCGGGCTGCCGGGTCGCCAACCTGGAGTTCAACCAATTCCACCCCACGTGCCTGTACCACCCGCAGGCCAAGAGCTTCCTGATCACCGAAGCCCTGCGCGGCGAAGGCGCACATTTGAAGCTGCCCAATGGCGAACGCTTCATGCAGCGCTTCGACCCACGCGCCGAGCTGGCACCACGCGATATCGTCGCCCGCGCCATCGACCACGAAATGAAGCGCCTGGGTATCGACTGCGTGTACCTGGACATCAGCCACAAGCCCGAAGCCTTCATCAAGACCCACTTCCCGACCGTCTACGAACGCTGCCTGACCTTCAACATCGACATCACCAAGGGCCCGATCCCCGTGGTACCGGCCGCGCACTACACCTGCGGTGGCGTGATGGTCGATCAGCATGGCCGCACCGACGTACCGGGCCTGTATGCCATCGGCGAAACCAGCTTCACCGGCCTGCACGGCGCTAACCGCATGGCCAGCAATTCATTGCTTGAATGCTTCGTGTATGCGCGCTCGGCGGCAGCGGACATTCTTGAGCAACTGCCGCGCATCCCGGTACCGGCCGCCCTGCCCCGCTGGGACGCGAGCCAGGTCACCGATTCGGACGAGGATGTGATCATCGCCCACAACTGGGACGAGCTGCGGCGCTTCATGTGGGACTATGTGGGCATCGTGCGCACCAACAAACGCCTGCAACGGGCGCAACATCGGGTGCGCTTGCTGCTGGATGAGATCGACGAGTTCTATAGCAACTATCGCGTAAGCAGAGACCTGATTGAATTGAGGAACCTTGCTCAAGTAGCGGAACTGATGATCAGGTCTGCCATGAAACGTAAGGAATCTCGGGGTCTGCACTACACGTTGGACTATCCAGAGCTGCTGCCAGAGGCGAAGGATACGATCCTTACACCCGACAAATGAGGCACGTTAGGAGCCATAGCGTAGCACCATGGGGCCCCAGTTTGTAACAGCTTTGGCGCACATTTGTCCCAACGCTGAGGTCCTTATCACCTGCCCGCAAGGGTCCTTATCGTGCGCCTGAGCGAGCATGCGAGGGCCTATGGGGGTAAGCGCGCAGGTTAGTAGTTACAGGTGGTCACTCAGATTTTTGTGCCAGATCCTCATGAGGTGCCCTTGAGGCACCCATACAGCCAGAAGGCCACATGAACACCAACGCAGGCCCGTAGGCCGCGCTAAACGTGTCCATGAAGTTGTCCTAAGAGTTAAGGGATCGGTGAACCGTCAGGTTTGTGAGACCGTATTGAGTGGCAATCTCAAGGATGCCCTCATAGGATTTAGGCCAGCCTCCACCACTTGAGTCGTTGGTGGCCCCTGACTGGAGCAGGGCAAAGCAAACGGCTGCATATGGGGTCAGGTGATCGACTTGTATCTTCGTAACCACCCGTTTGTCCTTGTAGGTATAACAGAGAGTAAAACTCATGGCTGGCCTTGCCGTAACATGGTCGATGCCCAAGCATAGCAACTAAACAGCTCGCCCACGAGGCCCATTACGGACCTCATGGATACAGCGGGTGTTACGGCTTGACGACCACACGGGTGATCAACGGGAAGTCTACGGTCTCGACCTGAAGTTTCTCAGTAGGGTCCGCTGGGTTTGCCAACTTGATCCTGACCTTGGCCTGAGCCATTACGTCAGCCACACCGCTCACCTCAAAGTCCCAGCCCTGTACGCCAGCGTTACGGCTCGCCAGGATCTTCCATACGTCGCCTTCTTGATCATGGCGGAACGACAGCGAGGCAAAGCCCTTAGGCAGCATGAAGACACCACGGTCAGACCCAGAGTAGAACTGAGTGCGGCAACCCAACAGGTCCTCAATGGATTCGACACCGGCACGCTGGGCAGCACGCTCAAGCATTGCCTGCTCGGTCATGTGCATCAGCAACACGAAGTCGCTCAGAGAGTTACCTACCGACTGGTTGATGCTCATGGTCAAAGCGTCGATCCAGTCCTCAGCACGATCTCGTGGAGTGGTGCCCGCAATGGTGACCTCCTTGGCTTCGGTGCTTGGGGACTTAATGAGGATGTCCACAACGGTGGAACCACATGCCTTCTCGAAGTCGGCCAGCATCTTGTCCATCATCTGTTCCATGCCGTTGCCGGTGAAACCAGCGACCACATGAGCATCCAGAAGGGTGAAGCGGTGCGAGAAGAACGCAGCGGTATTGGTCGGCTCAGTGAAGATGAAGTCGCCCGCTACGGCCTCCCCTTTAGTGATCTTGGAGTGATCGTAGATCGACTGGCGCGGGTCAAACTCTACGTTGCGATTGACCATGTTGACCAGTTGAACGGGGGTCGGCTCGGTGCCCTTAGGGCGGAACTCGCAGGGGATCGCATCGACAGCGTTGTCGTGCCATTCGCCACCATTGAAGAATTCGTCCATACCTTGGGTGATGGCCTGGGCCAGCACACTGGAGTCAGTCGCCTGGGCGCCCATAGAGGCCTGGGTGGTGAACTGAAGGTTACCGCCATTGCCCCATACGGCAGCCTCATAGGAAGTCGGCGTGGTGTAGCGGTCGCGTTGGTCGCGGTGATCTGTAGATTTGAATGGGTTGGACATGAAATTGGTCTCCTGAATAAAGTTGAGAAAGGACAGGCTTAGTTGTTGTTGTCGAGCCAGTTGCCAGACGAGAAGTCGCTACGACCATTGGCACTGCGGATAGCGCGGCCCATGTCTTGATACTTGCGCTCACGGTCTTCACGCTTGGCACGGCGACGCGCTTCGTCCAAAGGGGTGATCTCGTAGGACTTGAAGCGCTCCGCATGTTCACGAGCTTCTTTGAGGCGCTCTGCAGTTTCACGCTCGGCCACAAACTTACGGGTCTCGACGGACCTCACGATGGCCGGGAAGGCAGCAACGCTCAGCCCAGCGTCCATGTACTGGCTTACGATGACTTCCTGGGCAGGCTTATTGGTTCCCGCTGTGGCAATCAAGGTAGCCAGCATCACGCCTTCAGCGTAAGCACGAGCCACGACCTGACCTTGTACTTCGACAGTTTCAGGGGTTACGTTTTGGATATTCAGTTGCATAGTGTTGGGTCTCCTACATCGAGACATTGATTCATGGCCTTGCCGCATAGAGGCAACGTGACCAGATGGCAAGGAGTAGCCGCACGGGCCTCTCAAGGTCATGATCAATATCTTCTGGGTTTGGGTTAGTTAGTGCGATCACGGGTCTGTAGCTTGGCGGGTGTGATCCGGGTGCCGATGGCGGACGGCGGAAAGTTAAAGCGGGGAAGTGATCGGCTGGCGGGTCAGCGGGATGCGCATGGGCGCTCGCATAACGGCGTCAAGATTCATGCTGGTTGTGGTGGTGATGGACTCGACGAATGAGACCATGACCGGATTGATCGCCTTCAGGTGTCCTATAAGTTTCTGGTAGTCCACTCCATACTCATCGTTGGTGATGACCTGTTCGCGGACATGCCAATCACGCCAGATTGTGCGCAAGGTGATCAGCTTGGTTCGGCTGGCTGGAGACGTGAAGAATGCGTTTAGCTGTTCGGTGAAAGTCACGGGCACATTCCCTTCGGTAGATCGGCAATCGTCATGCGTGCAGCGCCATCGCCCTTGATGTCGATCACATAGCCGTCAGTGTCGACCACAGGACGAGGCTTGCGGTGTTCGATCAGTCCCTTGGCGATGTTCTCAGCGTTCGGTCGAAGCCACTCATTGATACCCTTGAGGGTGACCTTGAAGAGGTGGCCGGTCAGTTGAATAGCCTTGTTGGACGTGGAGACCTCACGGACCCAACCGCTCTTGGCGTACTTAGGGTGCATCCGGGTCAGATCCTTGCGCTTAGCTGCGCGCCCCGTGGAGATGAACATTTCCATCACCTTATCTGGGTTCGCTACGCCAGCCAGACGGCAGGCTTCACGCCACGTATAGCCCGTGGTGGTCCCTTTACGGACATGTTCGTCGTAGGCTGGTGCCATTGCATCGACTCGGGTTTGCAGGTCGATCAGCGTTTCCGTGATTGCCTGTGAGGCGAACGCCGGGTTGGCTGCCTGCTCCAGTTCGATCCAGCGACCGACCACGGTGTAGCGCAGACCAGTGTCATAACCGGTGATAAGGGTGAATACCATGTGCTTGTTGAGGACCAGCATCGGGCGCTCAGCCTTCCGCCCGTCCAGGTATGTAGCTTCGATGGCCCCTGTAGATTGGTCATTATTTGAACACTCCTCAGATTTGAGGGCGTTAACCTTCGCGACAATAGCGTGTGCATCTCGAAGTACGTTGTCGTGACGCTTGCCAGTCATTGCGGCAATCTCGACGGTGGTCATGGTGATTTCTTTGATACCGTTAAACATAGTTGTCGGTCCTTTTCTGATAGCGCTCTCCAGGTCGCACCCACAGCCGATCATCCAGCCCCGACAAAGGGAACCGGCGTGGCATGAAGAGCGCTATCAGAAAAGACTGGATTGATGGTTGGCCCAGCGACGGGCGTTTGTGACCAGGGAATGGCTGCTGATATTTATTTCAGAATAAACCGAGCTGTCCCTGTTATTGTGAGGGTTTTTAAATCCACTTGACGAACCGCTTCGATTCCTTTAGGGAATCATGAAGTCCGTACCGGATGGCGAGACCCGTGGCAGACCCAAAGGGAGGGAGTTTCTTATGGGATCTTAAAGTCCACTTGTGAGTAGGGATTATTTTGCATTAGCAAATCCCTTCACCCTGGGTCCACCTTCATCCCAGGGAGTCCGCATTGAGAAACTCAGAGTTTTACCCCCAGACCTTAAAGACCTGGGTCATAAAGTTTTTCTTTTATATTATCCGGCGTTAAGTCTGAAAGGCCCGGAATAGAGCCTCCGAGTCCAATTCAGCCTTGATTGAAGGGTACCGCTCGACGTAGGAGGCGATCCCATGAGCAGCATGTCGGGCAGCCTTGGCGATGCGCTGTGCGGTCCGTAAACTGATCTCGCCGGTCTTGCAGGCCTCCGCCGTGATCTCCGTGGCGAACAACGCACCGATGACTGCACGGGCCTTTACGTTGATCTTGCCATTCGTAACCCCGGCACTGGTGATGATCGACCCCGTGATGATGTGATCGACCCACGGCAGTAGGTTAGGCACCGCGAGAAGGTACATGTAGGCAGCTACTGGATTAGCAAAACTGGTCTTGGGTCTGCCACGGACTGAATTGGCTGGCTCGACAGCTTCAGCAGTTGGTTCAACCTTTGACAGGGTGACATTGCCATGGTCCGCCGCGAGGCGATTATCAGCCCTACGCTCAGCAGTCCAGGCTTGATACTGCGCTTCAGGATTCTTGGGCCTGACCATCTCCCTTTGAGTGATGACCTCGCCCGTGGTCGGATCAGTGTGGAGGATGTGCCCCGTCTCATAATCAACGTGACGGTGAAGTGGTCCGGGTTGAGTAAGCAAAGTCATAGGGTGCCCTCACAAGATCAAATTGGCGACCGTTGCGGCCACCGTGTTCTTGTGAGGGTTTTTGGATCTTCATCGAAGGTGTAACTAAACCGTCGCTCAGGAAAAGAGCTTGTACAAACCGAATAACCCGAGGGCGACGAAGATATAGAAAGCTATCTGCACACCCTTTTTGGTGACCTTGCGGTTAATGACACCAAGCTCATCGAAAAAGTACGAAACAAACGTATTTGAGTCAACGTCCATCTCGTCGCCGGTTTCCCAAAAAGCAGCTATAGCCTCACCGTGTTTAATTCGCGCAAGGTTCGAGGTTCGCTCGTTGCTGTCTTCTAAATTTATCTGATCTTGAATGAAACATTGCCAAGCCATAATTCGAGCTGTTTTTTCACCAAGAGAGGGAATTCGATCCACTACTATCGCGCGCGCCTGTAGCTCGCTGTTGACCTTAGCAATTCCGTATAAATCAAGGTTTCTCATAGCCGACTCCATTCAATTTTCAGCAATATCATAAGGCCATACGGAACGCGCTCACCAGAGCTTTCGCCATCCGTTCAATAGCCACGGCGCTCCCTGCCCCATACAGGTCATAGCTAATCGAACCTGAAGCGTGTCCCAAGATGGACTCAGCGGTCCCCACAGGCACCTCAGCGGCCTTCAAGGCACCTGCCAGCGAATGACGCAACGAGTGAAAGGTCTGGGTCCGATCAGCGTTCAAGCTCAGGACATCTCGTAGTGCACCATTAAGCACGTTCGAGAACTGACCAGCGCCCAATTTGAACAGCCGAGAGTCGGAGCTATCGACAAACTCACGGAACGCCTGAAGGTCAAACCCATAGGCACCGTCAGTTAGCGGTATGACCCTCAAAGCATTCTTGGTCTTGGCTGTCTTGCCATCGTTCCTATTGATGTCGATGACCCACACGCCCCCAACCTGCTTAATGTCAGCCTTGGTCAACTGCCTCAGTTCCTCGATACGGGTCCCTGTGATGACCCCAAGGGACAAAGCCCAACGCTGCCATGCGTCCACTGGTAGTGAGTTAGCGTAAGCCATCAAGGCTGCTACCTGATCCTGGGAGAACGCCTCACGGGAGCTGTCAGCATCCTTGGATAGCTTCAGTCCCTTATCGAAGCCCTTGGTGAGGTAGCCGTTATTCACAGCCCAATCCATCACCGTTGATAGCCGGGTCATTAGCTTATTCACAGTGGAACCTTTGCGGTCCTCAAGGAGCTTGTCCCGAAGGTTCTTCATGTCCTCCCGAGTGTGGCCCCGCATGTCCAAGTCGCCCAGGATCACGCTGATAGCCTCACACGATGACTTCACGTCACGCATGGTGCTGGCCTCAATGCTGTCTTTGCGTTCCTCCATGTACAGCGCAGAAAGGAACTTGAAGGTCAAAGCTGGGGAAGCGTTTACAGATATAGGCAGGGAGAGGGCCAAAGGCGTGCCACAAGGTTCACTATTGAGGTCCTTCACGATCTCGACCAGCTTCCCTGAACGCCCCCGCATACGCTCCTGTGAGGCCTCAAGGATCTCCAGTGCCTTACTCACTGCCCGTTGCTGATTGATGCTCAGGGGTAGCTTTGCGGAGGCCTTACGAAGCGCCAAGTGATGCTCATCGTTGATCATCTCGTAAGCGACCAGTGAGCTGTCACCGTGTGCCATCGTCAGGTTGTACTCAGCGAACTCAATCAAGCGCTCACGGAGTTCGTCCCATGACGCCTCGGGGTTGTCCAAGTGGTAGGCCTTGAGGGTCGAGAGGATGTCGTCGGAGATGGTCATTGCGGTGGCCTTGTCGGTAGTCCTGAGTGACAGCGTGAAGAAGCCCTTAACGGTTCCTTGAGGGCGAAGGCGAAGGTAATAGCGACCAGACCGGCGATAGTGGTACGGCTTGGCGAGCGCAGTTTGTAACAGGTTTGTCCCACTTTGGGAGCGGTGGTTGATGGTCATCGGCTGAAACCCCTGTATCCATTGGGTTTAGCCTCAAAGGGTCGAGTTCTATAGCAATTATAAGGTCAGCCGCGACTTGATCGAGTTGCGCAACCTGGCCCAAGTGGCCGAGCTGATGATCCGGTCGGCCATGGAGCGCAAGGAAAGCCGCGGCCTGCATTACACCCTCGACTACCCACAGATGCTGCCCGAAGCCCGGGACACTATCCTGGTGCCAACCACCTACGGCGGCTGAACTTCAGGCGTACCCGCAGGCGCCGGTGCACATCGGCGGCCTGCGCATCCTTTGCCACGCAGATGGACCGCACTCGCCGTTCACCCTGCACTCGGTAACGCAACACCACGATCAGCGGCAACGCCAGGCTGTCGGGCCGCAGCTGCACTGGGTGCCACCCGCGTGCGGCGCTCCATAATTGCCAACCATCGTCGTCACGGCGCAGGCCACGAATCGACGAACGGTGAGTGAGTAGGATTTGCCGCGGCAATACCCAGGCACAATGAGCCAGGCATAGCAGGATGCCAAGGCTTGAATAAGGCAGGTCGAGAGCCAGCAGGCTGCCCAGTGCGACCAGCTGGGCAAGCACATAGGCCGCCAGCAACAGCCGCGAGGCCTGCCAGCGGCATTCGAAACGATTACTTGGGCTGGACACGATCCAGGATCATCCGAACCATGCGCTGCAGCTCCGGGTCTTCGGATTCGGCGCGCTCCATGAACCAGCCAAACATGTCCTGGTCTTCGCACTCGAGCAACCTGACGTAGAGGTCGCGGTCCACCTGATTGAGCGTCGCATACACCTCTTTGGTGAAAGGCACCAGCAACACATCCAGCTCCAGCATGCCGCGACGGCTGTGCCAGTAGAGGCGATTGATTTCTACATCTTCGACCATGGAGCCCTCCTAAAATAGAGCGCAAGTATACAGCCCCGACGACACTGGAACAGTCGGCTTTGGTCGCCCTATATGGAAACTATGCATTTGCCGGACGCCCCTCTATGATGCACCCATGACTTTTTGACCTGCGATGACCCATGGCTGACTCCGCTTTTTTCTGCTCCCTGTCCCACGAAGGCGTTCTCGCCGTCCGCGGCTCTGATGCTGCCAAGTTCCTGCAGGGCCAACTGACCTGCAACCTCAATTACCTGAGTGATACCCAGGCCAGCCTGGGCGCGCGCTGCACGCAAAAAGGCCGGATGCAGTCGAGCTTCCGCATCCTGCTGCAGGGTGATGGCGTGCTCCTGGCCATGGCCACCGAGTTGCTTGAGCCGCAGTTGGCGGATTTGAAAAAGTACGCGGTGTTCTCCAAATCCAAGCTCACCGACGAAAGCGCTGCCTGGGCGCGCTTCGGCCTGGCGAACGCAGACGCGGCCCTGAGCGCCCTGGGCCTCGCGCTGCCGGTCGAGACCGATAGCGTGGCGCGCAACGAGGCATCGATTGCCGTCCGCGTTTCCCCGGGCCGGGCCGAACTCTGGGTACCTGCCGAACACGCCGACGCCGTGCGCAGCCAATTGGCCGCGCAGTTGCAACAGGCTGACTTGAATGCCTGGTTGCTTGGTCAGATCCGTGCCGGTATCGGCCAGGTGATGCCCCAGACGCGCGAGCTGTTCATTCCGCAGATGCTCAACCTGCAGGCTGTGGGCGGCGTCAGCTTCAAGAAAGGCTGCTACACCGGCCAGGAAATCGTCGCGCGCATGCAGTACCTGGGCAAACTCAAGCGGCGCCTGTATCGCCTGAGCCTGGAGGCCAACGAGCTTCCCGAGCCAGGCACTCCGTTATTTTCCCCGAGCCATAACAGCGCGATCGGCGAAGTGGTCATCGCAGCAAAAGCCGACCAGTCGATTGAACTTCTCGCCGTGCTGCAAGCCGAAGCTGCCGACAGTGGCGACGTGCGCTTGGGCACCCTCGAGGGCCCGGGCTTGAATCTGCTTGACCTACCCTACCAACTGGACCGTGACCGCGAGATCCAGCGTTAATCGCCGTACTTTTTGCAGCACCCTAGAGAGCATGAATGAACAAGCTGGCGGAAAAAGTCCAACAAGCGTTGGTAACGGCCATCGACAACGATGACCTGGTTCTGCCGACATTGCCGGAGGTGGCCCTGAAAATTCGCCAGGCCGCCGAAGACCCGGACATCAGCATCAGCCACCTGAGCAAAGTGATCAGTCGTGACACGGCCCTGTCGGCCCGCCTGATCAAAGTGGTCAACAGCCCGCTGCTACGGGCCAGCCAGGAAGTCACCGACCTGCACACCGCCATCACCCGGCTCGGTACCAACTACAGCAGCAACCTGGCTATCGGCCTGGTGATGGAGCAGATCTTCCACGCCCGCTCAGAGGTGGTCGAACAGAAAATGCGCGACGTGTGGCGCCGCAGCCTGGAAGTGGCGGGCGTGAGCTACGCCTTGTGCCGTCGCCACAGCCAGCTCAAGCCAGACCAGGCGGCCCTGGGTGGCTTGGTGCATCAGATAGGCGTGCTGCCGATCCTCACGTATGCCGAGGATCACTATGAGCTGCTGGCCGACCCCGTCAGCCTCAACCACGTCATCGACAGCATCCACCCGGTGCTGGGGGACAAGCTGCTGCGGGTCTGGGACTTCCCTGAGATGCTGGTGAACGTGCCGGGCCAATACCTGGACCTGACACGCGACTCTGCAAGCCTGGACTACGTCGACCTGGTGCAGGTCGCCGCGCTGTACTGCCACCGCGGCACCGACCACCCCCTGGGGACCGTGCCGATTACCGCCTTGCCGGCCCTCATGAAGTTGCGCATAGACCTGCACAGCGACGCCCTGCGCAGCGAACTGGACGAAGCGCGGTCGATGTTTTACTGATCAACCCGCGATAAAACTCACGCGCACCTTAAGCCCCGCCAGCTCGCCATCATGCAGGCTGATCTGCGCCAGGTGCGCACGGCAAATCTCCCCGACAATCGCCAGCCCCAAGCCCGACCCCATGCCCTGCTGGCTGCGTCGATAAAAGCGTTCGAACACCCGGTCCCGCTCATCCAGTGGGATGCCAGGGCCGTCATCTTCGACTTCCAGCACCGCCGGGGCCGTCACTCGCAGAATCACATTGCCGCCGGGCGGGGTATGGGCCAAGGCGTTATCCACCAGGTTGCTGAGCAGCTCATTCAACAGCGTTGGTTCGCCGCGCAGCCATACCGGCTCGTCGGCCTCCAGCGCCAGGGCCACGCCCCGCGCGTGGGCCAGCGGCGCCATGGCCATACCGAGCTCACGGGCCAATTGGCTTAAATCGAGCAGTTGCGCACCGCCTTCGGCAATGGCGCGGGCACCGTTTTCGATGCGGGCCAGGGACAACAATTGATTCGCCAGGTGCGTCAGGCGGTCGGTGCCCTGGGCGGCCGTCTCCAGGGTGCTGCGCCAGTTGGCTGGTTCTTCGGCACGCAGGCCCAGTTCCAGCCGGGCCTTGAGCGCCGCCAGGGGGGTGCGCAGCTCGTGGGCAGCGTCGGCAATAAACTGTGCCTGGCGCTCGAACTGCCCGCGCAAACGTTCGGTGAAATGGTTGAGCGAGCGCACCAGTGGGCCGAACTCATCCTGAACTTCCACTAATGGCAGAGGCCGCAGGTCATCAGGCTGGCGCTCTTCCACCGCCGTACGCAGGCGTTCCAGCGGGCGCAGTGCGGCGCTCACCGCGAACCACACCAGCAATAACGCACCGATGGCGAGCATGCCCAGACGCAGCAGTGTATCGGCCATCAGGCTGCGGGCCATGGCCACCCGGGCTTCGTCGGTCTCCGCAACACGAATTTCGGCCATGCCGTTCATGTTCGGTTCCGAGACGGCCTTGAGCAGGCTCACCACGCGCACATGCTGGCCCAGGTACATGGCGTTATAGAACCGCGCCAAGGCTGGATAATCGTCGGTGCGGGGCGTGCCTGGCGGCGGGCCAGGCAGGTTTTCGTACCCGGAAATCAGTTTCTGATCAATATCATTGACCTGGTAATAAATGCGCCCGGCACTGTCGTAGGCAAAAGTGTCCAAGGCCACATAGGGCACATTGGCGCTGAGGGTGCCGTCCACCTGGGTCAAGCCGGCGGCAATGGTGCGTGCCGAGGCCAGCAGCGTGCGGTCATAAGCGGTGTCGGCGGCTTCGCGACCGTTCCAATAAGCGCTCATGCCGCTGGCGAGCATCAACAACACCAGCAATAACGCAAGGTTGCACAGCAAGCGCCAGCGCAGGCTGCTGGGCTTATGCATCACGGGCTTCCAGCAAATAGCCAAGGCCCCGGAAGGTGACGATGGCGATGGGTTGGCCATCGAGCTTCTTGCGCAGACGATGCACGTAGATTTCGATGGCGTCGGGACTGGCCTCCTCGTCCAGGCCGAATACCTGGGACGCCAATTGTTCCTTGCTCATCACGCGCCCCGGCCGGGCGATCAACGCTTCGAGCACCGCTTGTTCTCGGGAGGTCAAGGTCATCAGCTCGCCTGCGACCGTGAAGCGCCGGGTGTCGAGGTCGTACACCAGCACACCGCAGGTTTGCTGACGCTCGCCGCCCAGCACGCTGCGCCGCAACAGTGCCTTGACCCGTGCTTCGAGTTCCGTGAGTTCAAACGGTTTGGCCAGGTAGTCATCGGCGCCCAGGTTCAGGCCGTGCACGCGGTCTTTTACATCACTGCGAGCAGTCAGCATCAGCACCGGCAGGTTTTTTCCACGTGCCCGCAAACGTGCGAGCACCTCGAAACCATCCAGGCGCGGCAACCCTACGTCCAGGATCACCGCGGCGTATTCCTCGCTGCTCAAGGCCAGGTCCGCCGCCACGCCGTCATGCAACACATCAACGGTCAAACCCATGCTCTTGAGCGCTTGGGCCACGCTTTCGGCGAGCTGCAAATGGTCTTCAACCAGGAGGACACGCATGGATTTCTACCTCGTTCAGGGGTGGTCGACGCCACGCTTTGCCCGGCAGTTTACAGCCGCAACCTGGCCTGTGAAGCCCGAAAACATTGAAAGGCGATTGAAAGGTTAGTGAAAGCTTCGCCCTTTAGCATCCAACCACGGTGGTCTATGCCCGCCGAGTTGCCTGACCCGTAGCGCCCGAAAAACGCCTCGAAGCGTTTTCGCCAGAATAAGAACAATAACGGAGTACACCACGATGCTGTCGACCCAGCCACAGGCTTGCCCGCCTGTTCGTTCTTCCCGCCTGACCCACACCGCCCTCGCCAGTGCCGCTGCCCTTGCCGGCTTTTCGCCGCTCAGCCAGGCTGCCTTCTTCGAAGACAGTAGCGCGACCCTGGAAACCCGCAACATGTACTTCAACCGCGACTTTCGCGACGGTACCAGTGCCCAGCAATCCAAGCGCGACGAATGGGCCCAGGGCTTCATGCTCAACGTGCAATCGGGCTACACCGACGGCACCGTCGGCTTTGGCGTGGATGCGCTGGGCATGCTCGGCGTCAAGCTCGACTCCAGCCCCGACCGCACCGGCACCGGCCTGCTGCCGACCCACGATGACGGCCGCGCCGCCAACGAGTACTCCAAGCTGGGCCTGACCGGTAAAGTGAAAATCTCCGCCACCGAGCTGAAGATCGGCTCGCTGATCCCCGAACTGCCGATCCTCAAGCCCAACGACGGGCGCATCCTGCCGCAGACCTTCAACGGTGGCTTGATCACCTCCAAGGAACTCAAGAACCTGGTATTCACTGGTGGTCGCCTGGACAAAGCCAAGGACCGCGACGACACCAACTACGAAGACATCGCGCTCAATAACAAGAACAGCCGCTTCCTCAGCGGTGCCACCGGCAAGCACTTCAACTTCGGTGGCGTCGACTACAAGTTCGCCGACAAGATCACCGGCAGCTACCACTTCGCCCAACTCGACGACGTGTATCGCCAACACTTCCTCGGCATGGTCGCCTCACGCCCGATGGGCCCTGGCACTTTCGCCGCCGACCTGCGACTGGCAATCAGCGATGACACCGGCTCGGCCCGCGGCGGCAATATCGACAACACGTCCCTCAACGGCTTGTTCAGCTATGCCCTCAATGGCCATAAGCTCAGCGCCGGCTACCAGCACATGTCCGGCGACAGCGCCTTCCCGTATGTGGATGGCAGCGACCCATACCTGGTCAACTTCGTGCAGATCAACGATTTTGCCGGCGCCGAAGAACGCTCCTGGCAGGCACGCTACGACTACGACTTTGCCAAGCTGGGCATTCCTGGCTTGAGTTTCATGAGCCGTTACCTCTCGGGTGACAACATCAAGCTCAAGAACGGAGAGACCGGCAAGGAGTGGGAACGCAACAGCGAGATCAAGTACGTGGTGCAAAGCGGCACGTTCAAAGATGTGGCCGTGCGCCTGCGTAACGCCACCTATCGTTCCAACTATTCGGCCCGTGACGCAGATGAAATGCGCTTGCTGGTCAGCTACAGCGTCGCACTTTGGTAGTAACCCCCTCATAACAAAAACGATGGAGATCACCATGACCCTTTCACTGCGTAAATTTGCCCTCGCCGCTGGCTGCATGCTGTTCGCCGGCCAACTGCTGGCCGCCGACGAACCCAAGCGTCCGGAATGCATCGCCCCGGCCTCCCCAGGCGGCGGTTTTGACCTGACTTGCAAACTGGCGCAAAGCGCGCTGGTGAACCAAAAGCTGCTGACCAAGCCGATGCGTGTGACCTACATGCCAGGCGGCGTGGGCGCGGTAGCCTACAACGCGGTCGTCGCCCAGCGCCCTGCGGATGCGGGCACGTTGGTTGCCTGGTCGAGCGGTTCGCTGCTGAACCTGGCCCAGGGCAAGTTCGGCCGTTTTGATGAAAGCGCCGTGCGCTGGTTGGCGGCAGTGGGCACCAGCTATGGCGCCATCGCGGTGAAAAGCGACTCGCCCTACAAGACCCTCGACGACCTGGTCAAAGCCCTGAAGAAAGACCCAGGCAGCGTGGTGATCGGCTCCGGCGGCACCGTCGGCAGCCAGGACTGGATGCAAACCGCACTGATCGCCAAGGCCGCCGGGATCAACCCGCGCGAACTGCGTTACGTCGCCCTTGAGGGTGGCGGTGAAATCGCTACGGCTCTGCTGGGGGGGCATATCCAGGTGGGCAGTACCGACATCTCCGACTCCATGCCGCATATCCAGAGCGGCGATATGCGCCTGCTGGCGGTGTTCTCCGAGCAACGCCTGGATGAGCCGGAAATGAAGGATATCCCGACCGCCAAAGAGCAAGGCTACGACATCGTCTGGCCGGTGGTGCGTGGCTTCTACCTGGGGCCAAAGGTCAGCGATGCCGACTACGCCTGGTGGAAAGACGCCTTCGACAAACTGCTGGCTTCCGAGGAGTTCGCCAAGCTGCGTGACCAGCGCGAGCTGTTCCCGTTCGCCATGACGGGCCAGGAGCTGGACACCTACGTGAAGAAACAGGTGGCTGACTACAAAGTGCTGGCCAAAGAGTTCGGCCTGATCCAGTAATCGCCCCTCTTTTGTGTAATGCCCCTGTAGGAGCGAGCGTGCTCGCGAAGAACCCAAGGACATCCACGTGCGTCCAGAGAGCACGCGTTATCGTTGACGTTTTTCGCGAGCAAGCTCGCTCCTACAAGAGGGGCCTTGGAGTTTTCTATGCTCTTACAACGCATTTTCGCTGCCGTGCTATTGCTGGCCTGTATCGGCCTCGCGCTGATGGCCTGGCCGTATCAGGCGGCTTTTTCCTACGAACCCGTAGGGCCAAGAGCCTTCCCCCTGCTGTTGCTCGGGCTGATGGGCCTGGCGCTCATCTACATGATGATTCGCCCGCAGGCGACCAAACACACTGACGATGAACCCGCGCTGGATCAACCCACGTTGGTCAAGATCGGCATCTGTGTGGCTCTGCTGCTGGTGTTTGCAGGCACATTCGAATCCTTGGGTTTCATTCTCAGCAGCATGCTGATCGGTATTCCGATGGCACGGCTGTACGGCGGCCGCTGGTTGCCCAGCGTGGTGATCATCACCTTGATGAGCGTCGGTCTTTATCTGCTGTTCGATAAAACCATGGACGTACCGTTGCCCCTCGGCCTGCTCGACGTTCTGGAGAACTGATATGGATACTTTTGGCTATTTGGGCCAGGGTTTCGGCGTTGCGCTGAGCCCCTATAATCTGGTGACCGCGTTATGCGGCACCCTGATTGGCACCGTGGTCGGCCTGTTGCCGGGCCTGGGCCCGATCAACGGCGTGGCACTGCTGATCCCCATCGCCTTCGCCCTGGGCTTGCCGCCAGAGTCGGCGCTGATCCTGCTGGCAGCCGTGTACCTGGGCTGCGAATACGGCGGCCGCATCAGTTCGATTCTACTGAACATCCCGGGCGAAGCCTCCACCGTCATGACCACCCTCGACGGCTACCCGATGGCCCGCAAAGGCCTGGCTGGCGTGGCACTGTCATTGTCGGCCTGGAGTTCGTTCATCGGCGCGTTTATCGCCACCTGCGGCATGGTGCTGTTCGCTCCGCTGCTGGCCAAGTGGGCGATTGCGTTCGGCCCGGCGGAATACTTTGTCTTAATGGTGTTTGCGATTGTCTGCCTGGGCGGCATGGCCGGTGACAAACCACTGAAGACTTTTGTTGCGGCGCTGATCGGCTTGTTCCTCTCTTGCGTGGGCATCGACGCCAACAGCGGTGTGTACCGCTTTACCGGCGACAATATTCACCTGACCGACGGTATCCAGTTCGTGGTCCTGGTGCTCGGCCTGTTCTCCATCAGCGAGATTCTCCTGCTGCTGGAAAAAACCCACCGTGGCCAGGAAGCGGTGAAAGCCACAGGGCGCATGATGTTCAACGTCAAGGAAGCCTTGTCGGTACTGACCGTGAACCTTCGTTGCGGCGTATCGGGTTTTATCATCGGCGTATTGCCGGGTGCGGGTGCGACCATGGCCTCGGCCGTTGCCTACATGACCGAGAAACGCATCGCAGGCGCCAGCGGCAAATTCGGTCAGGGCGACATGCGCGGCCTGGCCGCTCCAGAAACCGCGATCGGCGCGTCGGTCTGCGGCGCCATGGTACCCATGCTGACCCTCGGCGTTCCTGGCTCGGGCACCACGGCGGTGATGATCGGCGCCCTGTCGCTGTACAACATCACCCCCGGCCCACTGCTGTTCCAACAGCAACCGGACATTGTCTGGGGCCTGATAGCCTCGTTGTTCATTGCCAACATCATGCTGGTCGTGCTCAACATCCCGATGATCCGCATCTTCACCCGTATCCTCGCCGTGCCGAACTGGGCGCTGGTGCCGGTGATTGCCATCATTACCGCGATTGGCGTGTACGCCGTGCATGCCACCACCTTCGATCTGTTCCTGATGATTGCCATCGGCATCTTCGGCTACATCCTGCGCAAGCTGGACTTCCCGCTGTCGCCGCTGCTGCTGGGCTTTATCCTCGGCGGCCTGATGGAGCAGAACCTGCGCCGTGCGCTGTCGATCTCCAACGGTGCGCTGGAAATCCTGTGGTCGAGCCCGATCACCTTTGGCGTCTGGGTGCTGACCGCAATCATGCTGCTTGTACCGCTGCTGCGTATCTGGCGTAAACGCGTGCAACAGCGTCGTGCCCTGGCCGATGTCTGAGGTCACCTTTAAACATTGGTGGGGAACACCGCTGGTCGGCCTGGCCGGCGGTTACCTGGCCAGCCTGGTGGGCTGGCCTTTGCCGTACATGGTCGGCTCGTTGCTGGCGATCATCCTGGTGCGCTGCCTGACGCCCTGGCAATTGGCAGAGATTCCCGGCGGGCGCAAATGCGGCCAATGGGTGGTGGGCATCGGCATCGGCCTGCACTTCACCCCGGTGGTGATCGAGCAGGTGATGAGCCACTTCGGCCTGATTTTCTTCGGTGCACTGGTCACCAGCTTGTCGAGCGTGGTGGGCGTGTGGTTGATGCGCCGCAGCGGTGAAGACCGCGCCACGGCGTTTTTCTCCAGCATGCCGGGCGGTTCCGGGGAGATGGTCAACCTCGGCGCTCGCAATGGCGCGGTGCTCAGCCGGGTTGCGGCCGGGCAAAGCCTGCGTGTGCTGGTGGTGGTGCTGTGCGTGCCAGCGATCTTCAAATATTTGCTCGGAGGCGGCGCGCCGCAGTTCCATCCGGCGCCCGTGGACTGGGCGTGGCTGGCCGTGCTGTTTCCGGTGGGTGCGCTGGTTGCCTGGGGCTGGCAGCGCTTGCGCCAACCCAACCCTTGGCTGTTCGGGCCATTGCTGGTGAGCGCGATCGCCAGTGTGACTTGGGATTTACACATCGGCCTGCCAGACGGCGGCAGTCAGATCGGCCAATGGTTGATCGGCAGCGGTTTGGGCTGCCACTTCAATCGGCAGTTCTTCCGTCGCGCGCCATCGTTCATGGGCCGCACCTTGATTGGCACGGCATTGACCATGCTGCTGGCGACGTTAGCGGCGGTGGGCTTGAGCGCCCTCACTCACCTCGACCTGCGATCACTGACCCTGGGCATGATGCCAGGCGGTATCGCTGAAATGAGTCTGACAGCTGAAACCCTGCAGCTGTCGGTGCCCTTGGTGACGGCGATGCAGGTGATGCGCTTGTTGTTCGTGCTGTTTTTGGCCGAGCCTTTGTTTCGGCACTGGAACCGTCAGCCAGCCCCCCTCTAAAACCTCCCACATGTTGAATGTGCCAGGCCTCACACCGGTGGCAAACGCCACTCGATGGGGGCCTCGCCATTCTGCTCGAGAAACTTGTTGGCCCGGCTGAAATGCCCGCAGCCCAGAAACCCGCGATACGCCGACAACGGCGACGGATGCACCGAGGTCAGCACCAGATGCTTGGTGGCGTCGATAAGCTTCTGCTTGCTTTGAGCATGGGCGCCCCACAGCAGGAACACCAGGTGCGGCTGATGCTCGCTGACCACTTCGATAATCCGATCGGTGAAGAACTGCCAGCCCTTGCCGGCATGGGCGTTGGCGTTGGCGCGCTCCACGGTCATGGTGGTGTTGAGCATCAGCACGCCCTGGTCGGCCCAGCTTTGCAGGTAGCCGTGGTTGGGGATGTCGATGTTCAGGTCGCGCTTGAGCTCTTTATAGATATTGACCAGCGACGGCGGTGCCGGCACGCCCGGTTGTACCGAGAAGCACAAGCCGTGGGCCTGGCCAGGGCCGTGGTACGGGTCTTGTCCGAGAATCACGACCTTGACCTTGTCCAGCGGCGTTGAGTTGAGCGCGTTGAAAATCAATGGGCCGGGGGGGTAGATCTCTTTGCCAGCGGCATGTTCCTGGCGCAGAAACTCGCGCAATTGCGCCATGTAGGGCTTCTCGAACTCCTCCCGCAGGGCGTGTTTCCAGCTGGGTTCGAGTTTGATACGGTCGCCATCGGTCATAGTTGAATTGTCTTGTAAAAAAGAATGAGGCGAACCCTAGGAAAGCCGACCCCGCTTGTCAATTGATCTGACACAGCACCGGCACTTTCCCACGAAGGGATCATACTCATCCTTCACCTTCTCGATTGAGGCCACGATGAACCTGCATTTCGAAGAACTGACCGGCAGTGGCGGCGCTCGCATCGGTATCGCCAGCCTGGACGCGCCAAAGTCCCTTAACGCCCTCTCCCTGCCGATGATTCTGGCCCTGGATGAGCGCATGGAGGCCTGGGCCAAAGACCCGCAGATCGTCTGCGTGCTGCTGCGCGGCAACGGCCCCAAAGCTTTTTGCGCCGGTGGCGAAGTGCGCAGCCTGGCTCAGGCTTGCCGTGAACAGCCGGGCGAAGTTCCGACCCTGGCCGCGCAGTTTTTTGCCGCCGAATATCGTCTTGACTACCGCCTGCACACCTACCCGAAGCCGTTGATCTGCTGGGGCCACGGTTATGTATTGGGCGGCGGCATGGGCCTGTTGCAAAGCGCCGCCGTGCGTATCGTTACGCCAAGCAGTCGTTTGGCCATGCCCGAAATCAGCATTGGCTTGTACCCGGATGTGGGGGCCAGTTGGTTCTTGTCCCGCTTGCCGGGCAAGCTCGGCCTGTTCCTGGGCCTCACCGGCGCCCATATCAACGGTCTCGACGCGCTGGACTTGGGCCTGGCCGACCGTTTCCTGCGTGATGACCAGCAAGACGATCTGCTCGATGGCCTGCTGCAGCTGAACTGGCAGGAACAGAGCGCGATGCAACTCAACAGCTTGCTCAAGGCCCTGGCGCAGGAGGCAAACAGTGATCAACCCGAAGCGCAATGGCTACCGCGCCGCGCACAGATCGACGAATGGCTTGATGTAGGAGATGTGCGGTGTGCCTGGCGCGCCTTGAGCCTGCTGCGCGACCACAGCGACCCGCTATTGAGCCGGGCCGGCAAAACCCTCAGTGAGGGCTGCCCACTGACGGCGCATCTGGTGTGGGAACAGCTCCAGCGTGCCCGTCACCTCTCATTGGCCCAGGTGTTCGAGATGGAATACACCCTGAGCCTCAACTGCTGCCGTCATCCGGAATTCGCCGAAGGGGTTCGGGCGCGCCTGATCGACAAAGACCAGGCGCCTCGTTGGCACTGGCCGGATATCAACACACTCCCGCAAACGGTGGTGCAGGCGCACTTTGACAAGGCCTGGGAAGGTAGGAATCCTCTGGCGGATTTATCTGACTACTGACAGGTCTGTACGCTTGTCGTTGACCTTGAAAGCGCAATTGTCCGGCTGGCTGTCCTCGCACGTATACACCGGCAACTCGAACGCATCGGGCTGCAGCCTCCAATACAAGGTGCTGGTCAACGACATGTTGATAACCTCATTTCCGCTGCTTGGCCTCAACGCTACAACACCGTTCCAACTGGTGCGGTAGATGCACTTGTCCATGTAGCCGTTTCCTCTCTCCTCGCCGTCGCCCGGCATGAAGATTGCGCCAATGAACCCGTCGACAACACCACGCGACGCTACCTTCGGGCTTTGCCAGCGCAGGCCATTGTCCTGGGCGCGATAATGGCCGTCTGCATACGCGACCTGCGACGGATAAGGACAGCCTTGCTCCGCTCTTGCCGATGCAATGAAGCAGCTCATCAGCAGGAGCACGCAAATCAATTGTTTGAACATAGGGTTTCCATCTGCTCAGTCTCACCACGCAAAAGCACAAGGCTCCTCGTTAGTGAAGTACAGCTAGCGCCTCAAAGATAGCTGTTAAATCTGACAGTACGGACATACGGTACCTATAAAAAACGGCGCATGATGCGCCGCTTGTTTTTCAAGATATTTAACGGTGACCGCCGCGGCCACCTCCGTGGTTGGAACCGCGTCCACGCCCGCCATTGCCCCAGCGGTCGCCCCACCCCTGGTTTGGGTAGGGCCGGTACCCGGCGCGGGGGTAATAGCGCGGGGCCGGTTGGTAGTAGCGCGGCGCCGAATAGTAGCGAGGCTGTGGCGCATAGTAGCGAGGCGCTGGCGCGTAATAGCTGCGCCCAGAAGGGTAATAACGCGGGCCGCCGTAGTAATAGGCTGGCGCCGGCGCGGTGTAGACCTCGGAGCGATAGTAGGAAGCGCCTCCATCGTAATAGGGCACGCAGGCTGAAAGGGTCAGGCCGAGCAAAGCGATGAGCAGCAGTCGTCGATACATGGCGGCCTCCTGGACCGCGGAAGAGCTCCTCCAGCGACGCTGGCGAGCGGCATTCAGCTTTCACTGAATGACGAAACATCTGACATCAAAAACCGAATCTGGTGCGTTCGTGACACAAGTGGAAACACCTGTTTCAGACGAAGTGAAAGCCCGTCAAAACGCCATGATGATGGAATGCCGCGCAGCCGCGCTGTATCGTGCAACAACTAACGCGCCCTACCCGATTTCCTTCTGAACCGACCCATGACCACACCGCCCCTTTGCCCCGCCTGTGGTGCCCGCAACGACTGCTCCCTAGCCGATCCGCGCACTGCCGATCAAGCCTGCTGGTGCTACGGCGTCATCATCGACCCGGCGGTACTTGAAGCCCTGCCGGATGAGTTGCGTAATAAAGCCTGCCTGTGCCCACGCTGCGCCCAGGTGGACGAACAGTTGCGTAACCGCAATGCGCGTTGATCGCTTCCTCAGCAACCTGCCACAGTTCAATCGCAAGCAAGTGCGCCTGTTGCTGGTGGAACGCCGGGTGACCGTTGAAGGGGTTGCGGTCAGCGATCCTCACCATGACGTACGTGAATTCAGCCAGGTCTGCGTTGACGGTGAAATCCTGCAAGCGGGCAAGCCGGCGCGCTATTTCATGCTGCACAAACCCCAGGGTTGCGTCAGCGCCACGTCGGACCCGCAACACTCCACGGTCCTTGACCTGCTGGACGAACCCGACAAAGCCGAACTGCATATCGCCGGGCGCCTGGATTTCAACACCACCGGCCTGATGCTGATCACCAACGACGGCCAATGGTCGCGGCGCCTCACGCAACCGCAGACCAAGTTGCCCAAGGTGTACCAGGTGCAAACCGAACAGGACATCGGCCCGCAGTACGCGGTGACGTTCGCGGCGGGCGTGTATTTCGCTTTCGAAGATCTCACTACCCAACCTGCCGAACTTGAACTGCTGGGTCCCAGGACAGCGCGGTTGAGCATCATCGAAGGCCGATATCACCAGGTCAAACGCATGTTCGGTCATTTTGATAACAAGGTGATCGGCCTGCACCGCGAGCGAATGGGGCCCTTAGTGCTCGATGCGTCGCTTGCGCCGGGTCAGTATCGACCACTGACTGACGAAGAGATCCTAAAAGTCTGACGACCGTTCAGCCGATGATGGCAAAAAACCAGCCGCTCGCCTTGCGACATGCGTTCCGTACTGCTTGAATCAGGGCTTCAGCCAGATAATGACTGATGAGTCGCCTATAACCTCCAAGAAACACCTTGCCTCGCCCGCGCTTGATCCATGGGTCTTCCCGGCAAACCGCCCGCCATAACAACACCCGCCGGCCAGCCGTCATCGGACCGACATGGGCCCTCATTTTCCAGGCGTATGCCTACCTGTCATAAAGCTCGTGCAGAGTGATCTGCGCGCACTACCCGCTTGCCAGGAGTCTTACGACATGAGGCCAGAAATCGCTGTGTTGGATATACAGGGTCAGTATCGGGTGTACACGGAGTTCTATCGCGCGGACGCGGCGGCAAAGACCATCGTCCTGGTCAACGGCTCAATGGCGACCACAGCGTCCTTCGCTCAAACCGTGAAAAGCCTGTACCCGCAATTCAATGTGGTGTTGTACGACCAGCCCTACGCTGGCCGTTCCAAAATCCATAACCGTCATGAGCAGATGCTTACCAAGGAAGTCGAAGGCCAGATCCTCCTTGAACTGCTCGACCACTTCGCCGCTGAACACGTATTGTCCTTCTCCTGGGGCGGGGCCGCCACGTTGGTTGCCCTCGCACAGCGCCCCCGTCGGGTAGAAAAAGCCGTGATCAGCTCATTCTCGCCGGTGATCAATGCGCCGATGCGTGACTACCTCGAACGCGGCGTCGACTACTTGGGCAACCTCGACCGCGACCGCGTCGGCCATCTGGTCAACAGCACCATCGGCAAGCACCTGCCTTCGCTGTTCAAACGCTTCAACTACCGCCATGTCAGCAACCTGGCCGCACACGAATACGGGCAGATGCACTTTCACATCAGCCACGTGCTCAACAGCGACCGGCAGTGCTACCTCAAGGCAGCCAGGCAGATCGATATTCCAGTGCTGTTCTTGAACGGCGAATGGGACGAATACACCAGTGCAGACGACGCCAAGCTGTTTGGCCAGCATGTGGCCAAGAGCAGCTTCAGCACCATTCAGGCGACGGGACACTTCCTGGACATGGAACATAAAGCCGCGTGCCGCGACAGCCGTGAGGCCGTGGTGGGCTTCTTGAAAGGGCAGCGACCCGCAAGCCCGTTACGGTATAGCCAGGGCCAGGCGCAGCATGCATGGGCGCTTTGAAATCAGGCCCGACACTGTGGCGAGCAAGCTGTGTCGCCACACGCAACTCTCACATTTTTCAAAGAAAAACTTCAAATCCAGCTGAACATCTGGTACAAAGTCAGCCGCTCTGAGCGGGTATAGTTTAGTGGCAAAACGAAAGCTTCCCAAGCTTTAGTTGAGGGTTCGATTCCCTCTACCCGCTCCACATTCTTATTCCCTCCCCGTCCCACTCCCTCCCGCTACACACCAAACCCCCGGCAATACTGAATAAACTCCAATCCCTGCTAATCCCCTCTATTCCCCTTTGTGTCCGCTTATCCTTGATTCTGTGTATGGCGCCATGTATGGTGCGCACAACATCGAACCAAACCATACAAGAACCCAGCATGAAACGAACCGAGATAAAGCGCCGGCCACTGGCCGACACGGTGCTGGCTTCCCTTGAGCCAGAGGCAAAGGAATACCGCGAGAACTATGGAATAGACCGGCTTTATTTCGTGGTCAGCAGCACGGGCCGTAAACGCTGGGAGCTTCGATTCAAGAAGCCCAACGGCAAATGGGGATGGCACGGACTGGGCGCCTATCCGGACGTGACGGCCAAAAAGGCCAGGGAGAAAGCGCAGGAAGCGCGGAGGCTCAATGCCGAAGGTGTAGACCCTATCACCCATAAGGCGACGCTGAAGGCTTCCAGGGATGCAGCAGAAGCGAACACGTTCAAAGCCGCCGCCGATCTATGGCTTGATAAAAAGATCAAAGATGGCCGCGCCGAAAAGACCCTGGCCGGAATCAATGGCGCGCTTAACAACGACATACTCCCGGCCCTTGGTAGCAAGCCCCTGAGCAGAATCACCAGGGCGGATTGCGCCAACCTCCAGGCAAGCATCGAGAGCCGCGGTGCCCACAACACCGCCGAGAAGGTGCGCGTGTGGGTGAATCAGATCTTTGGCCTGGCCATCGCCAAGGGCATGACCGAGAACAACCCGGCCAGCAACTTGATCGACATTGCCGAAAAGGCGCCAGAGGAATCGCAGTACCCACACCTTCTGGAGTCGGAACTGCCAGAGTTCTTGAGGGCGCTGGTTGAATCACGCAGCGGCACAATCGTTCGAACTGCAGCATGGCTGACCCTTCTGACCGCGTCACGGCCAGGTATGACGCGCTGGGCGGAATGGTCCGAAGTTGATCTTGATGCGGGCCTGTGGACAGTGCCAGGCGTCAAGATGAAAATGCGGCGTGACCACATTGTGCCGCTACCCACTCAGGCTGTTGAGCTGATCAGGGATCTGCAACGGCTTACTGGCCGGTCCCGCTACCTGTTCCCATCATCGGGCGAGAAGGTGCCGGTTATTTCAGACGCATCGATCAACAAGTGCTTTGCACTGATCGGGTACAAAGGGCGGATGACAGGCCATGGCAGCCGGCACACCTGCGAAACACTGCTATCCGAATTTGGCTGGGACGAAAACTGGCGGGACATGCACCTGGCCCACAAGAAAGCCGGACTCAAAGGCGTGTATGACAAAGCGATCTACCTGCCGCAGCGCCAGAAGATGGTGCAGTGGTATGCGGACTATCTTGATGCGCTTCGGGAAGGCATGACCGACGAACAGCGAGACGAGTTCCGGCGCAAAGTTAATCACGCGTAAAACCAAAATCAAGAACTGGAAAATGGATACTGATCATGAGCATGGAACAGGGAAGGCTTGACTGGGTTCAAGCGCTTAGAGGAATAGCCGCTATGCTGGTCGTGCTGTGTCACGCAGCGGACTACCTGAGAGACTCACCCAGCTATCCGCTGATAGAGAGCGCGCTTTTGCCTGGAGCAATGGGTGTGGATCTGTTCTTCATCATCAGCGGCTTCATCATGGTTTACTCGACCCGCAAAGCGACGGGGACCATTGATGACGTGAAGAACTTTGCAATCAGCCGGTTCTCAAGGATCTGGCCAACCTATGCAGTCGTCTCTCTGCTATGGATCTTCATCGCTTATTCGGGGCTGGCGTATTTCAGCAGCACTGAAAACCTAACTGCGCTCTTGAAAAGCCTGACCTTTATCCCGGTCAAGGAAATGGCACCGCTTTACTTTGAGCCGGTATTTGCACTCGGCTGGACATTGAATTTCGAGATGTATTTTTATGCAGTGTTTGCAGTGTCGTTGCTTTTCAAGCGATTCCGCCTCGCCGCAATGCTCACCTGGATAGCGCTGACAGTAGTGTTAATCCCCGTAATGACACGGACATTTTCCACAAACCCTTTCACATACTATAGTTTTGATTTCAACTACTTAAACCTAATGACAAATCCAATTATCTTGGAATTTGTGGCGGGTGCGCTGATCGGGTACCTATATCTATCAAAGCATATATCAATCAGTAGCAAGGTCGTTGCTGTAAACCTTCTTGTATCTAGCATAGCGCTGGTGATTTGGTTTAATTATTCTGGACCTGCGTCTACCCATGGGATCACTAACTGGGGTGGACCATTGGCACTCATGGTTTTGGCGCTGGCTATATGCAGTAAAACCGTGCACATCAAATCGCCCAAGGTTCTAATTTGGCTCGGGAAAATATCTTACTCACTCTATCTGACGCACTTTCTAACCAGGTCGGTTATGGATCACTCTGTCGGCTCAATTGGATTCAGCGCTTATACGCACACATGGGGGTACTTCGCATTTTCAGTGGTGCTATGCGTCTCGGTTTCTGCTGCCTCCCAATATCTGCTTGAGCAAAAGCTATCCAATATTTTCAGGGATGCTCTGCATAAACGCCTGCCAACCAAGACGGTTTCGGCATAACCGGAAGGGCCCGACAGCGCCGGGCCCAGACTTGTTAGAACGCCCTTTTTAGTATCACTGATATTTCAGTGGAAGGGATCACGATGTTTGAGCTGGTAGGGTTGGAAATTATCACATGGACGACGCCGTTCCCTGCATGTGCCGTAGGTATACACCCGAACAAAGACCTTAAAGCATAAGCATCCACGCGGTCATTCAACAGTGCTGTAGATAGTGTTATGTCAAACGTAGCTATAGCTCCAGCATTGATCGTGCCTGCATATGAGGCGCTGGCGTGGTGCGTGTGGTGCTGGATGATGTCATACATATCCAGCGTTTCATTGAGACTGAAACCCAGGCGATTTGTACCGCTACTCCCTGACGAACCCAAAATCATCGATGGTTTAGAGTTCAAGTTGTATTTCGAAATAGCGGCACCGTCCCCGAGAGGGATTACTGACAGGTTAGTCATCACCTGCCGGCCAGGGTCTTTTATGGTGCACACATAACCATTTGTGGATGGGTTTTCAATGGTCAAGCCATCCCATGTCTGGGAGTAAACCGAAGCGCTCCACTCAGCCCAGGTGTGGCACCCCTCAATATTCTCATTGATAAACATGTTTGTTTCAGACCAGTTATTCGGCTGTGAGAAATCATATGCAACTTGGTTATCCGAAATGCTGTTGTTGTAAAACGTGTTCCTGTTTGCAGCACCGCCAAAGTAATGGCCGATCCCGCATGGCTTGATGATGTTGTGCGATACCTCGTTCAAGAATGACTGCACAAATACAGAGGGCGTGTGCCCGATGTTCCACGAGAACGCGATATAGAAGTTGGCTATTTCATTTTTGCTGAACGTGCACTGCATCGCATTGCGGACAGAGAAGCAAACTCCTGTCCCCGTACCAAGCCCAACAATAGTAAGCCCTTTGACGTTGGAATCGAGGCACAAGCCTGGAAGGTAGCCGGCCGGCCTGTACGTTTCAAACCCGATCCCGCTATGTGTCACTTCAAGGCGGTTCCTGCGCCCCGATCCGGCACCTATAAGGGAAACACCTGGGTAAAGATTGACCTTTTGACCAAGCTTATATGTGCCAGTGATCTTGCAGGTTTCACCGCCGTCGGCATACAGGATTGCACCGATAGCATTCAATATCGGAGCGATGTCAGCACCTTCCACAGCGCCAGCCTGCTTTACATTCAAGTCCGTATAGGCAAGCTTCCATCGTGCACCGTCCACGCCGACGATAACCGTGATGCCATTGTCCGGACTGGTCGTGTCAGTAGGATCTACATAGAAATCGCCCCCGCCCTTGTCGCCTTTCGCGTAATACCCAAGCGTGCGGGCCCGCTGGTTGCGCGACGACGACAGCAGGCGCAGCGCGGCAACGCTATCGACCCTGCGCGCCAGTCCATATTTCAGGTAATCGAACAGCGTCCCGGCGTCATAGAGAATGCCGGTGGTCGTGTTGACCAGGCCGCTAACGCTCTCCAGTAGTGCGGTGAAAAAATTGGTAGACCAAAGCTTGTTTGCAGCGTCGTGCGGCTCAACCGGATCTTTTACGTCCGTGATCCGCCTGTTCTCCGCGTAGAAATAATCACGCCCAAAAGGACGTGTAAGAGCGCGCTTGAAGATGCTGAAACCCTGCTGTATCAGCATGGTCAGCTTGTCGAATACATCCTCATGCGTTTCCGCCAGGAACTTCCCCTGATTGCGCAAGCTGGTCTTTTGGAAGGCATCCATTTCCCTGGAGACAATCAACTGCCCAGGGCCGGCGAGCGCCGACGTAGTGACGATGCTCCCGCCCTGCTCGTTGCCTGCGCCGTTGACGGTGTAGTTCGTGCCGAGCGTGAGAACGGAACTGACACCGGCCGGATTCACATAGGTGACAACCAGATCCTCATTGGCCAGGAACTTGAAATAAAACGGGTAGTTGGTGGTTACCCCGTTGGTATCGAACTCTGCAACGCTGCCTATTGTGCTGACGGTCACGGGTGTGACTCCTTTCCTGGGGGCAAAAAAAATCCCGCTCAATGGCGGGATTCGGTGGGGTGCTTCGCTGTTATTTTTTCGGGGCGCCGTGTAATAGGGCCTTGATGAACTCGGCCGCGTCTTCGGGGGTTTCCTCGCCCACTGCGACGTTGTAGAGGTATGAGCCCTGGCGGGTTAAGGGTTTGGTAGGCACGCCCAGCAGGTAGCCGCCGGCGGTGACGACCGACTTGGCCGCCGCACCAGCTTCCTTTTCACCTGTAGCCAGCCCAGCAACTGCCGCACCTGCTTGCCGGCCGGCATTGATCGCTTGCCAGGCTGGAGACAGTGAGCCCGCGTGACCACTGAGGGCGGCCCCGAGGGTGTCGCGGATAACGGGGAAGCCGGACACGCCAAACCCGAGCGTACTTTTTGCCATCCAGGCGGCAGTGTTCTCATCTTCGTCGGGCCCCTTGCCGGTGAGCAGATCGCCCACCACGCCCTGGAAGAACGCCACGGCCAGCATGGCGGCGGCGGCGCTGGCCACCGTGCGCGAACCCTGCTTGGCCTCAAAGGCAAGGTCTCGGTTCTGGTTGTAGTAGGCGCTGAACGGGGTGTAGAACATCGTCAGCAGGCGCATGGCGGCGCCCTGGTCCTTGCGCTGGATGGCTGCAATATCCATTGCCCCGGTGCCGCCCTGCGAAAGGCGTACAGCCTTGTCGCCATCGAGCGCCGCCGCCGCCGAGTCCTTGCCGGCCGCCAGCCCTTCGCGATAGCTGGCCATCCAGATCGCGCCGGAAATCCCACGGTCCAGGTAACCCAGCAGGTTGAACGAGAACCGGACCAGGTCGTCACGCTTGCGGAAAAATGCGTTCTTGCCGATGAGGTCGGCCATGCTGGAAGCAAGGCGGCCATCCTCGGTATCCCAGCGCAGGCGCATTGCCGGGGAAGCGTCGGTGATCACCCGGTACGTTTCGATAGGTGACCGGATGCCATCGAGCAGGCTTTTTGCAAGAAGCTGGGGTTTCACATACAGCAGCCCAGGAATCAAGCCGCCTACCTGGGCCAGCAGCGTGGTACTGGAAAGGCCCAGGCCGACGATGGACGTATTCGTCCTGGCCGCGTCGAGGAACCGGTTGAAGTTGCCTGTTTCTGGCGGGTTGCGGTCATTGGCTATCGCCTTCAACCACGGCAAGAACGAATCAGCGCCACGCGGCCCCAGCTTGTCGATCAGCACAGCCCTTATCTGCGGGTCTTTGGTCAGGCGGTGAGCGTCCTGCAATGCCTCGCGGTGCGTCAGGTCGTGGACGTGCTGGGCCAGGCGCTGGGGGATGGCGCTCAAGTCGAGCAGCAGCGGGCCGCTGGCGTTGTCGTTACGCTGGTTGGTGAACCCGTTGGACGGTAGTGCGCCCTCGAAACCCTCATTGAACAGCTCGCCACCCACGGCAGCCGGCGGCGCCCCTGCGCGCTTGCGGTCGTACATGATCGGGAAGTAACCGCCACGGTATTCACCGAACGCCGTACTGACTGGCTTTGGCTCAATACGCGACGGCGCCACGCCTGACAGGCGTTTGTACATCGCGGCGATATCAGGCCAGAGATTGTCAAAGGAATCCCACACCGACTGCACCAGGTCCCAATCCTGCTTGTCCAGGCGCCCCAGCATGTCGGCCAGTGCCGCGTCATTCAGCTTGTTGCCCTTGAGTAGCTTGGTACGGTTCGACTCGTTACCAGTGTTGAGCGCGTGCATCAGGATTTCACGGCGGTTGAACGACTTTCCAGCGCTGGCTATATAGAAGCGGTCGGCCAGACGCTTGGAATCCATATCGGCAAAGCGCTCAACAATGGACCGAATGCCATTTTTGAATAGCGTGCGCTCGTTGGCCTGGGCTTCGGCCAGTGGGTTCCACACCAGTTCATGCCAGGGGCCGCTTGTGTTCTTGCCGTCCAGGCGGTTGATCACGTTTTCCATACGGGTAAGCGAGGCATCGAGCCCTGCCAGTGAACCAAAAGCCTTATCGGCGGTGGTTTCGCTGCTTTCGGAGGTGGCGATCTTTCGCGCATCAACAGGCACGTTTTCATTGAGGGAGCGGATAAGGTCACTACGGGCCTGCTCATAATCTCGTTTGTACTTGCTGTTCAGCAGTTTGTTTTTCAACTTGGCCAGGTGTTCGATGTTCACCACCGCGTCACGCACGCCATTCAGTTCTTCAAAGGTCAGGTCTCGGTAGTTAACCCGGGCGCTCTGTTCAATCAGGTGTTGCGGGACGGTCACGACATTGCCGGCGGCTTCCTGCTCGCTGACGAACTGGGCCAGGCTACGACGGCGCTCTACCTGCGGGCCGCTGACCTTGCGAAATTCATACTGATCAAGCAGGCCCTCGATCTGCTCCAGGTAGCTGGCGCCAGCCTTGCCGATGCGTTCACGCGTCGAAGGCTTTTCGAAGCGGCGCATGAAGGTGTAAATCTTTTCTTCTTCCTTGCGGGCGGCGGTTGCTTCCCGGTACAGGTAGTGATTCAACAACTCGCGCTGCTTGGCCTCAGCGGCTTCCTGCCAGCGGTTTTTGGTGGCGAAGTTGAAGGCGTCACGGTTAGCCTTGCGTTCGGCGTTCAAGTACAGATGTGGCTGGATATCGCGCACCACCTTGTCAGCGATCACCTGCTTGGACACGGCGCGTATATCTTTCAGGGATGGAATGGCGCTGTAGGCGTCTTCGCGCAAGGCGCGGGAATTGCCATCCTGTGCACGCTGGACCTTCTCCACCTGGCGGCGCAGGCGGTCAATGGCGCGCAGCTCTTCCCGCACGACCTGGGCGCGATCATCGTTGTGCACCGCATCAATGGCGCGGTCAGCTAGTGAGCCGTCGTTGAGCATGTCGCCATACTCGGCGCGCATCCTGGCGTCGGTTTCAGCCTGGATCAGCTCTTTGCGGCCACGGGCACCCACCAGGGCCTGAACCATTTCATCGCCCGAGGTGTAACCGAACTGCTCGGCGACGATATCGGGGTGAATCCCATCTTCACTGGTCATGCCGCGCAGGCGGGACACTACTGGCTTGCCATAACGTTCAACCAGCGGACCACGGGACAGCTTGACCGGCTCCCCCACGGTGCCATCGGTTTGCAGCCCTTTGCGCAACAGATCCTGTACGCGGTAAACGGGTTGGGCATCGACTTCCTTGGTCACCGCTTCCTGCATAACGCCGCGGGCTTCCTTCCACCACTTCTGCTGCTCGCGGGTCAGCTCATGCAGTGCTTCGGCGGTAAGACGTTCTTCGGCGGCCTGGCCTGCTTTGTCGGCGGTTGCGCGGTAGGCGTCGAACTCGGAGGGCGACATGCCGGCCGTTTGCGCGTCGGTGAACAGGCTGCGGTACGGGGCCTGGGCTACGGCGATTTCGTCATCGGTGGCCAGCAGTCGGTCAAACACTCGGCGCACGTCGTCATTGAGCTGAACGTTAAGGCGGCTGGCATCCCGGTAGATTTGGGTCAACCAAGCCTTGAATCGGGAAAAAGCCGACTGCAATGCAGCGCTGGGCGCCTTGCCTTCGCGCAGATATGCCTCAAAGCCACGGGCAAACTGTTCGTGCTGATCAACCTTAACGCCGGATCTATCCTTCACACCGAACCAATCAAGGACCGTCTGGTAATCCTGCTTTACCTGGTCAGGAACGTCGGCGCGTGCTGCCAGATCGCCCATTACCTCCAGGTAAAAGTGCCCGGTTTCATGCAAGAACGTGGACAAGTTGGCCTTGTCGGTCAGCTTGATATTGAATTTCCGGTCGGCGCCGAACTGGATAAACCCCCGGGCACCGTCATTGCCAGAGCCCTGCGCAAGTGTGATGCCTTGATGGTCTCTGTACATCGTGTCGCTGATTTCATAATCGCGGTTGCGACCTTTATTTTCGATGAAACCGAACCTTTTATAGAAAGACTCAAGCCGCTTTTTTGACCCGCCGAAATCAGACGAGGGCGTCAAGGACAACTGCTTCCCGGTCTCGTCCGCCCACCTGGCAATTTCTTGCATAACCTGGGTCCCCACACCTGACTCGCGCCGCGCCTCCGGCACTTCAATCCGGCTAATGGAGATGCGATTTCCACGCCCCATAAGGTTCAGTTTCAGACCTTCGAACTGTGCAGACAGCCGTGTTTCAAGCTGTTTTGGGGTTTCTACCGGCTGATCAAATCTAGACTTTCCTTCACCAGCCAAAGCCGCCCGGATACTTGCATTATCCAGTGCATTCAGGTCGAGGCCCGATTGATCAATAGCGCGCTGCAGGTCGTCCAGAGTCGCCCGGGCGTTGAACTGTTCCTGATTAAGGTTTCCGGGCGCTGACTGGCGCTGGCCGCGCAACTCCTTGTCAAGTGAGGACAACAGCATATCGGGCGTTGCGGTTGCGACATTGCCGAAATAACCCGCTTCGGCGGCCTGGGTCGCCATATCGTCGAGGCTGCGCCCCCCCCTCCTGGCGATACGATTGGCACCACGACGCCCCACGTCGGCATCACGGGCAGCCAGCTCGCCGCCCTCGTCGTTGATCCCGCCGCGCTCACGGATGAAGTCGATCAGCGACGGCCCGTTGACTGTGGCGTCGTCCGGAATATCACCGGTTCGCAGCCGGTCCAGCATCAAATCCAGTTGATCAGCGCTTGCCGGACTGCGCAGCACTTCAGGAATGTCCCGACCAACACGCAACTGGTACTGATTGAACAGGTCGTAGGGATCAATGCCGGAACGCTCGCCCAGGGACCGGAACGCCGATTGATACAACGATGCCTCACGGTCGGCAGTCTGTGCTTCTCGTCCAATGCCCAGCAACTGCCCGCGCACGTCCTCAAATACACGGCGGTCCGAAGCTGCAACAGTGTCCTGTTCAACGCGGTCGCGCAGGCGGTCCAGTTCTTCCGGAGCACGCTGCTGGAACTCGGCCAACTCGCGCAGGGTCATTGCATCAGGAGTGGCGCGCATGTCCTGCTCCAGCCCCCGGTGGTGACCATCCTTTGCGATAACGGACGCCCACTTTTCCAGCGGGATAGAGATGTCGCCGCCCAGGGTCAGGGCCTCACCCAGGGCGCCAGCGTTGCCGGTGGCTGCCGTGGCGAACTGCTCAGGGTCAAGGTTGTTTTCCTGAAAGTAACGTTGGAACTGTTCAGCCGGGACCAAGATATTTTCAACGTTTCCACCGGCCTGTTCCTTCAAGCGCGCAATCAATGCCTCGGCGCGCTGTGGCGAGCGCTGGAACATTTTGGAGCTTTTCGCCATATCACCCAGGCGCTGGACTGCGGCCATGTCTTGCTCGATCTGCCAGTACCGACGGCCAGAACTGGCACCGGCAATCGCCACATCAACCGGTGCGGTGGCCAGGCCCAGGGCGGCGTTCAGGAACATCTCTCCCCCGCTCGCCTCTTCGCCCACGGCGGCGGCGCCTGCTGCTGCACCACCAGCACCACCGGCCGCCTGTGCCGCACCTTCAGCGGCGACGTTGCCAAGCTTCCCGCCAATACCGCGCCCAGCAAATGGAATGGGTAGCATCCCGCCCAGGGCGTTTACAGAGGCTTCGGCCAACGTGCGCTTGAGGCTGTAGGCGTAGGACTGGTCGATATCGCCGGTTTTCTTGAAACCCTCGGCCAGGTTTTCACCGGCACCACCAGCAATGCCGGCGCCGAAGTTCACGCCACCCACAACAATGGCCTTCTCTGCGGCGCGCTGAGCGAAGGTGCTGGCCAGTCGGCTGACAGCAAAGTTCTTCGCCGGTTGCGCTGCAAGCCCGCCCAGCCCGCCGCCGGCGACCAGACTTGGCAACGCCTCGGTCAGTGCGCTACCGATGAGCCCGGGGTTGCGCAATGCGTACATGCCGGTGTCCGCCGCTGCACTACCAAAGCCAGCACCGCCAGAGCGCGCCTGATCAAACACCTGGCCAGCGAAGGCAATGCGCTGATCCCGAGGCATGGCCATGTACCCCTCAACAGCGCTGACGACGTTGTTGTCAGTCTGTCCGGTGTAGTTGGGCTCATCGGTACCGTTGCGATCAAGGGCGCTTTGTGGGGCCAGCATGTTGACGAAGAACCCGCCAACCGAGGAAAGCGAACGGTCAAGCAGGTTCGCGCCGGCCTCACCGATCAATCCGAGCTGCCCAACGCCACGGGAAAGCGCATCCAAGGTGCCGGTGGAGTGCTGCTGACCCGACTCTTTGACGAAGCTGTCGAAAGCCCCCTCTACGTTCGACAGGCCGTCGATATCGTCGTGGGCCACGCCGGCGTTATTCGGATCGGTCAAAAACTGGTTGGTAACCGGCGCACGGCTTAGCAGCGCGTCATAGTCCACGGCGTCAAGCTTCGCTTTGCGCTCAATCTCCGGGCGGTTGCGCGAGACCATTTCCGGCGCCAGCCCGGTCAGTTCGGCCAGGCGCTGGATGTTCGCCTGCTCATCGGGGTTTGTGTCAGCGACATAGCTCAAGGTGTTGCGCGGGTTCGGCAGGTCGCGCTGGCGCTGAATCACTGCGTCGTATTTGTTGGGCTCAGCGGCGGCCTGCTCACCGGTGCTGGTGAGAATTTCGTCGTAGCGATTCATTGATTGGCCTCATTGAACAGTTTCAAAATGTCGGCGTCATTGGGCACGCGGCCATGGCGCTTGAGCGCTTCGACGATCTGCTGGTGTTCATCTGCTGGAATTTGCTTGATGTCCCGGACAATCACCTGATCGCCGGGCTCACGTTCGAAGGCTCGCTTCTTGGACGAGAACATCCCCATGAAGCCGGAGCCAGGCACATCACCCTGGATGAATGCCCGGTCTACGACCTTCTGCACCTGGTCGGGGGTGGCCTTCTTGCCTTGGTCCTGTTCCAGGGCGCGGATCTGCGTATCGACGTATCGGCGTGCAGCGGCGACAGACTTGGCGTCGGCCTTTCCGGCCTTTGCATTGGGGTCAATGCCGGCATTGCGCAGGGCTTCCTTGAAAATATCGTCATTGCTGCCAATGGACGATGTGGCCTCAGCGCCCTTCTCACGCCGATCCTGCTGCAGCTTCGTCAGTTCCTGAAAGTCGGTGTCGGAGAGCTTGGCGCGCATCCCCAGCAGATTCAGCTCGTTGCCGCTGACAATCTCGTCGCGAGCCCGGTAATAGACCTCCTGGTCTGTTGGGCGGCCTGGCTTGTAATCCATGATCTGCTTGCGGCCTTCGGCGGGCAGCGCGGCCCAGGTGGCGGCCGGGATCGTGTCCCAGCTATTGCCCTGCAACACCACATCCCATGCGGACTCCAGGTTCTGCGTATCCTGTTGCTTACGCTGTTCGGCTTGCCAGTCAATGCGCTGCTTGGCGGCTTTCAACGCAATAGACTTCTGGTCAGCGGTCAGATCGTCACGCGCATCAATGGCCTGTGCTACCTGGCCAAAGCTGGGTTCCTGGGTCTGCAATGCCTTGCCCAGCACCTTTTCGGTGTATTCGCGGGTTTCTTTGAATGGGATCTTGTCCAGGAACTCGGCCTGGCTGATTTCACCGGTGCGCGGGTCACCCAGCTTGAGCTTGCTTGCGTTCTTTCCGGTGGTATTGGTGCCGTTGATCCAGTCGTTAACCATGCCTGGGCCAGCGTTGTAGGCGGCCACGGCCAGCGCTGGCGACTTGAAATCGTTGGTCAGCTTCTGGAAATAGGCTTGGCCGAGCTGACGGTTGTAGTCCGGATCATTGCGAAAGCGGTTCTCGTCCCATTCAACACCGGCAAGCTTTGCCGCTTCTGGCCCGGTGCTGGGCATGATCTGAGCGGTACCAATGGCGCCGCGGCTGGACGTCATCGGCTGGCCGTTGCGGTCAAACTGCTTGCCGCCGCTTTCCGCCTGGAGGATTGAAGCAAACACACGGTTATCCTGGCTGCTGACATCCTGCACGGCCTGGCTGCCCACACTGACACCAACCTGGCGATCAATAAGCGGCTTGAGCATTGAGGCCGCCCGGAGCTGCGCGTCGGCGGTCATGCTGACAGCGTTGTCCATGAAGTATTGCTTTGCCTTCATCGGGTCACGCGCAGCCAGTTGTTCAATCACTGCCGCATTAAGCCGGGTGTTCGCCTCCAGGCGTTTCTGTTCAGCAAGTTCAGGCGGAAGGCCCTTGCGCTGCGCCTCAGATCCTTCCACCACATTCATCTTGGCTTGGTAGTAGGCGAGCTGCTGCGGGTCGTTGGCGTACAGGGCGGCGCCCTGGATGGCACTCCGGCGCTGCCCTTCGGCCGTGTCGTCGTAATGCTGTTCCCGTTGGGCGAACTCGTATTTGTTCAGTTCGTTGGACAGTGAGTTACGGCGGCTGGCGACAATCTGTGCATACCGCGCTTTCTGCTGCTCACTGGTCAGCGTCTCGGCAATCTTGGCCTGGGCCTCTTCGAACTGGCCCAGCGTCTGGTTGGTGATATCGAGCGCAGCCCCGCCCTTACGCGTGTACACGCCGCCTTCCGGGTTGAACATGGTGTTCTGCTGCCACTCGGTCAGCTTGCGATCAGCATCCATGATCGAGGCGGTATCAGCCTGTTCCCTGGACTTGTTGGCCAGGATTTCCGCGCCACGCTGAAAGCTCTGCAAGCCCTGGGCAATCGAGGTGGTATCAGGCGCAACGCCCTGCAACTGGACGGGCCGGGTTGGCTGCTGCTGGACCTGCGCCGTGTCGTATGTCGGTACCCGTGGCATTAGCGAGCCCCCGCGAACGAACCGAATGCACCGCCAATGCCGCCGAGGATTGAGCCCATGGCGGCGGTCTTGCCGTTCTGCACGGTCTGGTTGGCATTGAGCAAGTCTTGCTTGGCCTGTACGCGGTAACCGTAAGCCTCGCGGGCGGCGTTGTTCTGAATCGTCAGGGCGTCCAGCTCGCCGAGCATGGCGGTATCGTCTTGCATCTGTGCAGAACTGCCGCTGTTCACGTCGATCCCGTTGGCGGCCTGCACGCTGCGCTGGGTACCGACGGCCTGGCCGGTGCGCACGCGCTGCCAATCCGCCGAGGTGTTGCCGGCGTTTATCGTTTCGTCAGCGGTTTGTCGCTTGAACGCGGCGTTCTGTTCCATCATTCCAGACTGGAATTGGGCGTTTTGCTTCTGGCCCTGGGCCTGCATCATGCTGCCGGCCAATCCAATGGCGACGGGTATTAATGCCATCCAGCACATGGTTATTCCTCTCGGTTCAGGGTGAAGGGGTAGAACGGCAGGCGCTTGGGCCCATACGGGACGGCCTCGCCGAAGTCGAAGCCCAGCCATTTCAGCCAGCGAATGGCCGAGGTGTTGCGGGCGTCGACGTAGTTGATGAGGTGGCGGTGCCGGGTGAGCATCCCTTGCACCTCGGGCTTGCAGACCTTGAGGAATGCGCGGGCGTGGCGCTCTACGTGGGTTGTGCTGATCAGCCAGGGGACGCCGACCGATCCAAGAAGGCTGTGCACCGCATCCCCAAAAACGGCAACGATGTGGCCGTCAACCACGATCTTGCGGGCGTTGAGGCTATCGTTGATGCCTGACTGCAACTCTCGCTCAAGGGATACACCGAGACCTTCGACAATCTCGTCGATATCGGCCTGGCGCACGTCGCGCAGGATCACCGGGATATCCTCTGGCTCGATGGGCAAAACGTCAGCGACCGCCAATGGTCACCTCCGGAATCACCGCCAGCACGGATAGCGGCAGCGGGTCGGCCTGCCGAATAAAAACGCGGCCCTTGCCCTGCCAGTCGTTGGGGATAGAGATTTCCGCTTGTCCGGTCAACAACTCGATAGGCGACTCATAGTCATCACGACTGGTCTTGTGTGGATACAGGCTGTTTTTATCCTTCCCCGCAAAGATGCCCCGCGATTCCTCGACCAGAACGATCAAGCTGTTGACGGCGATCTTCTTGTCTAGCACCGTCTCATTGGCGTTTTTTAGCTCCAGGTCGAGGGTTTCCATGTCGGATATGTATTGCAGCCCTACGTGGGCGATGCCTGCGGCTTCCTGCAATGCAACGGAGCCGCCTGTAACAACGCGCTGGGGGTGCACGCTGCCGTCGGCCAAGATTGAAACGGTCTTGCCTTCAAGGTGGCCCAGGCCGGACAGCGTTTTAACCTGGCGCGCCCATTTAGAAACTGGGACGCCGCGCAACGATTCGGGGCAGATGATCAGCAACTTGACCGTGACCACGCTGGGGCTGGTGTAGCCGACCACCTCAACCCTGACAATTTCTGTAGCTGGGTCGCCGTTCTCGTCGATCACCTGGCGCTTCAACGAGTAATCGACGCCCACACTCCCCGCCGCGAATGGGGTGTGGCCGACCGCCGTCATGGTGACCACCTCGGGAAACTGCCAGGTTGTGCCGCCGGATAAGGTGAAGGTCTTGGCCGCGTCGGTGTTGCGCCCGTCATAGGTCAGGCCGCAATCAACAAAGAAAGCATCCTCGATGCTGGTTATCTGCCGGCTTTCCATGCGCTCTATATAGCGCTTCTGCACGCCGTTGATGTTGCGGCGCACCACCATGTACAGCACATCCTCCTGGCCTTCCGGGATGCAGGCGATCGACTCGACGAAGCCGTCAGTGTCGTGCCAGTGCCAGCCCACCAATTGCTGTTCGGGAACGTAGGTCAGGCCCAGCAGTACACCGTCATCGCGCACATACCAGACAATCGAATCGGGCACCTTCTGGTAAGCAACGTTCGTCAGTTCCTTGCCCTTAAACAGGTGAGCGCTGAATAGCGTCAGGTCGTCAGCGGCGAACCCGTCGGCATTCAGGGAGTAGCCGAACGATGAAACCCGGTTACCCCGTGCTTGGACATACACGGCGCTGTTGCCCACTACCACGGGCGGAACAATGGCTGTGCCGTCGTAGCCCTCTGGAACGGCCTGCACGGTCTTTGCCGATAAACCTGTGTCACCGCCCGAAATGGTGAACTCTGCGCCCGTGGTGAGCGCCAGCAGCTTACGCAGCCCCAGCAGATGGCGAACCCGGTTCACCTTGTTGCTGCTCAAGGTGAAGGTAATAGCGTCATCATCCTTGTTGGGGACGGAATAGCCGAAGTTCTTGAAAAGGCCGGTCTTGCTCGTCCACACAGTCTGTGGCTGCAAATTGCTACCGGCGAATATCAGGCGCTGCTGGTAATACACCACGGCGCCCGGGAAGTTACCGGCGCCGACAAAGGGGTCGTTGCCGTTCGGTGGTGTGTCGGTCTTGACGGCCGTGATGTTCTGGTCCGTGAAGGTGGTACCGGTGGCACGCCCGATGAATCCGTAGATCCCGGCGCCGGCGTTGTCCTTGTAGATGATGTAGTAAGTCGCACCGGTAACGGCGGGCCAGGTGATGGTTGCTGACGCAACGTCTGTGTGGGTCGTGACGGGGTTGGACGTGGCAGGCAGGGACTCATCCAGGGTGTTGCCGTCATCCAGCACAGAGGTGACCTGGTAGCGCCAGGTTTGCGCCGTGCCAGTGCCGCCACCACTTACCGCCGTGGCAGATGCAGGCGCGGCAATGCGCGGCGCCAGGTTGATGTCGGCGGTGGTCCAGTTGTCGTGGGCCAAGCGGTTCAGTTCACGCGGCTTGTATCCTGGCTGCGCGAACGTCATCACGTCAGCAGACTGGGTGTAATTCAGGGATGCCAGGTCATATTGCGTGTACGGCATGGCCAGTTCGAAGGGCGTACCGATGCTGGGGCCTGCGCTGTACAGCACCTGGCCACCGTCCTTGATAACCCTCATGTTCAAGTCGCCAAACGCCAGGATGTAGGTCTGCACGTCGTTGAACTGGAACGGGACCAGGCGGCAAAGTTTGGTCGAATCCTTTACCTCGGCCACAAGGCGCGTGCCGGCACGGTTACGCACGCCACCGTAGGGCATGACCATGAAGTTGCGGCACAGCTTGAGGCCCGTGTAGTAGCGGGCAATGTCGGTACGTGCGCTGGCAGACGGCGAAAGCTCGCCCGCCGCGAAGGTCGGCTGGAGTATTCCGCTCATGCTCGCACCGTAATGAATTCAGACTCAGGATCTGGATCGTCCTGTGATTCTTGAAAGGCCGACCCCTTAGCAATCGACAGGGCCAGGTTGTACTGCTGGGTTGCGAATTGCTGCAGGTCTGATTTCGAACTCAGGGGCAACGCCAGATCCATAGCCAAACGCCAGGCAAGAACGTCGGCAAAGGCCGGATCAAAGAACGTGGAGTCCTCAACTTTGAACGTGAAGCGGCACGCAGCGTCAATCTGGTCGGTATGGATTACGCGGCCGCCAGAGTCATATCCGATCTTGTACGGAATGCGCTGATCGCTGGTCATCGTCATGCGCTGGCCTGGCACAACGATGTTGCGCACCTTGAGGCAGTCGGCCGGGTAGCGATACCGGAACGCCCACCCAGGCGCAGGGCTGCCCAAGCTCGCCAAGGCAACGATTGATTCCGCGAATGGCCAGGGGAAAGCCTGCAATACCAGCTCACGAAGCGGGCCATAGAACACCCGGCACAACTCGGCCGCCTTGCTCTTTTCCGTGAACGACACAATCGGCTGGGTGTACGCAACCCGCGACAGGGCGATGTTGCAAATCTCTACGTCGCTGGACATTCGGGAACCTCAGAAATGAGAAAGGACCCGTGAGGGCCCTTAGGGTTACTGCTGTGGATCAGGCGATTTCGCCGCCATCGTTGAGGCGTTGCGCCTCGGTTTCGGCTTCTTCCTTGGTGCCGATAAACTTGCCCACCATTTGTCCGGCGGCGTCCTTGACCACAAACTTGCCGGCGGCACTGCGGGCTGCAACGTAGCCGGTGAAGGTCTCGCTACCCTGCTCCGGCAACTCGCTGCCCTCGACCATCCATGAGCCGAGGTGCTTCTTGCTTTCAATGGTGAAGGTTTCACCAACTTCCTTGAGGCCGCCGCCGTAATAGCCGCGTTCTTTCGCTGTAACTTCCATGACGCCCCCTTACAGAATCGAGAAGCCGCTGGCGTACTTAGTGTTGTCTTGTACGTCTTTGACCAAGCCAGCCCAGAAGCGGCCAGCGGTGAGTGGACCGGTACCGATCACGTAGTTCACGCGCAGGTAGCGACGAACGCCACGCGGAACGGCGACCTGTACCGGGCGGGTGCCAGCGGTCAGGCTGGACAATGCCAGCGAGCCGGAATCGAACAGCGTCACCCAAGTGGCGTTGTCATCGCTGGTCTGCAACTGGATGTTGGTTGTGGCGGCGCCGGCGGCGGCAGCGGCGATCAGGGTGGCTACCACCAGGTAGATAGGCTCGCCGGCGCCGATATCGCGGCGGGTGTTGCCGTGGGTCAACGGGCCCAGGTCAAGTACATCGGTCGATGCCGCCGAAGCGGTAACGTCCTGAGCGGCGCTGAACGTGTTCAGTTTGTCGGTGATCATGTTTTCGGTCTCCAATGAGCCAGGGGACCAGCAGTCTTAGACTACTGGTGCCTCGGTGTTGAGAAGGGCGTCGACGGTGCGGAAAGGCACGCCGCGCAGGCTGGTGATGAACTCACCGTCGTATTCGCTGATCTTGAGCTGAACGTTTTTCTTGTTCATCGCCTGAATATCCAGGCACTCGGCGATGGTGCGGTTCATGTAAAACGCAGCACGGCCCATTTTCAGGTTCGGGATGCGGTGAGCTGCGCGGATCATGGCTTCGATGATCTTCACGCTGGTACCGTCGGTGTCGGCCACCAGGTCAGATGTGTCGATGTTGCAAATGCGCACCGCATAGCGCCAGTCACGCAGGGCGATACCCGGAACCCATTTGTAGTGGTCACGGTAAGCGCGGAATTTCTTGCCCTCCCCGTCGTCCACAAGCTCAATGCCCATGTCGTTGTGTTCGATACCGGCTTTCGAACCCTTTGGGTAGATACCGTGAACACACTGGTCACCCCAAACAATCAGCCAGATCGAGGTGTTGTCGGAGCCAGAACCGCCCATCTTGATAATGTTCTGGCCGTTCTTGGCGGTGCTGTCGCTGTAGCGCGGAGCCATGCCGAGGAACTGGGCGGGGGCGAGCGCGTCGTTGTTGTAGAACAGGCCGGTGGCCATGTCCTGGTTCATGCCCTCGATGAAAGCGGAGTTCTCCGAGAGGCGAAACGCTGCGGTGTTACCGTTCAGCTCAGCCAGCGCAACGTCGACCACACCAAGGTTTTCCAGCATCGCGCAAGTTTCATCAATCTGCGCAGTGGTGGATTTCCCTGTGGCGATGCCGCCGTTCAGCGCCCGCCAGGTGCCCTTAGGCAAACCGGTACGTGCGGTGGTGCGGTGGCCGGTGGGCAGATTGCCCTCAAGCCAAAGCATGTCGGTCAAAATTTCGTTGGTTTGGTCCAGCATCTCAACGATGCGGGCCTGTTTGTTGTCCGGGTCTTGACGCTTGGCCCAGTCCGCCAGGGTGATGGCAGTGTTCGCGATAACGCCCATTTGTTGGTACTCCGTGGTTTAGGAATTGCTGCCGTAGAAAACGTCTTCGTTCGACTTGCGGCCTGTGGATGACTGGCTGCCAGGCAAGACAAACTTGTCTTCCGAGATAGCCGAGCTGATGCGGTGGCAGAACTTGAACAGCGCCGGGTTGTTTCCAAGCCCGGTGGACCTCAACAACTCGGTCAATGCCGGGTCGCCAAAGGACTGGATGACCTTGATTGCGCTCTCTACGCTCTTCTCGTAGTTCGCGCCGCCAAGCACTGGGTCGTTTCGCACTTCGGCAGCCCAGTCCTGGGCCTGCTTGGTCACGGCAGCCTGGTATTCCTCGGCCTGCTTAGTCGCCAATTTGGTCTGGAAGTCGACGATTTTTTGGGCTTTTTCCTGCGGCAGGTTCAGCTCTTTGGCGAAGTCCTTGAACTCACCAAGAACCTCGGCATCCAGGGCCATGCCGTCTGGCAGGGTGAAATCTTGATAGGCTTCTGGCGCGCCGGTGAGCTTGGCGTCGGCTTCGGTCTTGTCTTTTGCCGCGTCAGCTTCTTGCTGGGCTTGTTCCGGGGTCTTGGTGTCGGCCGCCGGTGGTGCATCAGTTGCGGCTGGCGTCAGTACCGACCCTTCAGCGGCTGGTGCTGGAGCATTAGCCGCAGGAGCCGACGTATCAGCACCGCCGCCCTGGCCGCCATCGGCTTGGGCTTCATTCATCAGCACGCGGCCCAGCAGTTTCATCATCAAAGCGTTCATTCATCAGTCTCCTGATCGTTCGAAGGTTCGGTTGGCTTGGGCGCGTTCTCAGCTGCCATAACCCCGTATTGCTCAGGGCACAGCCTGGTAATGCGCCCCAAAAGAAGAAGGCCAGCATTGCGCTGGCCTTCGTTGAATTCTGTCTGCCCGGGCAGATGGTTGAACGATGTTCGAAACAACCCGTAATCGCCGAGCGTTGCCCACATGAAGCGGCGCCCGCGGGGATCAGCCATCAGCCAGCGAAAATCGGATTCGCGTTGCTCGATAGCTACTTGCTTCTCCAATTCCTGGCGGGATTGCTGCTCTTCGCCTCCCATCACATCATCCCCGTGAGCTGGGTTAAGGCGTTGTTGCCGCCCGTGTCTGCCTGGCTCAGCACCTTGACGCCTTCGATGGCGCTGCCCAACTGCTGCTGCATTTCTGCCTGCTGCTGGGCCTGGGCACGCTGCTCGCGGATGGCCTGTACAGCGTCGTCGGAGCGAATGAGCGCTGGCGGCACGGCGGTGACCTTGAAGTACTCGCGTAATGCGTTATCGGTATCCAGCAGGTCCAGGGACGATGGGTCTTGCTTGATGTTGGCCACGGTGCCGGCGAACCCGATAGCGCGCTCAATGGCCGAGCCTTCGACGGCACGCTGGGCCTGAGCCAGGATGCTGGTGTACTCAATGCGCAGATCAAGGCCGCCCATTTCCTTGGGTGGCGGTGGCAACAGAGGGTTACCCGGCAACAGGCCCATCCAGCGGGGGATCGACTGCTCAACCATCAGGTGGAATACCTGGTCAACGCAGGGGTCCAGCAGATCATCGTTCTGACGCTCAAGCACAGGGCCGAGCATCAGCATCTTCTCTTCCTTGCGGGTAGCGATTTCGTAGGCTGTCCGCACTGTGTCCATCTGGCTGATCATCAGGAACAGATCGACGAAGAATGCCGTATCGGCAATCTGCTCTTCTGCGGCAATCTCCCCGCGCAACTGACCAAGCCAGCCGGGGTTTACTTCCCACAACGGAGCAAACTTGGCGCCCTGCTGCATGTCGTCCAGGTAGGTGATGCTGCCCGGCAGGATTGAGGCTTGCTGTACTTGCAGGCTGGCCGGCGCACCCATCGGAGGGCGCACACCCTTCTCTACCAGTTCAGCCTTGCGGCGCTCCATCAGTTGCAGGGCGCGGGTTGAGCCTATGCACTGCGAGCCTGGGCCCGTGCCATACACATCCTCGCCCAGCACGTCCCAGCGCGGCGCCATCACCGGGAACTCTTGGAATCCCGACTGGCGCAAAAGCTTGTCGTTGTCGCCGCCCTTCTCCCAGTACACGGACTGGTAGGCCATGTTCGTGTTGTCCTTGCGGCCATGCTCGCGGCTCTCGTTGGGCTGGGTGGCGTGGCAGACCTCAATCCACGCTTCGGAGTTGGTGCTAAGCAGTTGCTGCGTGGTGCCGCTCAAGGCCTCTTTGCCGAACTGCTGTTCCATCTGGCGGGCAGTCATCTTGAACTCGCGGTAAAGCGTATCGACCTGCTGGCGGTCGCTGTTGGCGATCATGTAGCTGCCCACGGTGAACGGGTAGAAGCGCACGGTATCGCGCTCATCCGGCAATGCAGCCATGGCGGCGGTGCCAAATACGCCCTCTTCGCCGTAGATGGTAGGCAGGACGTTGTAGAGGTTGGAGCGCGCCATAACTTCGCGCATGGCCTTCTCAACCGCATAGAGCCATTCCTTGACCGGGCCGTACTGCATCAGGCCAGGATCAGGCGTGCCGAGCTTGAACCACGGGGATGCGGGGCTGGTCATGCCGCTGTGCATACCGGCTGCCAGGGTGCGGGCGGCGAAGGTGGCACGCGGGTTGATAATTTTCTTGTCGCGGCGCTGCCCCTTGTTCACGTCAGAGGTATTGAACCGGCCGGCCCTGGGCAGAATGTAATCACTCAGGTCGCGCCACTCGGGCAGCCAGTTGGTGTCGCGCTCGGACTTGAGCCGCGTCAGGCGCTTGTCCAGCTGTGAACGCAGGGAGTCGACCAACTTACACCCCCAACAGCGTTTTCTGGCTGGTGTTGGCACCGCCAAGCACGCCAGAAGAGCCGGTCAGGATGGTGCCGTTCTGGCCGGATTGAGCCAGGCGGCGCTTGCGTTCAGCCTCTACAGCGGCCTGCACTGAGTCGCTGGAAGTGGTAGGCGCAGCACCTGGTGATGTTGAGCCAGCCGCTTCGGCTGCTGCCTTTGCCGCTGCCTTCTCGCGCTCGACCTTGTTGAACATGCCGGTGTTCTCGCCAAACATGTTCGGTAGGCCCATCCCTTCAAGCAGGACGTCACCGCCGCGCAGAGGGTCTAGCGCAACCACCTTGTTAACCAGTTTCTTAATGCTCTTTCCGCACATGTCAGTTGCTCGCGTAGGGGTCATAGTCGGATTGGTAGTTGCCACCAGGTGGCGTACCAAGTTTCCAGCGCGGCCTTGCGAGCCTGCGCATCATGTAGGCGTAACGAACGGCGGAAAGGATGTCGTCGTTCAACTTGACGATCTTCCCGTTCTCGTCGCGGTGGTAGCTCATCTTCTCGTCGAAGAAGTCGGTCAGGTGCGAGAACACCTTGAAGCGGCCGGTGGTCATGCGCTCGTAGAGCTCAACAAGGCCAATCTCAACGCCTACCCCACCGTCAGGCCACGTTGCGTGCTGCGACAGCATTTGCCATCCGGCATCCACATAAGCCTTCTTCTGCTGCTCGCCCGACGACTTCTCAGACTGCAAACCGTCAGATGGCCAGGCTGTTGGTATGTGTTGTGCCCACGACTTGACGGTGCCCCATACGGTCGAGGGTGTGACGCGGGACTTCTTCCAGGCGTGGGCCAGGTAGATAACGTCCGAGTCCATATCAATCCAGAGCTGGACATGGGCCTGCGGGTGATCCCACCCGAAGTCCATGCCGTTGATAATCCAGAAGTGCGGCGGGCACGGGAACGACTGGCATTTGATCGTTTCGTCGCCGAAGTCGAATATCAAACCGGTGCCCAGCAATGGCATCCCCTTGGAACGCATGTCGCGCTGCCACTCGGGGTACATGCCCAACAACTTGCGCTGAGTGTCAGCGGTCAAGTGCGGTGCATCGGCCCAAGTGGCGCGCTGGATGTATTGGCCCTCGGCCGGGCAGTCCATGAACTGGATAACCAGCTCGGTGCGCCCGTTCTCGGGGGTGAACGTCAAGATGCCGCGACCACCTCGGCCACCGTCGCCAGTCGCGGTACGGGTGAGCACTTGCGGGTAGATCGCTTTGTCGCGGGGCTCTTCGTCGATGTGGTACCAGTCGACGCTGTCGCCCATGATTGCGTGCTGGCCCTGGCTGTAGGACCAGAACTGCACCGTGGATTGACTGCCGGACTTGTGCCGGACGGTGATCTGCCGCATGGCGCCGGATGTGCCGGTAGCGGACAGATGCGCAATGATTCGGTCAGCGGGGATTAACCCACCAGTCCACTTGCCCCCCTCCAGCGTGCCGAACAAAGGCGTTTGGAGCAGGTCACGGGTTTTCTCCATCGAGAACCCCAGCAGCCAGCACATCGGCGCATGGTCGAATGCGTGGCCTTCCCAGTCCTCGGGGTAATCGCCCAGCAGGTGCATCGCATCGATGGTCAACCCGGTGCGTGTCTTGCCCACCCGGTTTGCCGCCATCAACATGCATGACGTGTGGTCGGCCGTGGCCTTTACGAACTTGCGCTGCCACTCATACAGAGTTTCGAACTGGAGCAGGTGACGCCTCTGTGCATCCCGGCGCGCCTTTTCCTCAAGCAACGCCAATAGCTCAAGCTTGTCAGCCCTGGCCTGCGAGCTTGGCGATTCTGCGATCAAGTTCTTCTTCCGTCAGTTGGCTGCGGTCATCGCCTTGCTTCTCGGCGCCAACGTCATAAGCCTGGCGCTCCAGGGCGATCAGGTTCTTCAACGTTTCGGCCAGTTCCTTCATGGTCTTGGTGCGGGCGGGCAGATCAATGACCTTCATGTACAAGTCGTTGCGCTTGTCCTGGCCCTTGTCGTCCTCATCACGCAGCAACTCTCCCAACCGGTCGAACAGGTCGCGGTTGTCGGTCAGCCCTTCCAGCTCATCCAGCAGCTTGTTGGCCAGTCGACGTGAGCGGCCAATGTCAGTTCGGTGGGCAATGCGAATGTTTGCAATGACCTGAGCATTGGCTTCAACGATCCCGCGTTCGGTTGCCAGTGCTTGCGTGGAAACCTCTTTGGAAACCTCGGCTTTGGAAACCAGCGAATCAGCCTTGGCCTGGATCTTCGCTTTCAGGTCTCTATCCCAGCTACCAGCCTTGGCCCGCTTATTGATCGCGGTATGGGACACACCGCACGTTGCAGCGATTTCACGCACTGAAAGCAGGCCGGCACGGTAGAGCTGTTCAATGCGCTCCCAGTCGGTTGGCTGCTTATCGGTCATTGCTCACCCACCAACTCTGGCTTTTCGGTAGAGGGCTCACCTTCCACGACTGGAGCAGTTACAACAGGGACAACCTTGAGCCAATCGAATGAACCGAAGATGGCTACAACTGCGCCCCCATCGCCAATAAGGCGAAGATCTTCACCCTGCACGAACGTTGCAGCCATTACTTCGTGCACTTCGCCAGCGGACTTGATGTGGTACTTAATCATTTGGATGCCCTCATGGCGTCGTAGGAGCGTTCACAGGCAAATCCGGCCCGGCGACTTGCGTCAAGCGCTGCTGCCAGTTCGCCCGCATGGTTGTCAGCTTCTGTGCGCAGCTGGGCGAGCAGATCGTTAAGGTCGTCGATTGTCTTGCCTCTTGCGGCAAGGCGGGTACGGAGATTGACGCGGTCGGCAAGCAGGCTGGACTGTTGCTTGCGCAGGCTGACACCCACAGCAACAAGCTCAGCAGCGTGAGCGTCATCGCTGATCTTTTGATTGGCTGCATCGGTGCGTACCTGGTCAATTTCTCGTTGGCGTTGCTGTTCGGTCTGGCGGGCCTTCTCGCTGGCTTCCTGTGCCTGGGTAGCGATGCTGGCCACGTAGTCCGCGTGATCGGTCTGCGCATTGTCCAGGCGGTGCGTCTGGATGCCCGCCACGATCACCAGCAACGCAATGGCGGCGATCAGGTAGCGATTCATTGCGCAGCCATGCACTTGGCGTGGCGCTCTAACTGGCGAGCCCAGACGCCGGCGCAGCGCTTGTTACCCGGCGTGGAGCAGTCGAAGCCGGCAGCGAACTTGTACTTGAGCAGGTCATTGCAAGCCTGGGCGTAGTTGCCGGCCAGCAGGTCACGACGCGGCGAACCCTTGAGCCAGGTGCCAATGCCGTACTGGCCTACGAAGTCCATGTAGATATCGAATTCAGCCTGATACAGCTTCACGCCAGGGAGCGATGCGGCGAACTGCTTTTCCGCCTGGCTGTTCAGGTTGCGGGCCAGGACTTCGGCGCGGGCCGGGGTGATCGTGTCGCCCATGCGAACCGGTGAGCCGTCTTCGTAACGGGTCGAGCCGTGGCCGATGGTTGGCACGTCGCCCTTGGTGGGGATCACTGCGACCGGGGTGTAGCCCTCACTCGCCTGCCACGTGGCGAAGCCTGCAGCGCTCAGGCTCAACACCGTTACGGCGATGCGCTGGCGAATGACGGGATTCATGCCCGTGCCTGCTCTTTCAGGGCTTCCAGGCGTGCAGCGCTTTCGATGGACTCGCGGCGATCCTTGCGGACCTGGAAGAACAGATTGATCAGCAGGCCCACCACCGCCACCGCCACACCGGCAATGCCTATCCAGTTGACTTGCGACAGCCAGCCAACCATGCCAGCAGCACCACCAACCAGCATGCCCTTGTTGGCCACTGACGCACCCACCACCTCTACGATGCTCTCGGGCGTCGGGTTGGCCATGTTTCTGCTCCTACCTGGGGCGTCCATACGGGCCTCCAGAAACGAAAAAGCCCCGGCAAATGCCAGGGCTCGGGGGATTGTTCCAGGCAACAAAAAACCCGCACTTGGCGGGTTTCTGGTGACCGGGCGTAACTTTGCAACGTGGGAAAAAGGTACAGGAACACTCATCATTTGGTCAAGCGACCCGTTTTGACACGTCTCCAACTCGCTGGCGTTGGCTCCAGTACTCGCTGATTCTGTCGCTGTACACCAGGTGGCGGCCGGGATTCTCCTGTGTGTCGCTGCCCCACTCGCGGCGGTACGCGGCGCCGTAGGCGTTCATGCGGCGGAACCACCGGCGAAGCTGCTCGGTGCCCATGGCGTTCAGCCGTGCATGCAAGGCTTCGCGGGCAGAACCCCGGCGAGCGGCATAGGCCTCGGCCCGAAGGTCGGCAACGTGTTCGCGGTCGTACAGATCCCACCTGCTGGTGCCGAACACACGGCGCTCAGCCATTTTGACGATGACCGCCGCCACGGGCTTTAACGCCTTCGCGTCGAGCTGATCCACGGTGCTGGCGATGGCGGCCCAGATCGCTGACCAATCCCGCGCCCAGTTGGCAACGCTCACCTTCGTCCCGTACCAGTCGTGCACGAACTCGACCACCCGGCCAGGGCCCCAGGGCTCGCGCCCATTGACGGCGGCCTGGTGGCTCTTGATCGCGGCCAGGGCCATCCAGTAGGCCACTTCCTTGCGCTTGGCGGTGCACTCGCCCAGGTCCACGGTCAACCACACCAGGGCGTGCGCCACGTTGATGTCCTGGCCATTAGCAACAGGCGAGTACAGCGCGTGCCCAAAGTGCTGTAGGGGCTTTGGCAACGTCCCAATGGCAGATTGCACGAGGCCGGCAGCCAGCATGTGCGCACACCGCCCGTTGCTATCCCGCATCGAGGGTATGGTTTCACCGACCACCCGGCCCCGCTTGCCCAGCTTGATACGCTCTTGGGCCGCTGCCAGCACCGAGTCGCGGCTCTCGTGAAGCGCTTCCCGCCATGCTTGTCGTGCGCTGATCAGTCTCATAAATCCCCCTCATTGCGTATTTTCGCGTATTGCTGATCTTTCACAGGCACAGCGGCACAATTCGAACGTGGACGCCTGGGACATCGCCCCAGCGCCGTCTAAACGATCCATCCGTAACCTGCACGTCATCCTTGAACACAACGCCGTTAAGAGCGTCACAGACGGCCTTGAGGACGTTGTCCGCATCTGGTTTTTTCGTGCAGGCGATTTCCCCGGCCAATGCCTGGGACTTCCACTTTTTCGACTTGGATTGAGGCACGCCGTGGACAATGCGCAGCTCAATCATCACCGGGCCTTCGATCAGGTCACGGCCTTGCATAACGTCCTGGGCGGCGAGTGCTACCAACCCCTCATAGGCCACGGTCTTGGCCGGCGTGTACATGCGGGCGAAGTTGCCGACCTTGCCGATGCGGGCACGGCCTTTTCCTTGGGGCTCTCCCGGCACGACGAAAGAAACGGGCTTGAGGTCAGACATGTTCGTCTCTCCGAATCTTGAGCATGTCCAGCAACTGATACCGGGCTGCTTTGGGGTCTCTTGGGATTTGAAGCTTGTCGACGATGCGCTCTGCTTCCTGGCGGCTGTGCTCCAGCTGAACCTGCTGACGCGGCCTCATGCTGTCGTGACCCAAACCCTTGGCAATGCGCCCTTCCAGCGGCTGGCCGGTCTGTGCACGGCGCATGACGATGGCGTAGTTGCGTTCGAAGCGCTGGCGCAGTGCCTTGTCGTTGTTCGAACCGGTATGCAGGTCGTAGGTGCTGGTCGCTTCGGCTGCGATGCGCACGGCCGGGTGGCTGTACGTGCCTGAACGGGCTTCGTCCCAGGCTTGGGCTTCCGATGGCAGATCGTCCACACGCTTGCACAGGTCGACAAAGTCGCTTGGCGATGGCGGGAACTTGCATTCCTGGACCATGCGATGCAGGCCGCGGTTGATCGCGTCGTCACCGAAGTCCTTGACCACGGTCAGCCACACGCGGCGAGCCATTTGCTCAGCCTTCGCATCGCCGTAGTGTTTCTCGTACCAAGCCGGGAACGCCGTTTTCAGCGTTGCGAACACGCGGCGTACGGCCTGGCGTGCTTCGGTCTCCAGCGGGGTGACGTTCTCAGCTACAGGCTCACCAAGTTGGGTCTGTGAGGATGTCGTGAGCGTTACGCGTGCGGCCTTGAGTAACTCGTCTACCGGTTTCATTGGGTGATCCCCCGTTGGCTTGCTGGGTGCGTGCTTGGCGTTTCAGTTGCTGGGCGAGCGCGTGCTCCCACTGGGCCTGGGTTTTCAGGTCATCAGGTCGGCTGATCCAGTACGAGCGGAATTCAAGAAGCTGGTCGGCTTCGAAGGTTTGGTTTGCCATGCCGTTGCGAAACAGGACGGCGGAAAACGTTTTGGGATCTGGCTCCCAGGCGTCGTGAAGCGAGAACTTCGTCTGCGCGGTATGTGTGTGTAGTTCTTTACTCTTATCTGTATCTAATCTGTCGTGACTTTTCGTGACTGGACGTGACGTATCATTTTTAGGATTTTCCGCCTTGGAATTTCTTTCCCTTTCCCGCTGCTCTCTTTTGCGCTGAGCGGCCGACTTAGCCCCTGTTTCCGGGTTCCCGGTGTCCTCACGCTTAGGCTGGCGCCCTTCCCAACCTGTCAGCTTGTCACCGTCAATAACGCGACCTTGCATGGCAGAAAAAACAGCCTCCACTTGTTCGTCTGTCACGTCCAAAGCGGACGCTATGTCCTCTTTCGTGACTGTCACGTGACCACGCGTGACATTTACGGATGCATCAACAAGCAGGTGCAGGTACATCGCCTGGACCAAAGCAATAGGCTGGCCGGAAACGCGGGCAATCGTCCGCCACTTCGGGTCGTTGGGCATGTCGTGCCAGAGCCTGAGCCAATCCATCACTCACACTCCAACTGGTCGGTGTCCTGGATCAGATCCATGTAGCGCTTGGCCTGGTGCAGCAGGGTCGCAATGTCCCGCTTGTCGAAGCACTGCATTTCCTTCGGCACAACCTTCAAGTCGAGAACGGCCAGGATCTGGCAGAACTGCTCAAACTTCTCCGGCTTCATGCGGCTGATGGTGGCTTCGTCGCAACCGACTGCAAGCGCCACGGGTGCGTTGCCGACCGATGCAAGGTGCTGCATGAGAACGGAGTAGTTCTTGCGGGCCCTTACGGTCTGCTCTTGGCTTAATGGGCTCGTCGACATGGCTACGCCGCCTCAGAAGCGCCTGTGAAGCGCTCCGGGTAGAGGATGTGGATTTCGGTTATCTCCCCATCGAATACCTGGCTCAGCTTCTCGGCCAGAGTGGTGGAGGCACGCTGAACACCGCGCTCCACGCGGGACAGATTGCCGGAGTCGATGGAGTCGCCGAGCTGGGCAAGACGTGCCGCTACATCGGCGAGCGTCCATTTCCTGGCGGTTCGTGCACGTTTCAAAGGAGTCATGGCGATGCCCTGAGTTGATTTCAGGGCAATTCTGCGATTGGCGCAGATTTAAAGCAACCAAATTCTGCGCCTATCGCTTTGCGCACAACGCAGCAACACCGGAAAATCAGCAGATGGAAATAGGTCAGATCATCAGAAATGCGCGGAAAGCCAAAAAGCTTTCCCTGGAACAGCTCGCCAACCAGGTCGATTCGGACACGGGCAACCTGTCACGCCTGGAGCGGGGGCAACAAGGCACTACGCCTGAGAAGCTCAAGCGCATCATGGACGTGCTTGGTATCAAACTGGCTCAGGTTGGCCAGGGAATGGACTCGCCCCAAGACAGCGGAATGTCGAACGTGCAGATGGCCCTGCAACCAAGCCGGGGCCCTAAGGATTATCCGTTGATCAGTTGGGTTATTGCCGGGGAATGGGCGGAATCCTGCGACAACTTCCACCCAGGCGATGCAGAAACATGGATTGCCTCGGTAGAGAACGCCGGCCCCAATGGTTTCTGGCTGGACGTCAAAGGCGATTCAATGACCTGCTCAGGAAATCCCAACTTTCCGGAGGGTTCGCGCATCCTGGTACAGCCGGAGGCGGATTTGATCAGCGGGAAGTATTACGTGATTAATCTGGAAAACGGCGAAAGCACGTTTAAACAGTACATCGAAGACGCAGGGCATAAGTACCTGCGCCCGCTCAATCCCAATTATAGAACCATCGAAATCGACCGCCCATTCAAAGTAATAGGGCGTGTGGTCGACACCAAAATGACCGGCCTGTAACGGTAATCCCGCCCGCTCCCATTTAAGCCCGCCACTGTGCGGGCTTTTTTGTGCCTGACTTTTAAAATCTGCGCTTGACGCAGAATAAAATCTGCGCATAATGCAACCCATGTTCTGCGATTAACGCAGATTTACAACCGCTCTTTAACAACCAGCCGCAACAAAGCGTCGACCGGGAAAGGCTTTGACGCATCGGGCGTGGGCGACTCCCACCCTGATGCGCCGTATAGACCTCGGTACGTCGACGAGAAACACCGAGCGCCTGGGCAACCAGGCTGCATCGGGGTGTGATCTGAACCGCCAGCAGACATTAAGGCGCTGGCAAATAGCCGAAAGCGAGGGTTCGCAACCTCGGGAAGAACGCGAGACCACGACCAGGCAGTGAGAAATCACCGGAGCGTGGCTTGAGGGGGCGCACTCAGAGGCGCAAAGCGGGGCTTGCCTTCCGCGCAGATCACACCCCGATGCAGAAGCGACGTTGAAAGCTGGGTTGAACGCTTCGGCGGCCCTGGAGAAACGTAGGTTAAGAGGGCGCCGGCGTAAGCGTGGTTAGCCTGTCCGAGCGGTCGTCCTGAAAGGGTCCGCTCTAGCCGGGATAGCGTCCGGCCTTCTGCATCACGTCGGGAATCGCTGCGTCAGTTCGACGCTAAAGCACAGGCAGCGTGACAGCCGGGAAAGACCGGCACCTATTCAAGACGCCTGGAGGCGACCATGAACCATGAAATTGTTGTTGAAGGGTACGTCCTCCAGGTGGAGGTGACGTACTGCGAGGACATTCCGCCAGCCGGGATCGCGAATGGAATCCGGGAGCTGACGTTCAACGTGGTCGCCGGGACCATGTACGACGCCGACGGCGTTCCGATGGATGTGTGCCAGATGGAGTTGGCCGTAATTGCCGAGAGCAAGGACTACGTTCCTATGATCGAGAAGGCGCTGTGGCACGAAATCGACGCCCGCAAGCGCCGGGAACGGTGTGCAGCATGAACAGCCGCCTACATCAGATCGCCGTGGACATGATCGATTCACGGTTTGCCCTTTTACAGGCCGGTGACACATCGGCGGCAGTGCATGCCGAGGCAAGCATGGCCGTGGAGCTGGCTTACTCGCTGGGTGCCATCGACATTGATGAACACCGGCACTACGTGGAACGCCGCGACCGCATCTACGCCAGACAGGCCGAAGCGCTCATTACAGACATCCGGAGGTGCGCACCGTGACCATCATCTGCAGAACATCCGCCCAACTTGTTGAAGTCCTGCGCCGTCAGGGCTTTTTTTTGGTCACTGATTTGCCCCGTCCGCTGAAACTCGAAACGCGGCGCGGCATGCTGATTGCGAGGGTGTCATGAACATTGATTGGAGCAAGGCGCCGGAATGGGCCAATGCAGTCATTAAGGCAAAAACTGGAAACCTTGTTTGGGTTCCGTTCGCTGATGGCATTTGCATTGGATTGATGGTCGAGGGTGGTTATCCCCAAGAGGTTGATATGGTTCCACCGCATGAATGGAAACTGGTTGAGGTACGCCCAACCGAACCCTGGAACGGCGAAGGCCTGCCGCCTGTTGGGACGGTGTGTGATTCGAACGTAGAAGGCACCTGGGAAGAATCAACGGTAATTGCTCACGATAGAGGGATGGCAATCATCCGCCGGTTCTCACATGAGCATGAAGCCACCATGTACAACCCTGTCGACGAGTCGCAAATTCGCCCCATCCGCACGCCCGAGCAGATCGAGGCGGAAGAGCGCAAAGCAGCTATCGACGCAATGTATCGCGTGTTTCATGACTCTCCAGGGCTTGCAGCGCAAGAGGGCATCGCCGCGCTGTACGACGCGGGCTACCGCAAGCAGGTAGATCCATGACCACCCGCCAAGCCATCCGCCTGACCTCGGCCATCGTTGGCCTGACCTTCCTCACCATCGTTCTGCTGGGCCCCGCTATCGGCGGGCTCATTACTCAATAGGTAAACACCATGTCCAACCAAAACAATGGCGGGCCGGCCTTTCCGCTTGCCCGTGAATCTTCATTTTCAAAGAATTACGAAGGCATGACCCTGCGCGACTACTTCGCGGCAAAGGCCATGCAGGGAATGCTTGCAGTTCCGGATGATCAGCGTTACGGAGACCGCGCAGATAAGTCATTGACTGTCGCGCAGTGGCAGCGTTGGTGTGTCACTGGCGTTGTTGAGCATGCATATCGGGTCGCCGACGCCATGCTGGCCGCACGGGAGTGACTCATGAGCCGCCACGCCAAAGACTTCGAAGCCCGCAAGGCTTCGGCAATGGAGACGGCGCGCTGGCTGCTGCCGGAGCTGCACCGGGCGATTGATCGAGGGCTGGACAAGGTCGAGCTGTCGGTTCAGGACGTCAAAGAGGTGCTTGCCTACCTGGAAGCCACCGCCCAGCGCGAGAAAGTCGAGTTCGCCGGCAAGCACCTGGGCTTTGCTGATCCCGAAATGATGCGAAGCCTGATGACCCGTGACCGTGCTTCGGCGCCGGTCCTGTTCAAGAAAACACCGAAATACTGCATCGAAGTGTTCTACGTCGATCTGCCGCCGAACGCCATCCAGTTAGAGAAGCGCCAGCAACGGCTGATCGCTTCCGCCTAAACCACTCCCGTTAAACCATCAGTGCTGCGCGCGTCGCGGCAAGGAAACTCTTGTGTCCGAATTAGCCATCAAGCCCACGTTCAGCCTGCTGCCACAGAACATCGACGAGGCATTGCGCTTTGCCGACTACCTGTCGAAGTCCTCAATCATCCCGAAAGACTTCATCAACAACCCCGGCAACATCCTGGTCGCCATCCAGTGGGGCATGGAGCTGGGCCTGCAACCCATGCAGGCGATGCAGAACATCGCTGTTATAAACGGCCGCCCTTCGCTTTGGGGTGACGCTGTCATCGGTCTGGTGCGCGCTTCGCCACTTTGCGAGTACGTGACAGAGACTGACGACGGCGAGACGGCGACCTGCCGCGTTAAGCGTGTCGGCGAAGAAGAACAGGTCCGCACGTTCAGCATGGCCGATGCCGCCCAGGCTGGTCTCAAGGGCAAGCAAGGCCCATGGACCCAATACCCGAAACGCATGCGGCAGATGCGCGCCCGCTCGTTTGCGCTACGCGACATGTTCGCCGACGTGCTGCGTGGCATGCCGATTGCCGAGGAACTGCAGGACATGCCTACAGAGCCGATTCGCGGCACTGCTCAGACGGTCACGCAGAAAATTGAAGCGACCGCGCTCCCGCCATATCCGGAAGAAAAGCTCACAGGGATGCTGCCGCAGTGGCGAAAGGCTGTTGAGGACGGTCGATCCATCCCTGACCACCTAATCGCAACCATCAGCACCAAATTCACTCTGTCGGCCGAGCAAATCGACACGATCAAGGCCTTGGCCGTCATCGAAGGAGAGCAAGCATGATCATTCATAACGTTGCCCAAGGTTCCCCTGAGTGGCTCGCGCTGCGCGCCAACTTCAAAACCGCGTCCGAAGCGCCGGCCATGATGGGCGAGTCTAAGCAAATCAAACGTACAGACCTGCTCAATGCCAAAAAGACCGGGCTTGATCGTGACGTTTCCTGGTGGGTTCAAACGTTTCTGTTTGATAAGGGCCATGAAGCGGAAGCCAATGGGCGCCCCATTGTTGAAGCAAGCATCGGCGAAGACTTGTTCCCGGTGGTCGGTACCGAGGGCGACCTGTTGGCCTCCATGGACGGCATGACCCTGCTGGGTGAAACGCTGTTTGAGCACAAAATGTGGAACGAACAGCTTGCCGCCGATGTGCGTGCTGGCACCCTTGACCCCCACTACTACTGGCAGCTTGAGCAACAGCTGCTGGTGAGTGGTGCCGAAAAGGTGATCTTTGTTTGCTCCGACGGAACCGAACAGAACTTCGTGTCCATGGAATACCTGGCCGTGCCGGGCCGTGCAGAAACACTGGTGGCTGGCTGGAAACAGTTCGATGCTGACCTGCTGGAATACACGCCGGCCGAGGTGGTAGCCGAGACCATCGGCAAGACGCCGGAAACGCTGCCAGCGTTGCGCATCGAGGTAACCGGCATGGTCACCGCGAGCAACCTTGATCAGTTCAAGGCGCATTCCCTTGCGGTGTTTGATGCGATCAATACCGAGCTTGAGACTGACCAACACTTCGCCGACGCGGAAAAGGCGGTCAAGTGGTGCGGCGATGTTGAAGAGCGGCTTGAAGCGGCCAAGCAGCACGCATTGAGCCAAACCGAAAGCATTGACCTGCTGTTCCGCACCATCGACGAAATCAGCGCCGAAGCCCGCGCCAAGCGCCTGATGCTGAACAAGCTGGTCCAGGCCCGCAAGATCAGCATCCGTGAAGATATCGTGATGGATGCGGCCAAGGAGCTGCAAAAGCACGTCGATCAAATCAACGAATCGTTGGGCGGCAAAGCGCGCTTGCCGGTGATACCTGCCGGGTTCGCCAATGCCATCAAGGGCAAGAAGACGATCAGCAGTTTGCGCGACGCGGCAGGATCTGAGCTTGCCCGGGCGAAGATTGCCGCCAGCGAAACCGGCGACAAGATGCGCGCCAACCTGGCAACGCTGGTTGAGCTGGCCGTTGACTACACCTTCCTGTTCAACGATATCCAGCAACTGGTGATGAAGGACAACGCCGATCTGGCGCTGTTGATCAATGCCAGGATCGCTGATCACAAGCGCGTCGAGGACGAAAAGGCCGAAGCCCAGCGCGAGAAGATCCGCAAAGAGGAGCTGCAGCGCATCGCCAACGAGCAGGAAGCCGAGCGCCTTGCAGCGATCAAGCCAGAGCCAGTTGTCGAACCGGTTGCCGAGCCTGCCCCTGTACAGCAGGCGCCAGTTCAGCAGTCGAAGCCAGCGCAGCAAGCCGCCAAGCCTGCCGCCTCAGCACCTGCCCAGGCAATGCAGGCCGAGGTGTTCGACCTGGAAGCCCTGGTGCAGGCCGTCGCCGCCGGCCAAGTGCCCGTCACCGTGCTGACCGTCAAGTGGGAAGTGCTCGATGCTCTGGTTGCTGAGCAGGGCACCAGCTTCAACGCCCCTGGGGTTCGCCTCGTCCGGGTAGCCGCGTGACAGCCCAATCAATCCTCGACATTTACGACAGTGTCGAGGAGTTCGCCTCCATCCTGACCTCCGCTGAGCTGCACGCCAGCGGGGCCTGGGAGTTGGATTTCGTCGAGAACATGCGCGCCAGCTTCAAGCGTTATGCCGCGCACACCAACCTGACCGCGCTTCAACAACAACACCTTGAGCGAATCGCCAAGCACTGAGGGATACCCATGAAAGCTGAACACAACGCAATCATCGAACGCGCAAAGCTGGGCGGATATGAACCGTCCATGATTGCGCATGAACTGCTGGTGCATGACCTGGTGGAGGCGGCGCTGTTTGAATTCCGCAATGTCCGTGCGCCGTTTCACAGCCTGAACGAAGGCCAGCAACAGGAAGTCATCGACCGGGTGACGGAATCGGCCACCAAGAGCGTGTACAACGCGATCAGCATCATCAGCTCCCGCAACGTTGACACCATCCCGGTGACCATCGTTGATGCGAAGTTCAAGGCGAAGGCGATCACGGTCACCGCCGCCATTGATGCCCAAGACCCGAACCGGCATGGCCTGATCGACGTTGCTGGCCGGCTGTGCCTACTGGTGCTGGCGCCGAACGACTATGCAGAGGGCTTGGACGGCATCAAGCCTGACCGCGATCAAAAAGACCTGCCACTGCACGTAAGCGACCTGACTGGAAGCCTGTTCGCAGGTGGCAGCGGACCAGATGAGCCGGAAGGCGATGACGTCTTTGTAGGCGATGACCAAGACCCGCTGTACGTCGAGGCGGTGCTGTTCGTCACAGAGACACGGCGTGTAAGCATCAGCGCCGTGCAGCGACACCTCAAGGTCGGCTATAACCGCGCAGCCCGCATGATCCAGTGGATGGAAACGCAAGGAATCGTCACGGAAATGGATACGAACGGCGGTCGCGAGTTGATCGCGACGACCTCACCAGCTACCGGTGGCGGTGTGGATCGACCAATGCCCGAAGAACTGGGCAAAGAGTTCGGCGAGTTCACCTACGAAGACGCGGCCCAACTGATCGTCCTCAAGGCGCCAAAGGGGCACTTTGAAGCGTCGTGGATCCAGAGCCGACTGGCCATCGACAGCGACAAGGCCGCAACCCTGCTGATGCGCCTGCTCGACAACGGCGTGATCAAGCTGGAGAAGGAAGGCGAAACCGCGCTGGAGCACTCGTACTACGTGATCGCCACCCTGGCCGACGTGACCTAAACCCATCCCGCAACACCACCAGGCGCCTGCGGGCGCCTTTCTCTTGTCCAGAGGAAAGTGCCCATGAACCCCACAGCATTTAAAGCACTGGCGGACGCGCTCGACCGCCAGTTTCAGGCGCCCAAGCCGAAACCCAAGCTTCTCCCGCCAGTCCTGGCCAGCGAGCCGCTACCCGAACTCGCGATCACCGGCCCTATCAACCGAGTCATGGAGCTGGAGGGCAAGCGGTACGCCGTCGACTTCGTGCAGGCCCTGGGCGCGTCCATCCGGCGCGAGCCGACGCGGACCAAGGCCATAGCAGACCTGACCCGGTACGCAGCCGCACAGCCTTCCAGCAGGGCCAGCGGCGTCAAGATCGTTATTGATATGTTGAAGGGGGCGTGATGGTCAAATTCCCCTATGAGGCGTGGGTAACCGGTCCTGACGGGGTTCCCGTGCTGGTCACGTTCGTCCGTTCCGACATGTGGGGCGAAAGCCATATCACCCTGCCATTCAGAAAATACAAAACGAAGTTCATCTACTTCACTCGCGAAGCCGCTTTCAAATCCGCATTTGAATATGTCGATAGGGCTGCGCTCAGCCACCACGATGCCATCGCCGCTCTTGCTGAGCTGCGGGTGAGACTGGAGGCCGCATTGTGACCGCCCTACGCCGCACCACCAAGATACGCGGCGCGCCGATGCGCCCGCTGGATCTGCAAACAATTTGCGATCAATGCCAGCGCTCCCGCGCCCACGGCAACCACGAAAAATGCAGCAAGGCCCGGCAGGCGGAAATGGCCGAGCTGCGCGCACGGGAGAAGAATCATGAGTGAGGTAAAGCGATACCACGTCACCGAGGCCGGGCTTGTTGAAGGCTCTGCGCTGGGGAGAATCAACGTTGTGTTGGGCGCCGACTTCGACCAGGTAACCGCCAGGCTGAAAGAGGGCATCACCAAGCACTGGCAGATTGTTTGCGACCAGCGATCCAAGATCGACGCACTGCAAGCCCTGCTGACCGCAGCGGATGAGAAGAACGACACGCTCTCTACGGCATATCTATCGGCAGGCGTGCGGGAACATCTGCTGCGCTTGCGCGTGGCTGATCTGGAAGGCCTGCTCCAGATGTTCATTGAGAACACCGATGACAAAGACGTGATCGAGCTGGCACAGCACGCACTCAAGCCAGCAGAGGGTGGTGGCGATGAACAGGGGTGATGCGCTGCCCTGCCGATGCCCAAAGTGTCGGAGTGCTGACCTGGTGGTGTTCGAAGAATTCATCGTCATGGACGCCTATCACATCGAGGCAGGCAGGCTGACAGATAGGACCGGCGACACACTCCCCAACATGACCGGCGCCGCCTTCGGACGATGCAATAGAGCGTCTTGCGGCCATGAGTGGCGCTTTCGGGCAAACCCAATACAGGCGCATGAGAATTCAAAGCTCTAACCAACTCCCCGCCTACTGCTGGTGCCTGCTGGCACTGGCACAACTGATTTGAGGTGATTTATGAACAAAGAGCAGCGTTATAAAATGATCAGCCTCGACCTGGCTGCCGACGCGGCAATCGCCGAGCAGCGCAAGTTTGCAATGCAGGTTTACCCGAAGGGGTGCCTTGTTCGCGTCCACCACTCGCGGGGATCGTTCGAAGCTCGCGTTGAAAACCACGATCGTAACGGCCACCAACTGACAGTCGTCAACTGCAAGACTGGAAAGGCCACCTACGCATACCCGGCAAGCAGCCGGACAAACACCTATGCGGGCGAGGCCTGGGCTTCGAACGTTGAATTCCTGGAAGGACCGAAGCCATGACCACCAACCAAACTATTGACGGCGTGTCGCGTGCGTTGCTGAAGCGAATTTACCGGCACTTGTTCGTAGAGCCTTCGCTGAACCGGGACGACGGCAAAAAGCTACGCGCCCTGCTGGATGCGCCTGCAAAGCCCAGCGCAACCGCCGAGACCGTGACGGCCATCATCTGCGACATCTGCGAGCATGAGCCGGACGACAACCCGGACAGCGCGCACATCAGCATCAAGGCCCTTGAGTTGATCCTTTTGCAGAACCTGGAAGGTCTGATCAAGCCCGCCGCCCAGCCCCAGGGCGAGCCAGTGGCGTGCGCCCATGAATGGACAGATGACGGCGAGTTCACGCTGACATGCACTAAGTGCGGCAAGACAGAAAACCATGAGCCGTACGGCTGGGTGCAGACGCGCGGCAATGCGATCAACCACTTCACGCAGGAATGGGATGTGGTCGAATCTTGGGAAGATCAGGGCTTTGAATACAAGGCGATGTTCGACCACGCCGAGCAGCCCGCGCCGGTAGCGGTGGTGCGCTGTTCTTTCTGTGATGTCACCGACCAGGATGGCAACCCATGGAGCGGCGGAAGCGCTACCCAGGACGGGATCCTTATTTACCGAGTTATTGGATGCAAAGACCATAAGCACTTGGCTGATGCCTGCCTTGCCGAAGTAACCCGCCTCAACCCCTCTCTGTAACCCCTCCCCCTTCAATCAATCCACCCGGCAACGGCGTGGCGAGGTATTCCCATGGACAATACAAATGCAGACGTGTTGCAGGAATTCGACTCACTTTTGAGCCGCGCACGGTTTTACAGGCAGGGGGCTATCATTCCTCAGAAAGTGCTTCGCGGACCAAAAAGAAAAAAGCAGCACCAACTTACCTTCGGCTCCGACAGCTGGGTGTTGCCGACCAAAACGGGCTACTTGGTAGTTTGTGCTACCGGGGTTAACACCTCAGCAATCAGGCTGCGCGGCCTCCCCGCGGGGACTTATATAGGCTCCCCATACCACCCTGGCGGCGAGACGCACTGGCAAGGAGATAAAGGAATTTCCCGTGATCAGTGGGCGAAAAACGTTATCGAAACCCTAAAGAAAAAGAATGGCGAGGCATTCCTATGAACCAACAACACACCGCCCTGGTGGGCAACAAAGAAGTTCTCAAGATGCTGGGCATGCAAAGCGTGTCCGGCCTTAACAAGCTGCGGGTTCGTGACAAGACGTTCCCGGCGCCGATCAAAAGCAGTGACGCACGGGGCGCCCGGTGCCGCTTCGACCCAGTCGAGGTCGAAAAGTGGATCGAGGGCAAGAAAGCCGCCCGAAACCAACAAGCCAACGCCGACGAATAAGCGCCGGCACTTCATCGCTACGGGGCTGGGCAATCCGCTGTAGCCCCAAGCGTTCTGTATGGGCGCTTGTATGGTGAAACGATGAAACCTCCTACAGGCCACGTAATCCGTGATCAATCACAAGTCCTCTACCCGCTCCACTCAGATTTGCACTTGCGTCAGGGGGTTTCTGGCGGAGGCTGCACAAAAAACCGGTCCTTGGTGACCGGTTTTTTTATGCCTAAAATTTAGTCTCCAGCACTCATCTGCTGCTCGGCTATCTGTTGAATCGCATCGTTGAATACCTGTTGAATCATCCACAGGAAAAAGCTGCTCGGGGTTTCTGGCATTCGCAGCGCGAAAGGCATTACAGCAGGAGCGATAGGTACGCCTAAACAAAGTCTTACAGGAAGACCGGCAACACCTCACGATAATGTAGGCTCATCGGCCCAGAGCTTGGAAACATGGCAATGCTGGACACCAAAAAAGCCACACCCAAAATCATCCTGTGCCAAGTAGCCGGCTGGGTGTTGGTTTTGCCGCTGCTGGTCTCGTTTGTACGGCTGCCCTTCCCCCTCGGATTATTGCTGGAGTCAGGAATGATTGCCGCCTCAGCGTATGGCGTGAGGTTTGCCTGGCGTCACGCAACCCCAGGCGTGGCTGTGTTCGCTTTGTTTGTCACCCTGCTCAACGTCATTTCTATGGTCATGTTAGGTACAGCGTCAGTACTCAAGGCCCTTTACATTATCGCCTGGCTCTACTGGTCCCCCCATTATTCCAGCTGGGTTTACTGGAATGTCTAGTTGGACAAGAATTTGACCGCAAGAAACGTAGTTCCCAACCCCCTTGGTGGAACTACAGTGGCGTGGTCCCCATCAACGCCCTTCAAGGAAACTGCTCATGGACTACCAATACAAGCTCATGCCTTCCCCTGTCGGTGAACTCACTCTGGTGGCGCGGGATGGCAAACTCAACGCCATCCTCTGGGAAGTAGAACGTGCCAATCGCGTGCGCCTGGGTGAATTGATCGAAGCCGACGACAGCCCAGTGCTCTTGGAAACCGAGCGCCAATTGCAGGAATACTTCACCGGAAAGCGTAACCACTTCGAACTGGAACTGGACTTCACCGGCACTGACTTCCAGAAGCAAGTCTGGCAAGCACTGCTGACCATTCCCTTCGGCGAAACCCGCAGCTATAGCCAGATCGCACAGCAGATCGGCAACCCCAAAGCCGTGCGCGCCGTCGGCGCCGCGAATGGGCGCAACCCCATTTCAATCATTGCGCCATGTCACCGGGTGATCGGCGCCTCCGGCGGACTGACCGGGTTCGCGGGCGGGTTGGCAGCCAAGCAGTATTTACTCGCACTTGAAGGCACAGGCCAGACGGAACTGGCGTTATAGGCGGCATTGACCCATACCCCGTCTGAAACCCGGCATGAAAACGGCGGTGGGAGTCCCCTCCCACCGCCGTTTTTCAGATCGGGCAGCGGCCTCAACCGTCGCCTTGATGGCCCTTACCGTAGGTCGACGCCAGGGCCCGGGCTTTTTGCAAGCGCTCTTCAAGCTTGGGTAGCGTCTCATCCACCAGTGCCTTTATCTCTGGCACATCCGACGCCGCGCCTTCTTTCTGGAACAGAGCGATGGCGTCTTCGTTTTCCTTGACCTGCTGCGCGGTATAGGCAGCGTCAAACGAATCGCCGTCCTTGAATTCAGGCATCAGGGTTTCGGCTTTATCAACGATCTTCTCCCGTGGGGCCACTGGCAAATCAAGCTTCTTGGCGATCGCCGCCAAGTGCTGGTTGGCCAGCGTGCGCTCGTTGATGACCTCAATGGTGTAGTCCTTGATTTCCTGGGACGAGGTCTTGGCGTGGGCCATGCGGCTGGTTTCGATATCGGCCATACCTTTGGCCGAAGCCTGCTCGATGAATTCTGCAGGCGACTGGGCGAAAGCATTGCTGGCGCCGAGGCCCAGCAGCATCGCGAAACTGGCGGTGCGTAACCGGATAGCCATGCGGCTCATGATGGGTTCCTCCAGGGCAAAAATAGGCGCGGGAGCATATAACCCGCCCTGAATTCGAATTTTCAGGACGGTAAAGGTTTAGAAAAAACTTACCTGGGCGACGAACGGTCTTCGTCACCTCAGGCCGGTTTGCTGCCGAACAGGCCCGGCAATGCGTGCGCCAGGGCATTGAGGGCGAAGCCGATAAACATCACGCCGCAGAGTTTGGTGATCAGGATTTCATGGCGTTGATACAGCGTGCGCACCCGTCGTGCACCCACCACGCCGATCAGGATCGCGTAGGCCAGCAAACCACCGATAAAGCTCAGCAGGATCAAGGTCGGCAGCATCGACCAAGTCAACAACTCGGCCCGGCTGGACAGCAACGCGGTGAACGTCGCCACGGCAACCGGGTAGGCCTTGGGGTTGGTCAAGCCAAACAGAATACCGTGCCAGAACGGATGGCGCGCCGCGCCCTGAGGAGCGTCGCTGTTGCGGCGTTGGGTACGGATCGCACGCCAGCCGAGCCAGAACAAATACATTCCACTGAGTACACCGAGTACGTCAAACGCACTGCTGCCGACTTCCCGCGCACCAACGATGGCAATCAGCGCCGTGCTGCACCACACCACATCGCCGAGCAAATGACCGCACAAGAATCCTGCCCCGGCACGCCGGCCACGGGCCGCACCGATGCCGAATACGGCCAGGACACCGGGGCCTGGGGTAATACCGTAGATAAAACCCGAAGCCAGCACGGCGAACAGCAAGGATGGGGTCATGGATAGACGCTCCGACAGACGCTAAAAGGTGATTGATTCTGCATGTTTCAGCGCGGTGGGTAAAACTTCATTCCAGCATAGGGCTTGGCACGACAGGCTTGCAGCCGCGAGGCCAGATCGCCGACATGGGCCTCCAGCTTATGGCCGTCAGGGTCGAGAAAATAAAACGATGCGCCTTCACTGCGGTTGTCTCGCCACTCCTGTACGCCGGCGGCGCGCAGGCGTTCGACCAAGGCAGTGAAATCAGCAGCATCGACAGTGAAGGCATAGTGGGTGTAATCCATCGCCGGAGCAGCCGAGCGCAACGGGTCCAGCGACAGGCACAGCCAAAGCCCAGGCAATGAGAGATAGGCACCGTTATCCCAGGTTGCGTCGAGCTGCAGGCGCAGCAGGTCGTGATAGAAACTGACGCTGCGCGGCACATCGGTGACGGCCAGGGTCAGGTGGTTGAAACCGCTGAGCATCTAGGTGTTCTCGCGTTGTCGTGGGTCTGCGGACAATACACCCACCACCCTGCCAATCAACCACTGCAACCCCACATCCCCGCCCCGCCGCGTATGCCAGGCCAGCTCAAAGGCAAACGACGGAATATGAAACGGCGGTGGCACGGCCAGCAATTGCCGAGCGTCAATATTCATCAAACCCCGGGACGACACCGTCAGAATCAGGTCCGTGCCCTGGATCAACTGCGGCGCCACGCTCCAGTGCGGCAGGCTGATCGCCACGTGGCGGCGTTCACGAATGGCCGTAAGCGCCCGTTCGATTTCCGGCGTGCCGCTGCCGCGCATCTCCAGCAGCACATGGGGGCGTGACAGGTATGTCGGCAGGTCCAGCACTCCGTTGGGCGCAAGGCTGGTGGGGTCGACCAGGCAGGTGTAATGCTCTTCGAACAGCGGCGTAGTCCGCAGTTCGGCGGGCATGTCGGGGAATACGCCCGCAGCCAGATCGAGATCGCCATTGAGCACACCCTCAACCATGCCTTCGCGGCTGGCCTGGATGATCTGCAAGTCGATACCGGGCGCTTCATGGCGTAGGACGCGAACCAGGCCGGGCAGGAATATCGCCGCGCTGTAGTCCGACATCGCCACGCGAAAGCGGCGCTTGGCCGAGGCGGGATCAAAACGATTCGGCGCCAGTAATGCCTGCACCTGGGCCAGAGCTTCGGTCAATGGCGCCGCCAATTCCAGGGCGCGGGCGGTTGGCACCAGTGTGCCGCCCTGACGCATCAACAGCGGGTCGCCCAGCATATCGCGCAGCCGTGCCAACGCATGGCTGACCGCCGGCTGGCTCAGGTGCAGGCGCTCGGCGGCGCGGGTGACGTGTTGCTCGCTGAGCAAGGCGTCGAGGATCACCAGCAGATTAAGGTCGACGCGGCGCAGATCATTCATCAACTGCATGTCCAGCATAAGAATTTGGAATTTAAATTTGCGCGACGAATACCCTAGAGTCCAGCAAAACCTTTGGGAGCGTCGAGATGACTGTGTTGCATTGGGTAGGTTTGTTAGCGCTGGCGGTGTTCGCCGGCGCGGTAGTGCCGTTTCAGAGTGCGATCAACGCCAACCTCGGGCGCGGGCTCGGCCATCCGTTGTGGGCCACCCTGGCGTCGTTACTGGTGAGCATCATCGTGCTGCTGCCGGTGATTGTGGCGATGCGTTTACCCCTGCCGAGCCTGGCCTTTATCAGCAAGGCACCGTTGTGGATGTGGGCCGGTGGTGCCTTTGGCGTGTGTTTTATTTCATTGGCGTTGATGCTGCTGCCCAAGCTCGGCGCATCGGGCTTCATTGCGCTGGCCATGGCCGGGCAGATTCTCGCGTCGTTGCTGCTGGACCATTTCGGCCTGTTCGGCCTGGTGGAACGTCAGTTGACAACCTCCCGGGCGTTGGGCGCGTTACTGCTGATCAGCGGCGTTGCGCTGATTCAGCTCAGCGGCGCTCAGCCGCCAGGCGATTGATCTGGGCCTGCTCCACCACGGGCTGCGGCGCGCCTTGGCTGGCCGCCTGCAACATCGCACGGCCGACGGTCTCGGTGCTCACCACCCAATCCGGTTTCAGTCGCCGCACAAACGAAAGCACCGGCCCAAGCACGCTGTAGAAGGATTGGTACAACGGCGTCTTCGAACGCACACCGTGCAACGGCTGGATGATCCCGGCGCGGAACAGATACACCGCCTTGAACGGCAAGCGCAGCAAGGCATTTTCGGTCTTGCCCTTGACCCGCGCCCACATCGACTTGCCGGCTTCGGAACTGTCCGTGCCGGCGCCGGACACATAGATAAAGGTCATCTGCGGATTGAGCCGCGCCAGGGTGCTGGCCGCCACGAGGGTCAGGTCATAGGTGAGGTGGGTATAGCGCGCCTCCTTCATGCCCGCCGACGAAACACCCAGGCAGAAGAAACATGCATCAAAACCCTGCAACAGGTTTTCCAGGGGCTGAAAATCCAGCATGTCGTTGTGCAACACCTGATGCAGCTTGTCGTGCTCTTGGGTCAAGGGCGTGCGGCCGACGGCCACCACTTCCTGCACATCGGCCGCCAGCAGGCACTCGCGCAGCACACCCTGGCCCACCATGCCGGTGGCGCCGAATAACAGAACTCTCATGAAGTGACCTCAGCGGCACGCCGCACGCTTGATGCTTGAATGCATTGAGCGTGTAGCTTACCGCGTGCTGCCAAAGGCTGCCCCTATCAAAAAGCGCTACGAAAGATCTCCTCAATCTGACGCTGGTCCGCCCGCCGTGGGTTGGTCAGCCCGCAGGCATCTTTCAACGCATTGCTGGCCAGCAACGGAATGTCCTGCAACTTAGCGCCAAGCTCACGCAAGCCCGCAGGGATTTCCACGTCCTGGGACAACCGACGAATCGCCGCGATGGCAGCCTGGGCGCCCTCCTCGGCGGTGATGCCCTTGATATCTGCACCAAGGGCCCGGCCCACGTCGCTCAGGCGTTTGGCGCAGACACTGGCATTGAAGCTTTGTACATGGGGCAATAGCACCGCGTTGCACACGCCATGGGGCAGGTCGTACAAGCCGCCCAATTGGTGGGCCATGGCATGCACGAAACCCAGGGACGCATTGTTGAAGGCCATGCCAGCGAGGAATTGCGCGTAGGCCATGTTTTCCCGTGCGGCCTTGTCAGTGCCGTCGCGCACCGCCAGGCGCAGGTTGGCGCTGATCAATTCGATGGCCTTGATCGCGCAGGCGTCGGTGATCGGTGTCGCAGCGGTGGACACGTAGGCTTCGATGGCGTGGGTCAGCGCATCCATGCCCGTGGCGGCGGTGAGGCCCTGGGGCATGCCGACCATCAGGGCCGGGTCGTTGACCGACAGCAACGGCGTGACATTGCGGTCGACGATGGCCATTTTTACGTGGCGGCTTTCGTCGGTGATGATACAAAAACGCGTCATCTCGCTGGCCGTGCCAGCGGTGGTATTGATGGCTACCAGCGGCAGTTGCGGCTTGCTCGATCGGTCCACGCCTTCATAGTCGCCGATACGCCCACCGTTGGTGGCGCACAGGGCAATGCCCTTGGCGCAGTCATGGGGCGAACCGCCGCCCAGGGACACGACGAAATCACAGGCGCTCTGTTGCAGTAACGCCAGGCCTTTTTCGACGTTTTCCACGCTGGGGTTGGGCTTGGCGCCGTCGTAGATCACCGAGTCGATATCCTGCATCGCCAGCTTCTCGGCGATCATGCCGGCCACACCGGCTTTGGCCAGGCCGACGTCGGTGACGATCAACGCCTTGCCAAAGCCGTAGTTGCGGATGGCGGTCATCGCTTCGTCGAGGCAATCGATACCCATGATGTTGACGGCGGGGATAAAGAACGTGCTGCTCATGATCAATCCTCAAAGGCTTTATGCCGACAGAATCAACCTGTACCGCGTGGCGCATCTTGATCAGGATCAATGCCGGCTCGTGATAAAGTCACCCCCCAGCCGATTTCGAGTAGACCCGCCGCAATGAAGGATTTCCAGGATATTGACGCCCACCTTGAAGACTGGAGCTCCCTGCGCGCTGCCGTCGACTTCAGCGGGATTCTGATCGGCAACGGCGCCAGCCGCACGATCTGGGAAGACTTTGCCTACGACTCGCTGTTCGAAAACGCCCGTACCGTCGAAGAAAAACCCCTGAGCGCCTCCGAGCTCAGCGTGTTCGACGCCTTGCAAACCCGCAGTTTCGAGCAAGCCTTGGGCGCCTTGAAAACCACCAGCCGGGTCAACAAGGCCCTGGCGGTCAGCTCGGCGGCGCCGCGTAACCGTTACTACGCGATCAAGGAAGCACTGATCAACACCATCCATGCCGTGCACATTCCCTGGCGCCTGGTGCAACCGTCGACGCTGGCGACGATCAACGCGGAGCTGGCCACCTACGCCACCGTCTTCACCAGTAACTACGATTTGCTCAACTACTGGGCGACCCTGCACGCACCGGGTATCGACGACCTGTTTCGCAGCGCCGACTCAAGCTTCGACCTGCGCAATACGCGCACCGACATCACCCGCATCCTGTACCTGCACGGAGGCCTGCAAATGGTGCGCAACCTCGACGGCACGGCGCGCAAATTGCCGTCCACCGACAGCACCCTGCTCAGCAGTTTTGCCATCAACAACACGATCAAGACCCTCGACGATGTGCCGCTGTTTGTCAGTGAAGGCAAGGTGGAGGAGAAACTCAAAAGTATCCGCAGTTCGGATTATCTGTCGTTCTGTTATGAACAGCTATTGAGCCATGAAGGCGCGCTGTGCATCTTCGGGCATGACTTGGGGCCGCAGGATAAACACCTGGTAGAAGCTATCGGCCAGGCCCGCATCAGCACCCTGGCGATCTCGGTGTCGGGGCGCAGTGATGGGTTTGTTCGTCAGCAGAAGCGGCGGTATCTGGAGCTGTTCGAGGGCTCTAATGTGGAACTGAGGTTCTTTACCGCGCGTACGCACCCACTGGGCAATCCGGCATTGTCCGTCCCTGTAGAACGCTGAGCAAAATGTGGGAGCTGGCTTGCCTGCGATGGCGGTGGGTCAGCGACAGATTGGGCACCGATAAACCGCTATCGCAGGCAAGCCATTGAATGCATTTCAAGTCGGGCTCAGTCTCACTCCTCAGCGCTGTGCACCACCACCAGCAACTGCGCCTGCACCTCTCCCACCGAGCGAATCCGGTGGGGTTTCTGCGCGTTGAAATGCAGCGCATCACCTCGCGCCAACAGCACGCGCTCGTTCATGAAATCCACCTCAACCTGGCCTTCATGCACGAATAAAAACTCCTCCCCCAGGTGCTCCTTGAAGGTCTTGTCGGTGAACTCCGCCGGCGGATAAATGATGAACGGCAGCAGGCTGCGCTCGCTGACTTGGTGGGCAAGCACCGCATAACCCGGCGAGGTGTCGGGCCGCTCATGGCTGCGCACCAGGCTGTAGCTGTCGAGGGTGACGTTGTCTTCGCTGAACAATTCTTCGACCTTCACGTTCAACGCCTTGGCGAGTTTCAACGCCGCTGCGATGGATGGCGTATTAAGCCCGCGTTCGACTTTCGACAGGTAACTCTTGGTCATCCCGGATTTTTCGGCCAGGGCCTCCAGGGTCACGCCAAGTTTTTTTCTTAATATTTTCAAGCGGATAGACATGTGCTGCGGTTAATCCCTGCAGAAAGCGATGATACAGGCTTGCCAATGACACAAAGTGTCATATAGCATCTTTAGTGTCATTTGCATTCACCCAACGACCTTGCGAGCAGCGGGCGACCAGCAAATCCGACGTCCATTGAACCACCCAAAGGACACCGATATGGCCAAGACATTAGCACTCCCAAAAGACCAACTGGTCAAGCAAGCACTGAGCCAGATGCAAAACAGCCTGGCAGATAATACGTGGACCGACCGGCAAAAGCTGGCGCTGACCTGCCGAATCCTGTTCGAGTACGGCCACGACTCCGGCCTGGCCGGGCAGATCACCGCACGTGGGCCGACGCCCGGCACCTACTACACCCAGCAACTGGGCCTGGGTTTTGACGAAATCACGGCCAGCAATCTGTTGCTGGTCAACGAAGACCTCGAAGTACTGGAAGGCCATGGCATTCCCAACCCCGCCAACCGTTTTCACACCTGGGTGTACCGCGGCCGCCCGGATGTAAACTGCATCATCCACACACACCCCACGCACATTGCCGCGCTGTCGATGCTGGAAGTGCCGTTGCAGGTGTCGCACATGGACCTTTGCCCGCTGTACGAAGATTGCGCGTTCCTGGAGGCCTGGCCCGGCGTACCGGTGGGCAATGAAGAAGGGGAAATCATCACCGCGGCCCTGGGCGACAAGCGCGCCATTCTGCTCTCGCACCACGGCCAGTTGTCCACTGGGGCCAGCATCGAAGAAGCCTGCGTGATTGCGCAGTTGATCGAACGGGCTGCCAAGTTGCAGTTGCTGGCGATGTCTGCTGGTACCGTCAAACCGATCCTGCCGGAGCTGGGGCGCGAGGCCCACGACTGGATCTCCAAACCCAAACGCCACGGCGCCGCGTTCAACTATTACGCCCGGCAAAACCTGCGCAAGCACGCCGATTGCCTGAACTGATTGCCCCCCTTTTCGACCGGAGTTTCCCCCATGTCCAACCCAACCATTCACGGCATCATCGGCTACACCATCACGCCCTTCAGCGCCGACGGCCAGCGCGTTGACCTCGACGCCCTCGGGCGCTCCATCGACCGCTTGATCAACAGCGGCGTCCACGCCATTGCGCCCTTGGGCAGCACGGGCGAAGGCGCATACCTGAGCGATGCCGAGTGGGATGAAGTCAGCGCCTACAGCATCAAGAAAGTCGCCAAGCGCGTGCCGACCATTGTCAGCGTGTCCGACCTGACCACCGCCAAGGCCGTGCGCCGCGCCCGCTACGCCGAAGAGCACGGCGCCGATGTGGTCATGGTGCTGCCGGCCTCGTACTGGAAACTCAGTGACGCGGAAATCCTCGCTCACTACGCCGCCATCGGCGACAGCATCGGCGTGCCGATCATGCTCTACAACAACCCGGCCACCAGCGGCACCGACATGTCGGTGGAGCTGATCCTGCGTATCCTCAAGCAGGTCGAGAACGTGACCATGGTCAAGGAGAGCACTGGCGACATCCAGCGCATGCACCAGTTGAAACTGCAGAGTGACGTGCCGTTCTACAACGGTTGCAACCCGCTGGCGCTGGAAGCCTTCGCGGCTGGCGCCAAAGGCTGGTGCACCGCGGCGCCGAACCTGATCCCGCAACTGAACCTGAGCTTGTATCAGGCCGTACTGGCCGATGATTTGAGCAAGGCGCGGGAGCTGTTCTACCGACAGTTGCCATTGCTGCAATTCATCCTCAAAGGCGGGCTGCCGGCGACGATCAAGGCCGGGTTGCGCTTGACCGGGTTGGAGGTGGGTAATCCGCGCTTGCCGGTGTTCCCGTTGGGTGAGGCAGGGATCGGACAGCTCAAAGCGTTGCTGTCATCGGTATAAAAAACGCCCGGCTCTCACGAGCCGGGCGCAGGTCTTCTTGCACAACCGTCAGGTCTTGTCCTTGATAGTGACACTGGGACCATTGGTCTTGACGCTGGCAATGCCATTGTCTCGTGCGGCTGTAGAGGTGTACTGCTCACTGCTGCCGATCACTTGATGATTGGCCGCCTTGAGGTTGAAGAACGGTTGGCCGTTGCTGGCCACTTTTTTCTCATAACGTTCATCATGTGGGCTGTTTGCCTGCACTGAAGCAATGCCGGCTTCAGTAGCACCGCGGGTGGTGTAAAGCTCGCTGGTCAATATGGTTTCTGCGTTCGCCGCCTTAAGCACGAAACGAAACTGCCCGTTACTGCTTTTACTCAACTCATACCATCCAGCCATGACTTTCTCCTTTGAGTGGGATATCGCTCCCAAACTTGTAGGATTAAAGGCCATGCCCCAATTTTTTCCAGCCAAACACGGGAGATCTATTTAGCTGGAGACAAATGACAATAGTTCTCGATATCATTCGCAACTTTTCCACGTCGTACTTCGTCAAGAAGGGTATCCATGTCTCGTCCCCAGCCCGACCCGTCGGCGGCCGATGCCTGTCGCGGGTTTTATGCAGACATTCTGTATTTCCTGCGTAAACGCACGGACAACGCCAGCGACGCGGCGGACATGGCCCAGGATGTATTTACCCAATGGCTGGGCTACCGCGACCGTGCCAAGGTCGAGCAGCCACGAGCGTTTCTGTTCCAGATGGCGCGCAACCTGCTGCGCGATCACTGGCGCAAACAGAAGGTACGGCAAACCGTCCACCCTGATCACGCCGAAATGGATGCCGAGCCGGTCACCGACGAGCACAACGACCCCATGGCCGCCGCCCTTCGCCTGCAACGCCTGGAACAGTTGAAAGAAGTCCTTGCCGAACTCTCGCCGCGCCGACGAGAAGCCCTTATGCTGCACCGCTTCGAAGGCTTGAGCCAGGCGCAGATAGCAACGCGCATGGGCATCTCCACCAGCATGGTGGAAAAGCACATCGCCTTTGCCCTGCTGCACTGCAAGCGCCGCCTTCAACCCGTCCCCGGCACGGAGCAGCCAGAATGAACCGCCCGAGCGACACAGACGCGCTGGACAGCCAAGCGAGCGATTGCATCGACGCCCAAGCCGCCAGTTGGTTTGCACGCAACCGCAACGAAGCAAGCCGCGCCGACCGTAAAGCCTTTGCCGACTGGCAGGCGGTGCCCGCGCATGCGCGCGCCTATGCCGAATTCGAACAGCTGTGGGCCGACCTCGCCCAGTTGCAACAACTGAACAAACCGTTGGCACTGCCCAAGCGCAAGCCCAGCCTTTGGCGCCCTGCCCTGGCGATGGCCGCCGCCCTGCTCTGCGCCGTGCTGGCGACCTCTATCGGCGCACCGCGCGAGCTGTATCACAACCAGGTTGCCACCCATGCCAAGGGCGTGCGCACTTTGAATCTGCCAGATGGCAGTACCTTGTATGTGAATGCCAACACCCATATCCGCGTGGACTTCAGCGCCCATCAACGGGTGCTGCATCTGGACAAAGGCCAGCTGTACATCGAAGTGGCCGCCGACAAGGAACGCCCCCTCTACGTGCAGGCCGGCGAGTCGAGCGTACGGGTGGTGGGCACGGCTTTCGATGTGCGCCGTGGGCAGCAGCAATTGGTGGTCAGCGTTGCCCATGGCCAGGTCGCTTTCGCGCCAAATGGCGAAAGCCCCGTCACCCTGCTCGACGCCCAGCAACGGGCCTCATACAACTACGCCAAAGGCACCGTGCAATCGCAAAGCCTCAGCGCCGAAGAGATCGCCGATTGGCGCAGCGGGCATTTGTCGTTTCGCAATCGAGAGCTGGCCAGCCTGATCGACGAACTTAGCCTCTACCGTCCACAAACGCCGTTGCAGGTCAGCAAGGCCGTCGCGCAGCTCAAGGTGTCGGGCAACCTTGATGTGAGCGACCCGGACGCCCTGCTCAACGCCTTGCCCGCGCTGTTGCCAGTGAAAACCGTGCTCTCGGCGGATGGCATCATGAGAATCGAGCCGAGCAAATAAACGGCAGAAACCACACATGAGAATATTTTGCATTCGCATGTGTGGTTTTTTTTGCCTGCCCCGTCTTCCTCCTGTCTGTGTTTGATACGCACACCTTTTTGGCTATTTAGCCGCTCCGGGGGATTTCATGTTTCGCGCGCCTTGCCACGCTTCGCACCTGTTTCTTCGACCGACACTCATGGCTACGTGCCTGGCCTTGAGCCTCAGCGCCGAAGCCGAGTCGCTCAAGCTGCACCTGCCGGCCCAGTCGCTGGCCACGTCCCTGAGCCAGGTGGCCCAGCAAGCGAAAATCCAGCTGCTGTTCGATGAAACCCTGCTCAAGAACGTGCAGGCCCCAGCGCTTGACGGTAACTACACCCCGGAAGTGGCCATCCGTTCCCTGCTCAAAAACGGTGAGCTCAACCTGATCAAGGTCGGCAGTACCTATGTGGTGCGCCCCGACGAGGGCAAAACCACCACCGGTGGCGCGATCCAGTTGGACACCCTGAGCGTGATCGGTACTGGCAATGAGGTAAACGCCAGCACCGTCAACCGCTCCACCCTGACCCAGGCCGACATCGACCGTTACCAGTCCAATAACATTCCCAGCCTGTTGCAGACCTTGCCCGGTGTCAGCCAGGGCGGCTCGCTGAAGCCCGGCGGCCAGACCATCAACATCCGTGGTTTCGGCGATGCCGAAGACGTGCCGCTGACCGTTGACGGTGCCACCAAGACAGGCTTTGAGCGTTACCAGCAAGGCACGGTGTTTATCGAGCCCGAGCTGATCAAGCGCATTGAAGTGGAAAAAGGCCCCAACTCGCCGTTCACCGGTAATGGCGGCTTCGGCGGCACGGTCAACATGGTCACCAAGGACGCTCCGGACCTGCTCAAGGACGGCCGCAACAGCGGTGCGATGCTCAAATATGGCTACTCCAGCAACGACCATGAACAGGTCTACAGCAGTGCCGTCTATGGCCGTACCGACGACGGCCGTTTCGATGCGCTGGCCTACCTGACCCAACGCGACGGCGGCGATATGAAGGTGGCCGCCAAATTGCCCAACGACAACAATGAGTACCCGATCAACCCCCAGCGCCTGCCCAACAGCGCCCAGGATGTGGACGGCAAGCTGTTCAAGGTCAACGCGCACTTTACCGATGAGCACAGTGTCGGGCTGTCGTACTCGCGCTCCCACAGCAACCGCTGGACCCCGTTTTCCGCCGCCAGCTACCCCACGCCGCCAACCCAGTTCAACATCGACCGCTACGGCTACGAAGGCGCGTTGAAGCGCTTTCTCGCCCACCGTGACACGGTCGACACCACCTGGTCGGGCAAGTATGAATACCAGCCGCTGGACAACCCGCTGGTGGACTTGACCATCAAGTATTCCCAGTCCAACACCGAACAGACCGATGAGCGTGACGCCACGGCGTTTTTCCAGTTGGCCACCGGCGGGCGCAAGATGGACACCGCCTACACCGACAAGCTCCTGGATATCCGTAACGTCAGCCTGTTTGACACCGGCCCCTTGCAGCATGCCGTGACGGTCGGCGGGCAAATCCGCAAGCACACCCGCGAAACCGAGATGTGGATGCCCGGCGCCACCTACAACACGCCGCGCTACAACTACGGGCACTTCCAGCCGGGCTTCATGCCCCACGGCAAAGTCGATACCAACAGCTTCTTTATCCAGGACGCGGTGACGTTGGGCGACGTGACGATCACGCCGTCGCTGCGCTACGACCATGTGCGCAACCGCGGCGAAGGCAACGATGCGCCCTACTACAACAACCCGGCAGTGGGTCACGACTACAGCGACCGCACCTACACTGGCTGGTCGCCACGCCTGGCGCTATTCTGGACCGTGACGCCGAGTGTGGGGCTGTTCGCCAACTGGAGCCAGACCTGGCGCGCCCCGGTGATCGACGAACAATACGAAGTGCAGGGCGTGGGCAGTCGCACCGCCACCAGCGTCGACCTGGACCCGGAGCGCATCACCTCGATCACCCTGGGCAACATCACCAGCTTCGATAACCTGCTCGCCCAGGACGACAACTTGCAACTGCGCACCACCCTGTTTCACAACAAAGTCGAAGACGAGATCTTCAAGGCCACCGGCGTGGGTTGCCAGAACCAGGCTGTCAATGGCGGCAGCATCGCTTCAGCTTGCCCGCCTGGGCCGATGTCCAACTACCGCAATATCGGCAGCCTGACCATCAAGGGCGTTGAGCTCGAATCGATCTACAACTCCACCTACCTGTTTGGCTCGGTGTCGTTCGCCTATGCCAAGGGCCAGCACCAAGGCGCCTACACCAATCCCTGGGGCCCGGACGTGGCCGCGCGGGATATTCCGCCGACCAAATGGGTACTGGTACTGGGCACTCACATCCCGGCCTGGGATGCCCAGGTGGGCTGGATGAGCCAATTCATCGGCGCCACCGACCGCCTGCCCAGCGACAAATACTCTGGCGGCCCGGGCTCCAGCATCGGCGATGTGTTCTACGACCAGTACGGCAACAAGCGCTACAACACCCAGGGCCTGTTCGCCAAATGGACACCGCAGCAGGCATATCTCAAAGGCACCGAGGTGAACTTCACGGTGGACAACCTGTTCAACAAAAACTTCCGCCCGGCCTTGAGCGGCGACCGGGCGTACACCAAGGGGCGTGATGCGAAGATCAGCGTGACGCGGTTCTTCTAAGCACACACGCATTCCAAATGTGTGTGTGGCTTGCCTGCGATAGCCATAGGTATCTACACAACTGTGCAGTTCGCCGCAGCCACCGGTAACCACGATGCGAAGCGAGCCGCTCTTGATCTTGATCTGCTTGTGATCTTGATCTCAGGCGCCCCGTTAAACCACGCTGGCCGGAATTCGCCAGTGATTTGGGGGGTAAACCGGCAGGGATGCCGGTTTAGCCGCCCCGCGCCATGGATG